>NZ_CP030048.1:5402045-5702159 GCF_015291665.1 Bradyrhizobium sp. CCBAU 53338
TCGACGACGATGTCGGCGCCGAGCTTGGTGGCGAGCGCGCGGCGCGCCGGCGAATAGTCGGCCGCGACGATCGGATGCAGGCCCTTGATCCTGAGCGCGGCGATCACGGCGAGCCCGACCGGGCCGCATCCAATCACGAGCGGCACCTCACCTCCACGGATGTCGGCTTTTTCGACCGCGTGAACGCCGACGGCGAGCGGCTCGGTCAGCGCGGCGTGTTCGGGCGCAAGGCCGTTCGGCACTTCCAGCAGCAGCGGCTCACTGAGCAGCATCTGTTCCGCATAGCCACCGACGAAGTCGTTGGAGTAGCCGATGCCCTTGATGCCCTCGGGCGTCAGCAGCGCCGGCAGCGAGCACACATGCGTGCCAGGCTTGAGCTTGCGTACAGTGCCGGGGCCGTAGTCGACAATCTCGCAGCAGAACTCGTGGCCGAACACGACGTCGCGCGACAGATCCATCGCCGGTCGCCCGGTCTTCTTCGCCATTTCCACCATTCGTGGGGCATGCTGGCGCGCGTGCAGATCGGAACCGCAGATGCCGCAGACGAGCGTCTTGACCAGTACCTGGCCGGGGCCGGGCTTCGGCTCGGCCATATGACCGACGACAATCTCACCGTTCCTGAAAATCGCAGCGCGCATCCGGCTCCTCCCCATTCGTTGGAACCGTTGATAGCACGAAGCGGGATGCGTGGACTTGCGTCAGGGGTTCGGAGAACGCGCTGCCTGCACCAGAAGCTGGGCGCGGCGGACGCGCTCGCGATGGGCGATGTAGAGACCGCTGGCGACGATGAAGGCCGCGCCCGTGACGGTCCAGATGTCGGGTACTTCACCGAACAGGAAGAAGCCCAGGATGCTGACCCACAGCAATTGCGTGTAGGAGAACGGGGCCAGCACCGAGGCATCGCCGTAGCGATAGGCGAGCACGATGATCCACTGGCCGATGGTGGAGGCAAGGCCGATCACGATGCCGAGGCCGATGCCGGTCCAGGTCGGCGTCACCCAGACGAACGGCACCATGATGCTGAGGATCGCAACGCCGGTCAGCGCCGAATACGCCATCGTGGTGAGCACGGCCTCGCGGCCGCTCATCAGGCGCGTCATGATCAGCGCGGCAGCCCAGCAGAACGCCGAGACGATCGGGAAGAACGCGGCAGCGTGGAACGCGCTCGAACCGGGCCGCAGGATGATCATCACACCCACGAGGCCGACCGCTGTCGCGATCCAGCGGCGCATGCCCACCTTCTCGCTCAGGAAGATGATCGAGAGCGCGGTGACGAACAGCGGCGAGACGAAGCCGGTGGCGGAGGCTTCCGCGATGGGAAGGAAACGCAGGCCCGTGATGAAGAACAGCGAGGATCCCAGCAGCGCGACGCCACGCATCAATTGCAGCCCGAGACGCTCGGTGCGCATCGCGTGCAGCGGCGAGCCCGGCAGCATCACCGGGGTGAACATCAGCGCGAAGGTGACGAAGCGGATCCAGGTGATCTCGATCGACGGCAGGCTGGTCGAAAGATATTTCGCGGTGACGTCGGAGCAGCCGAGAAACACCGTCGACAGCAGCACCAGCGCGATGCCTTTGAAGGGATGATCGACGCGCGCAGGCGCGCGGCGAGCCTCCTGCTTCTTCTGAGGCATGGGCATGGGAATACTGTCGAGCCTTGCGGCTGCGGCGGGCGGCGGTGTCACTGTGGGAACCCGGCAAGAATGCGATTCGAGAACCGCCCATAAAAACGACAAATGCGCCGCTTTCACAACTTCCGAAAACAGGATGCCGATATGCGCTCAGGTCCGCGCGCGTCAATACTCCATTAATAATAGGAGTTTGTGCGCTACAGCATGGGCAGGCCGCGCGGCTTCGGACCGCGCGGAAACACCGCATCCAGCGCCGAAATCTCCTCCTTCGTCAGCACGAGATCGCCCGCGGCCGCATTTTCGCCGGCATGATCCGCGGACGAAGCCTTCGGGATCGCGAACACCGTAGTCGCACGGGTGAGGAAGCTCAGCGCGACCTGACGCGGCGTCGCACGACGCGCCTCCGCGATGCGCGCGAGCACGGCGCCGCCCTTGCTGCGTTCATCGGGGAAATCATCGTGCCCGAACGGCGAGTAGGCCACGACCGCAACACCGTGCCGCTCGCACCACGGGATCACCGCATGCTCGATCGCGCGCTCCTTGAGATGATAGAGCACTTGATTGCAGACGATCTTGCCTTGGCCCGAGACCTCCAGCATTTCGTCGAGATCGTCGGCGTCGAAATTGGAGACGCCCCACGATTTGATCTTGCCTGATGTCACCAGCTCCTCGAACGCGGCGACGGTGTCTTCGAGATCATAGGAGCCGCGCCAGTGCAGCAGATAGCAATCGAGGCTGTCGGTCTTCAGCCGCTTGAGCGAGCGTTCGCAAGCGGTGATGGTGCCGCGCCGCGAGGCATTGCTCGGCAGCACCTTCGAGACCAGAAAGACCTCGTCGCGGCGACCGGCGATCGCATCGGCGATAACGAGCTCGGCATCGCCATACATCTCGGCGGTGTCGATATGGGTCATGCCGAGATCGAGCCCGCGCTGAAGCGCCGCGATCGCGCGCTTGCGATCGCCGTGGTCGAGATACCAGGTGCCCTGCCCGATGACGGAGACGTTGGCGCCGGTCCTGCCGAAGGATTTCGTGTTCATGTTCGCTCCGAAGCCGCTCTTCGAGTGAGGCAAACTGCCATCGCGCTCAAGAGTTCAATCCGCTGATGTCCGCGACCAGCACGCTGCCTGTCGCCGACTCCGTGATATAGAGCCGATCTTTCTTCGGGTCGCCGATGGCGACATTGGTGCAGTTCGGCCCGGCGCAAGACTTGATCCGCGCGATCAATTCGCCGTTCGGCGCGAACACGAAGACGTGGCCGAGCGAGGCGTGGCCGACGAACAGCCGGCCGCTTGCGTCCATGGTCATGCCATCAGGACCCGATGTACCGAACAGCGTGCAGAACCGGCCGACCTTCGAGACGCTGCCGTCCGTCATGAACGGCAGCCGCCACACTGCATTGTCGCGCGTCATGGCAACGAACAGCACTCGTTCGCCGGGATCGAGCACGAGCCCGTTCGGGCTGATGCCGGTGTCGATGAGGCAATCGAGCCGGCCGCTTGCGGTCAGGCGATAGACGCGGCCACTGGGATCGTGCAGGCCGGTCTGGCCCTGGTCGGTGAAGAAGATGTCGCCGTTGGAAGCGAGATGCAGATCGTTGCAGCCGCGGAACGATTCCGAATTACGCGACGTCAGGATCGGCTTGATGCGCCCCGCCTTGGCGTCGAGTTCCATGATCCCGTGCATGTAGTCGGCCACGAAGATGCGACCGTCGGCCGCGATCTTCAGCCCGTTCGGCCATCCCTCATATTCGATCACGAGCGACCACGCGCCATCAGGCGCGATACGGAAGATGCGGCCGAAGGGAATGTCGACGATGTAGAGATTGCCGTCCTTGTCGAAGGATGGACCTTCGATGAAGCTATCTGTCGACACACCAGGTCGGTTGGCGTCGGCCCAATCCGTCCGCACGCCCTTGCGGCGAAACGTGTCGGGCATGACTGAGAAGATTTTGGTTTCGAACAGGCGCGGCGGCGTTTCCAGGTACATGATTGTTTTCAAAGGCGCTGAGGGGAGGCCGCGGCACCATAAGGCACAATCGCGGGCGCGTCGATTGGCGCGGGGGATAGCCCAGCCTCACAGTTTTCCCCGCGAAAGCGGGGATTCCAGTACGCCGCGGCTTCTCGGCGAGTCACTGATGTTTCGGCGTACTGGATCGCCCGGTCCAGTGATCTGTCCGGGCTAGGCATCAAGCCGGGCGATGACGGCGGAGGTTGAGGCGCCGACCCTACCCCGCCGCTCCGGCCAGCTTCGCCTCTTTCACCGCCACCGCCTCCGTCGTCGCGATCAGGCGCTTCAACTCGGGGATGCAGGAACCGCAATTGGTGCCGGCCTTGAGTTTTGCGCCGATCTCGGCGGCGGTGCGCGCACCGGCTGCGATGCTGTCGCAGATGGTGCCGCGGCCGACGCCGAAGCAGGCGCAGACGATCGGGCCGGTCGAGGCGGCGCCCTCGCTGGACTTGCCCGACAGCAGCATGCGGCGCTGATCCTCGGTGACGCGATCGGCTGCGAACACGCTCTTCACCACCTCCCAGTCGCCGGCATCGTGCGCGGGGCCGACGAACAGGCACGTCTCGATGCGATCTCCAGCGAACGAGGCCGCGCGATAAACGCCGCCGCCGAAATCGCGATACTCGGCGACGTCCTCGCCGGCGAGGCCGTCGAGCCAGGCCGGCCAGCGCGACAGATCCGCATTGTCGGCGAAGAGATAGCCGAACCCGCCGGAGACAGTGACGCGGGTCCACAACAGGTTAGGCGGCAGATCGAGCTGCTTTCGCGACAACGCGAAACCGCGGAAGACGAATTCATAAGGCACGATCGCCGCAGGCGTCGCCTTCGATTCCGGCTGCCCCGAGAACGGATCGGTGAAGGACTGCACCAGCGCGCCAACGCGGCCGTGCGAGGCGTTCATCGCACTCCAGTGGATCGGCACGAACAGCGTGCCGCGCTGCTGGCCCTCACTGACGACGACCTTCAGAATGCACTGGCCGAAATCGGTGGTGATGCGGGCATAGCCGTCATGGACGATGCCGTATTTGCCGGCATCATCAGGGTGAATCTCGACGAACGGCTCGGGCAGATGCGCACCGAGCCGCTTGCTCAGGCCCGTGCGCGTCATGGTGTGCCACTGGTCGCGGATACGCCCGGTGTTGAGCCGCAGGGGCCGCGACGGACCGGTCTCGCTGAGCAGCGCCGGCACCTCCGGCGCGACGAAGCGACCCTTGCCGTCATTGGTGAAGAAGCCACCGCTCGCGAAGAAGCGCTCGCCCGGCGCCCGGCCTTCGCGTGCGGGCCATTGCACCGGCGTCAAGGCATCGAACGCCTCGTCGGACAACGAGGTGAGCGCGCCGATATCGAAATCGCGGCTACCGTTGTTCTCGAACGCCGAAAGCGCGGCATGCTCGCGAAATATCTCGGCGGGCGATTTGTAATTGAAGCTGTCGCCGAAGCCGAGACGTTTTGCGGTTTCGCTCAGAATCCACCAGTCCGGCCGCGCCTCGCCGGGCGCCGGCAGGAACGATCGCTGGCGCGAGATGCGACGTTCAGAATTGGTCACCGTGCCCGACTTCTCGCCCCAGGCCAGCGCCGGCAGCAGAACATGCGGCCCGGCTTCGACCGTGTCGTTGGAGAATACGTTCTCGGACACGACGAACAGCTCGAGCTTCTTCAGCGCCTCGCGCACGAAATCCGCGTCAGGCAGCGACACCGCGGGGTTGGTGCCCATCACCCACAGCGCCTTGACCTCACCGCGGTTGATCGCTTCGAACAGCTGCACCGCCTTCAGCCCTTCGTGGGTGGCGATATGCGGCGCCTTCCAGAAGCGCCTGACCCGGTCGATGTCCGGCGGCGTGAAGCTCATGTGCGCCGCGAGCATGTTGGCGAGGCCGCCGACCTCGCGGCCGCCCATCGCGTTGGGCTGCCCGGTGAGCGAGAACGGGGAAGCGCCCGGCTTGCCGATGCGCCCGGTGGCGAGATGGCAGTTCAGGATCGCATTGACCTTGTCGGTGCCCTGCGCCGACTGGTTGACGCCCTGCGAGTAGAGCGTCACGACGCGCTCGGTGTCGCGGAACATCCTGAAGAAGGTCGCGACGTCCTGCTCGGAGAGGCCCGTCGCCAGCGCCGTCGCCGTGACGCTGCCGGCGATGCTGCGCGCACGCGCCAGCGCATCGTCGAATCCGCCGGTGTTCTGCGCGATGTAATCGCGATCGAGCGTACCGTGGTCGGCGAGATGGACGAACAGTCCGGAGAACAGCGCGGTGTCGGTGCCGGGCTTCAGGCCGAGGAATAGATCGACGTCGCTCGCGGTATCGGTGCGGCGCGGATCGATCACGATCATGCGCGCACCGCGCTCCCCGCGGTTCTTCAGCATGCGCTGGAACAGCACGGGATGGCACCAGGCCGCGTTCGAGCCCACGAAGACGAGCAGATCGGCCTGGTCGAGATCCTCATAGCAGCCGGGCACCGTATCGCTGCCGAAGGCACGGCGATGGCCGGCGACCGAGGAAGACATGCAGAGCCGGGAATTGGTGTCGACGTTGGCGGTGCCGACAAAGCCCTTCATCAGCTTGTTGGCGACGTAATAATCCTCGGTCAGAAGCTGGCCCGAGAGATAGAACGCGACCGCGTCGGCGCCGTCGCGCGCCACGATGTGCTGCATGCGGTGGGCCACGTGATCCAGCGCATCGCTCCAGGCGACGCGCTCGAGCACACCCTTGCAGCGGATCATCGGATAGAGCAACCGGCCCTCGAGCCCGACAGTCTCGCCGAGCGCAGAGCCCTTCGAGCACAGCCGGCCGAAATTGGCGGGATGGTCCGGGTCGCCCGCGATCGCGGCGCCACCCGCGCCGTCAGGCGTTGCGAGCACGCCACAGCCGACGCCGCAATAAGGACAAGTCGTCTTGGTGGTTCGGAGAGTCGTATCGATCGCCGTCATCTCAGGCAGCCTCCGTCACGCCGCTTTGGAGGGAATCGCGAGCGCACGGCCAAACATCATGTCGGCGCGGATCCCGGCGATCTTCTCGCGGGTGCGGATCAGCTCGAGATACCAGAGCGCATCCGCGGTCTCGCCGATCAGCACCGCGCCGGCGAGGCATCCGCCTGAAATCACGAGCTTCTTGTAGGTGCCGCGCCGGCGATCGGTCAGGACCAGGCTCTCGCTGCCCTCCCCGCCCATGAAGTCGCCGGCGGAGAACACGCTGACGCCGGACACTTTCAGGTTGGTCGAGACCACGCTGCCCCGATAGGCGGCGGGACGGCCGCCGAGATGCCGCGCCAGCACGCGCGCCTGCTCATAGGCCGGCTCGACCAGGCCGTAACAGGTGCCGCGATGCTCGGCGCATTCACCGAGCGCGTAGATGTCGGGCGATGCGGTCTGCATCACGTCGTCGACGACGATGCCGCGATTGACCGCGATGCCGGCTTCGCTGGCCAGCGCAACGTTGGGCCTGATGCCGGCGGCGAAGATCACCGCATCCGCCTCGATGCGGCTGCCGTCGGCAAGCCCGACGGCTTCGACATTTCGCTCGCCATGGATGCGCGCGGTCGAGGCATTGAGCAGGATGCGGATGCCCTTGCGCTCCACCAGCGTCTTGAGCAGATCGGCGGCCGGCCCATCGAGCTGGCGCTCCATCAGCCGGTCCATCAGATGCAGCAGCGTCACCGGCGCGCCGGCTTTCGCCAGGCCATAGGCCGCCTCGAGCCCGAGCAGGCCGCCGCCGACCACGACGACGCGCTTCTTCGCCGCCGCCAGCGTCAACAGCAAATCGACATCACGCGTATCGCGAAAAGTATGCACGCCGGCGAGATCCGCGCCTGACACGTTGAGGCGCAGCGGCGTCGATCCGGTTGCGAGCACGAGCTTGGAATACTCCATGCTCTCTTCGCCTGCGATCTTGAGCTCGCGGCGACCCGTGTCGATCTCGGTGACGCGATAGCCGTAGCGCACGGTGACGCCGCGATGGCGCCACCAGTCGGCGGGCCTGAGCTCGATCTCGTGCGAGCCGGTCTCGCCGGCCAGCACGGATGAGAGCAACACTCTGTTGTAAGCGAGCCGCGGCTCCTCGCCGATCACAGCGACCGCGTAGCGGCCGAGCGCGGTCTTGGCGAGCTCGTCGACGAGACGAGCTGCGGCCATACCGTTACCGACGATGACGAGCGGCTCACTCACAAGGCATCTCCTATTCGGCGGCCTGCGCTCTCGCGCCGTAGGCCTCGGAAATCATGTAGCCGGACAGCACGCCGTAGGCATCCGTCCAGGCGGTGGCGAGCTCGGGCGTCCAGGCATCGCCGAGGCCCTTTTCCAGGGTCCACAGCAAGGTCGCGCCGACCACGGGATAGTGCTCGGCCTTGGCGCCGTAACCGACGTGGCGCTTGGCGAGCGCGGACGCCGCGGGGAGAATCGCCTCGAGATTCGACAAGCCGCCGACGACAGCGGCGAGCATGCCCATCAGCTTCTTGCGCTGTTCGGTCATGTCCTCGGGAAACATTGCGCGCACGGAGGGAGCGACCTCGAACAAGCGGTCGTAGAACAGCTGCGAAGCTGCTTCTGAAATCGGTGCGACCTTGGAAAAGCTCTGCTGCACGAGGGCGATCTGCTGTGGCGTCATGATGGTTTCCTGTCTGTTTCGGTCTGCCTTTGTCCGCGCCGTTGCGGAAAAAGTTCATGGGTCAAACGTCATCAGAGAGTCTTCTCCCCGCGTACGGGGAGAAGCGTTTTTCATGCCTAGCGTCACACTCTTGCTTCGGCGAGGCTTGGCGCGCCTTCAGCCTGCGCGCTGCGACGCAGGTAGAACCACCAGGTCAAAGCGAGGCAGCAGGCGTAGAATGCGAGGAAGATGGCAAGCGCGAGCTGCGGACCTCCGGTTGCCGCGATCGACTTGCCGAAGCTGCTCGGGATCAGATAGCCGCCGACAGCACCGACCGCGCCGATGAAGCCGACCGCCGCACCGCTCTCGATGCTCGCGGTCTTCAGCGCCAGCGCGCGCGCCGCATCGCCCTTGCCGCGCACCTTGAACAGGTTTTCCTCTCGGAAGATCGAGGGGATCATGCGGTAGGTCGAACCGTTGCCGATGCCCGTCGTCAGGAATAGGACCAGGAACATCGACAGGAAGCCGGTGAAGTCCTTCTGCCCGACGAAGTACAAAACGCCGATCGTGGCCGCCGCCATCGCGATGAAATTCCAGAAGGTGATGATGGAGCCGCCGACCTTGTCGGCGAGCCAGCCGCCGAACGGACGTGACAGCGAGCCGACCAGCGGACCCAGGAATGCGATCGAGATCGTGACCGTGGGAAACTGGGTCTTGATCAGCAGCGGAAACGCGGCGGAGTATCCGATGAAGGAGCCGAACGTTCCGATGTAGATGAAAGCCATGATCCAGGTGTGCTTGCGCTTGACGATGGCAAGCTGGTTCTTGATCGACGACTTGGCCGAAGTCAGATTGTTCATGAAGAACACCGCGCCGAACACCGCGATCGCGATCGGCAGCACCCACATCAGGCCGGCGTTCTGGAGATAGACGCCGCCGACTGGCGTTGCCTGGAACAGGTTGATGACGGCGAGAGTCATCAGGATCGGCGTCAGGAGCTGCACGCTGGAGACGCCGATGTTGCCGCCGGCGGCGTTCAGGCCAAGCGCCCATCCCTTCATCCTGTCGGGGAAGAAGAAGGAGATGTTGGTCATGCTGGACGCGAAATTGCCGCCACCGAGGCCCGCGGTCGACGCGACCATCAGCATCAGCCAGAACGGCGTTTCGGGCTGGCCGACGAAGTACGCAAGCGCGAGCGTCGGGATGAACAGCACGGCTGCGCTGAAGATGGTCCAGTTGCGGCCGCCGAAGGTGGTCACTGCGAAAGTGTAGGGGAAGCGCATCAAGGCGCCGATCAGTCCCGGCACCGCCACGAGCTGGAACAGCTCGTCGGTCGAGTAGTGGAAGCCCGCCTGCGGCAGCTTGGTCGCGACGATGCTCCAGATCAGCCAGACGGAGAAGCCGATGTGTTCGGCGACGATCGACCAGATCAGGTTACGCCGGGCGACGGCTTTGCCGCCCGCATTCCAGAACGCCTCATCTTCGGGGCGCCAGTCAGAAATCCACGTCGGATTGCCTTCCTTCATTGGAAAAAGTCCCTTTCGCTAGGAAGCGGGACACCGACGGACGCGGAGGCGCAAAGATGCACGCTCGGGGAGGCCCCCGTTTTCGGCGGTGTCACGATTTGAATGATTGCTCGTTGACGGCGTCGATGGCGTCGAAACCCCTAATTCAAGCTCCGTGCCAAATTGGCAGATGATAGAAATGTCACTTCTTTCAATCGGTTACCTGAATTGATGAAAAAATAATCATGCCTACAATTGCATCAAAAACTTGCGACCCGCTCATTTCTTGAATGCGGATTCGCCCGTTGATTGTGCGTCGCACAAGCCTTGGGCATGAGCCCGTTTTTACGCCAGCGATCGCCTCAGGGGCCGATGCGACCTGCCCAAACAGGGGCGATCCTGCTTCCAGCGCGGTCAGGTCCACGCTCGAAACGCATCCGCTCCGGGCCGGATCGTCTGGCACATCGATTGCTTCAGTTTGTCCTAGTCAACGATGACTGACAGTGAGCCGGAGCGTTCAGCCCTGGAAGCCACTGGGAAGCCTGTTCGCTGGTCCGCCAAGGCGCGGTCATCGTGACGCTCTCCCTTTGTGCATGGGCCTTCTACGGTACGCACACCGTCTACGGGAGGCGAAAGCTCACTGGTCTGACAGAACGTCGATCCGGCACTCGCCGGCTCGATCGATCACATGAGCAAGGGAGCTGTTGATGTCGTATCTCGCGCCTTCGGAATTCGTCACCAAGATGGTGGACGCGGGCGAATCCAAGATATTCATGTCCACCCGGGATACGGTGATCCGCGCCTATATGGCCGGCGCGATCCTGGCACTCGCGGCCTGGTTCGCCGTCACGATCAACGTCAACACCGGCCAGCCGATCATCGGGGCGCTGCTGTTTCCGGTCGGGTTCTCCATGCTCTATCTGCTTGGGTTCGACCTTCTGACCGGCGTCTTCGTACTCGCGCCGCTCGCGCTGATCGACAAACGACCGGGCGTGACGCTTGGCGGCGTACTGCGCAACTGGGGTCTCGTCTTCATCGGCAATTTCGGCGGCGCGCTCACCGTGGCCTTCATGATGGCTTTCGTGACGACCTTCGGTTTCACCCAGGATCCCGACAAGGTCGGCACGGCCATCGGCAATATCGGCGAGGGCCGAACGCTCGGCTACGCGGCGCATGGCGCCGCCGGCATGGCGACATTGTTCATTCGCGGCATGCTGTGCAACTGGATGGTCTCGACCGGCGTCGTCGGCGCGATGATCTCCACCACGGTTCCGGGCAAGGTGATCGCGATGTGGATGCCGATCCTTGTGTTCTTCTACATGGTGTTCGAGCATTCGGTCGTGAACATGTTCCTGTTCCCGTCCGGCCTGATGCTCCACGCCAAGTTCTCGATCCTGGACTATTTCATCTGGAACGAGATCCCGACCGTGCTGGGTAATCTGGTGGGCGGCCTCGCCTTCACGGGCCTGACGCTCTACACGACGCACGTGCTGACCAAGCCGAAGCGCCAGCCGGCCGCCAATTCGTCGACCCGCGCTGCGGCTTGATCGATTTGGTTCGAGCAACAAGGGAGCTTTGCCTGATAGGGTGAGGCTCCCTTTGTGTTGGTGGCGAGGATGGGCCGGGGCTTGCAAATCTCGATCGGACAGCACTCCGACAAGGGGCGCAAGCCGGTCAACCAGGACTTTCACGGCGCCCTGATCCCGGCAGAGCCGCTGTTGAGCCTGAAGGGGATCGCCGTCGTCCTGGCCGACGGCATCTCCAGCAGCGCGGTCAGCCAGGAGGCAAGCGAGTCGGCGGTCAAGAGCTTCCTGACCGACTATTACTGCACCTCCGAATCCTGGACGGTGAAGAATTCGGCGCGGCGCGTGCTGGAAGCGACCAACTCGTGGCTGCACGCGGAAACGCGGCGGAGCCAGTACGCTTACGATCGCGACAAGGGTTACGTCTGTACCTTCACCGCAATGGTCGTGAAATCGACCACGGCCCACGTCTTCCACGTCGGCGACTGCCGGATCTATCGCGTCGCCGGCAAGGCCCTCGAACAGCTCACCGACGATCACCGCATCATGGTCTCGTCCGAGCAGACCTATCTCGGCCGCGCGCTCGGAATCAACCCGCAGATCGAAATCGACTACCAGGCGCTTCAGGTCGAAAAAGGGGACATCTTCCTGCTGGCGACCGACGGTGCCTACGAGTTCGTCGATCATCGCTTCGTCGCGAGCACGCTGGATGCCTGTGCCGGCGACCTGGACCGCGCAGCGAAGAGCATCGTCGAGGAGGCCTATCGGCGCGGCAGCGACGACAACATCACCGTTCAGATTCTGCGCATCGACGAGGTGCCGCAAGCTGGCTCATCCGACATTTTCGGTGGCACCGCCGAGTTGCCGCTGCCGCCGCTCCCTGAACCTCGGGCTTTGTTCGATGGCTATCGCATCGTGCGCGAAGTGCATGCCAGCAGCCGCAGCCATATCTATCTGGCGGTCGACACCGAGACCGACGAGACGATCGCCCTGAAAATTCCCTCGATCGATCTCCGCGACGATCCCGCCTATTTGAAACGCTTCCTGATGGAGGAGTGGATTGCGCGGCGGATCGACAGCCCGCACGTCCTCAAGCCGCGCTCGCGATCCAGGCGACGCAACTACCTCTACGTTGCGACCGAATTCATCGAGGGGCAGACGCTGCGACAATGGATGCTGGACAATCCGCGCCCCGACATCGAAACCGTCCGTGGCATCGTCGACCAGATCGCGACGGGCCTGCGCGCCTTCCACCGCATGGAAATGCTGCATCAGGACCTGAGACCCGACAACGTCCTGATCGACAAGACCGGCACCGCAAAAATCATCGATTTCGGGGCGGTGAAGGTGGCCGGCGTCGTCGAGGCGGCACCGACTTCGA
This sequence comes from Bradyrhizobium sp. CCBAU 53338, assembly GCF_015291665.1. NCBI lineage: Bacteria > Pseudomonadati > Pseudomonadota > Alphaproteobacteria > Hyphomicrobiales > Nitrobacteraceae > Bradyrhizobium > Bradyrhizobium sp. CCBAU 53338. Next base: position 5,414,667 of record NZ_CP030048.1, read on the forward strand.
CCGACTCCGACATTCTGGGTACGGTGCAATACACCGCCCCGGAATACTTCCTCGGCGAAGGCGGCTCGCCACGCTCGGACATGTTCTCGCTGGCGACCATCTGCTACCAGATGCTGACCGGAAACTTGCCTTATGGCGCCCAGGTCGCCCGTATCAGGGGACGATCGGATGCATGGAAGCTCCGATATCGTCCAGCCAGCCACGATGACCGCGCGGTTCCCGTCTGGATCGATGGCGCGCTCCGAAAAGCGCTGCATCCCGACCCTAACAAGCGTCACGAGGACCTGTTCGAATTCACCTACGAGCTCCGCAACCCCAATCCCGCCTATCTCAACACGCGAACCACGCCGCTGATCGAGCGCAATCCGCTGCTGTTCTGGAAGCTGACCACAGTAGCGCTGGCTTGCGCCGTTGTAGCCCTGCTCGCCCTGCTCCACGCGCGCTAGACAAGACCCGCCACGTTCAGGCCGGCTCCGCCGCCTTCGTCCCCAGCGGCTTCGGCGCGACGCCGCCGCCGGGCTTGAGGTGGAATTCGTAGGTCATCAGGTGCCATTGCCCGCTCGCCTTGGTGCCGTCGGGCATCGTCGCATCGTTGCGCGGCTCGACCTTGGCGATCAGGTCGTCCTTGACCCCGAACACAACGTCGGAATCGAGATATTTGTCGCCGTCCATGAAGACGTGAGTGATCAGCGGCTCATAGCCCTTCGCGTTGACCAGGAAGTGCACATGCGCCGGGCGCATCGGGTGGCGCCTGGTCTGCACGATCATCTCGCCGACCGGCCCGTCGGTCGGGATCGGGTAGCTGCACGGCAGGATCGTGCGGAAGAAGAAGCGGCCGTCGCCGTCGGTGATGAAGCGCGCCCGTGCCGAGGCGCCGACCTCGTCGTAATTCGCCTTCTGGGAATCGTAGAAGCCGTCATCGTCGGCGTGCCAGACGTCGACAGGGACGCCCGCGAGCGGCTTGCCCTTGAGATCGGTGACGCGGCTCTGCACGAACATCCGCTCGCCGGTGAGATTGTTCGGCGAGATGTCGGTGCCGTGGGCGGTGACCTTGTGCTCGCCGACGTAGAACGGGCCGAGCACGGTGGTCTGGGTCGCGCCGTCGCGGTCACGATGGTTGACCGCGTCGACCAGCATGGAGACGCCGAGCACGTCGGAGAGCAGGATGAACTCCTGGCGGGTGTCGGTGCATTTCTGGCCGGTGCGGGTGAGGAAATCGATGGCGTATTCCCACTCCTCGAAGGTGAGACCGGTCTTGCTCACGTAATCGTGCAGGGACTTCACCAATTCCTGGAGCAGGAATTTCGCGCGCGGATCCGGCGTGTTGTCGAAGCTTCTGACGACGGCCTCGGTGAGTTCGATCTCGTTGAACTGGGTCATGGTGCGTTTGCCCTTGCGTTTTTCTCGTTGGCCCCGTTGAGGGGGCTCCTTGGAGGCTTTCCAGGCCGGAGCCTACACCATCCGGCGATCTCGCGTTAAGTGCGACCCGCTTGGAATGAGGCCGCCATTTCGGCTATCAACGAGTGACAAAATCGCCCGGAGGAACTGATGCTCGCCCCTACCCCCGCCTCGCCCGAATCCGTGGGCATGTCCAAGGCCGCGCTCGACCGCGTCGATGCCCACCTGAAGGCCAGATACATCGATGCCGGCCGTTTCCCGGGCACGCATCTGCTGGTCTATCGCCGCGGCAAGATCGCCCACAGCTCGGTGCAGGGCCTTGCCGATGTCGAGCGCAAGGTGCCGGTCAAGGACGACACCATCTACCGCATCTATTCCATGACCAAGCCGCTCACCAGCGTCGCCTTCATGATGCTGGTCGAGGAAGGCCGGGTCGCGATCGACGAGCCCGTCGCGAAATACATTCCCGAATGGAAGAATCTCGGCGTCTTCGTCGCCGGCACCTGGCCCAACTTCCTGACCCGGCCGCCGTCCCGGCCGATGCTGATCGTCGACCTGCTGCGCCACACGTCGGGGCTGACCTACGGCTTCCAGCAGCGCTCCAATGTCGATGCCGCCTATCGCGCGGAGAAGATCGGCGAGGTCGAGAAGTCGGGCACGCTCGAAGGCATGATCGAGAGCCTTGCCAAGATCCCGCTGGAATTCTCGCCGGGCGATTCCTGGAACTACTCTGTCGCGACCGACGTGCTCGGCTATCTCGTCGGCAAGATCTCGGGCGTGCCGTTCGAGCAGTTTCTGAAACAACGCATCCTCGATCCGCTCGGCATGACCGACACCGATTTCCACGTCCCGGCCTCGAAGGCGCACCGCTTTGCCGCCTGCTACAACGCCGATCCCGGCGGCGGATTCACCATGCATGCCGGCCAGCGCCGCGAGGGGCTGACGCTCCAGGACGACCCGGCCAAGAGCTCGTTCCTGGCCCCACCCTCCCTCGTCTCCGGCGGCGGCGGGCTCTGCTCGACCATGGCCGACTATCTCACCTTCTGCCGCGCGCTGCTCAACGGCGGCGAGCTCGGTGGTATCCGCCTGATCGGACCGAAGACGCTGGCGCTGATGGCGACCAACCACATTCCGGGCGGACAGGCGCTGCCGGAAGTGTCGCGCTCGCTATTCTCGGAGGCGACCTACAACGGCATCGGCTTCGGTCTCGGATTTGCAGTGACGATGCGCCCCGCGGAGACGCTGATCGCCGGCAGCCCCGGTGAATACAATTGGGGCGGCGCGGCCACGACCTCGTTCTGGATCGATCCCGCCGAGGAACTGATCACGATCTTCATGACCCAGGTGCTGCCGTCGAGCGCCTATCCGATCCGGCGCGAGCTGCGCAGCATGGTCTACGCCGCGATCACCGAGAGCAATCTCTGACGCTCCTGACATTTGTCGCAACGGGCTCCGCGAGCGAGCGCGAAGCCCGTTGCCGTTCGTTCAATGGAAATGGCCAATCAGATAAATGCCGCCACCCACAACCAGCACGGCCGGCACAGCCCACAAGATCAAGACTGGCATCTGTCGTCCTCCTCAGTTTGACGTGCAGACCTTGACGGTCTTCATGCCGCTCTCGGCCTCGGTGCGCGATTTGTAGATCGTGCCCGACGGGCTGACGACGGTCATGCTCGTGTCCGTCGGTTTCTTGTCGACCACGGTGCACTTCCTGGTCTTGACGTCCTGCACGACGTAGAACTCGTCGGCCGCGAACGCCGGCAGGGAAAACGCAGCAATCATCACTGCCGCGGTTGCGATCCTCAGCTTCATACTCTCCTCCTCCAATTGCCGGGGCGTTCCACGCCCGGTCGTTCTGCAAACGGGAAAAAGTAGTATTTTGTTCCTATCGGTCGGGAACGTCGCCAGCGGCGGGATGTTGGTGCGGCGCTTGTCATCGAGGAGGACAATATGAAGAAGCTATTCCTGCTTTCCGCCGCAGCGCTGCTGATCTCGACCGGAGCATTCGCGCAATCGACCGTGGTGACCACAACCGGAACCGGTCACGCCGCTGCGATTCAGATCGAGCCGCAATACCGGACGCGGATCAAATCCTACGTCACCGAACATCATCTGCGGCCGGTGAAGGAAAAGATCATCGTCGGCGCGACGGTTCCGGCCGGCGTCGAGCTCGAGGCGGTCCCGGCCGATTGGGGTCCGTCGCTCACGCGATATCGCTACGTCTATTCCGGCGAACGCGTGATGCTGGTCGATCCAGGCACGCGGACGGTCGTGCAGGAAATCGACTAGGACGTAACGGACGGGCGGTCGCCTCGAACGGCGGCCGCCCCCTCGGAGTTGATCACATGACACCGCATCGAGAAGCCCGCATCGCCGGGCTCAGCTTGGCGGCCGTTTACGCCGTGTGCCTGTTGCTCACCGCAATCAGCATGAGCTGAAGCGTCGGCATCGGCGTCCGCGACTGCGCTGCAAAAATCCCGTTCGGCCTGCTCGCCCGACACGAAAATCGTGGCGCCGCGCAGGTCCTGCCCGTATGGTTACCGCCAAAATCATAATCCGGCGCAAATGCGCTGGAATCGGGACGCCCGCGTTTGTCAAAGCTCACCCTGCCGGTCCGGCTCGCTCTCCTGGTCACGGGAACGATGTTGCCGTTGATCGTCTTCGCGGTCGGCCTTGCTTATTCCAACTATCGCCAGGACCGCAGCGACGCGACGCGACGTGTGCTCGAGACGGTGCGGAGCATGCGTCTCGTGCTCGATTCGGAAGTGCAGCGGATGACGGGCGGTCTCCAGGTGCTCGCGCTCAGCGAGTCGCTGCGCCGGGGCGACTTCGAGAGTTTCCGGCGCTCGGCCGCCGGGTTCATCAGCCAATATGGCCAGGACAGCGTCCTGCTGCTGGCCGACAAGTCCGGGCACCAGCTGTTCTCGACGGTCACGACCGAAACGGCGAGCCTGCCACTGCGCAACAATCACGAGATCATCGAACGCGTCTTCGCGACGAAGACGCCGCAATTCTCCGATCTGTTCACCGGGTCGACCAAGAAGCGCCCGATCGTCACGGTCGAAGTCCCGGTGCTGCGCGACGGCGAGGTCGTCTACACGCTCTCCTTCAGCCCGCCGATCGACATTTTCCAGCATCTGGTCGAGCGACAGCGCCCCGACGACCAGTGGACCGTATCGCTGCTGGACAGCAAGGGAATCGTGTTCGCGCGTGCCCCAAACCCGAGCGAGACGTTCGGCAAGCAAGCTTCGCCCTCGCTGTTTGAAGCGATGTTTCGCTCACCCGAGGCGACGCTGTCGAGCGTCTCACTCGACGGTGTGGCCCTCGCCTCGGCCTATACGCGCTCGCGGCTGACGGGCTGGACCGTCGCCGCCGGCGTCACCGAAAGCTCGCTGATCGCACCGCTCTGGCGCAACATCGCGATCACCAGCCTGATCGGCGGCGTGCTGCTGCTGGTCGGCCTTACCTTCGCAGTCAGGATGGCAACCACGATCGCGCGCGGCGAGATGCTGCACAATCTCCTGATCGAGGAACTCAACCACCGCGTCAAGAACACGCTGGCCTTGATGCAGGCGATCGCAGTGCAGACCTTTCGCAGCGCCAGCCGCGACGAACGGAGCAAGTTCGAGGGGCGCCTCGGCGCGCTGGCCGAGGCGCACAATCTGCTCAGTCAGGAAAAATGGGCAGGCTCGGAGCTGCGGGACGTGATCGCACGCGTCCTCCAGCCGTTCCTGCTTGCAAATCCGGATCGTATCCGCATGGCCGGCCCCGCGGTGCCGCTGTCGCCGCGGCTTGCCGTCGTGCTGTCGATGATCGTGCATGAGATCGCGACCAACGCGGCGAAATATGGCGCGCTGTCGAACGAGACCGGCCGTGTGACGCTGGACTGGGAGGTCATCGCCGACGCGCCGAAGCCGCGGCTGCGGCTGATCTGGACCGAGGCCGGCGGCCCGCCGGTGACGGCACCGGTGCAGCGCGGCTTCGGTTCGCGGCTGATCGAGCGCAGCGCGCGCGACCAGCTCGGCGGCGAGGCAACGGTGGACTTCCTGCCGCGCGGGGTGGTCTGCACGGTCATTTGCGCACTGGATGACAAACGGTGAACCGGGAGCGACGGCCATGAAGATCACGCGGGTTCGCACCCACATCCTGGAAGCAAAGCTCTCGCAGCCCTTCGCCTATTCACGCGCCTGGTACGACACACGCACCGCGATGCTGGTCGAGATCGAGACCGACGTAGGCCTGACCGGGTGGGGCGAATGCTACGGGCCGGCGCGGATGACGGCTGCGGTGGTCAACAACATCGTGCCGTGGCTGGTCGGCGAGGATCCGCTGCGCACCGACGTGCTGTGGCACACGATCTACGCGCGCTTGCGCGATCACGGCCAGAAAGGCGTCGTGATCCAGGGCCTGAGCGGCATCGACATCGCGCTGTGGGACATCAAGGGCAAGCATTTCGACGTGCCGGCGCATCAGTTGCTCGGCGGCGCCGCCCGCACGGAGGTGCCGGCCTATGCCACCGGGCTCTACCGGCGCAAATCCGGCGATCCGCTGAAATACCTACCGGAGGAAGCGGCCTCTTACGCCGCCGAAGGGTTTCGCGCCGTGAAGCTGAAGGTCGGCTTCGGCATCGCGGAAGACGCCGCCGTCACGCGCGCGGTGCGCGAGGCGATCGGTCCCGACGTCGCACTGATGGTCGACGCCAACCACGCTTATGACGCGGTCGCCGCGATCCGGCTCGGACGACTGATCGAGGTCCACGACATCGGATGGTTCGAGGAGCCGGTGCCGCCGGAAGACGTCGCCGGCTATCGCGCGGTGAAAGGCGCGCTGACGATTCCGATCGCCGGCGGCGAGTGCGAGTTCACGCGCTTCGGCTTCCGCGATCTGTTTGCCTCGCACGCGCTCGACATCGCCCAGCCCGACACCTGCGCGGCCGGCGGCCTCACCGAATGCAAGAAGATCGCGGACATGAGCGAAGCCTTCGGCATCCGCTACAATCCGCATGTCTGGGGCACCGGGATCGCGATCGCGGCCTCGCTCCAGCTTCTCGCCGTGCTGCCCTCGCACACGCCGCATTCGCTGGCGCCGCTCGAGCCACTGCTCGAATTCGACCGCACCGAACATCCGATCCGGCAGGCGATCCTGAAACAGCCGATCGAGCACGTGAACGGAATCGTTCGCGTGCCCGATGGTCCCGGGCTCGGCATCGAGATCGACAGAGAGGCGCTGGCGCGGTTTGCGGTCGGCGGTTAGCCGATCGTCTGCAGCGCCGGGAACGTCTCCAGTAGCCAGATGCTGACATTGGAGACCGCGCCGGTGAGGAAGCCGATGCCGGTGATCACCATCAGCACACCCATGGCGCGCTCGACGTTGACGAGGTGGCCCTTCATGCGCGCGAACAGCTTCGTGAACTGCTCGATCATCAGCGCCGCGATCAGGAAAGGAATGCCGAGACCGGCGGAATAGACCGCAAGGAGCCCCGCCCCCTTCGTCACCGTCGCTTCAGCCGCGGCGATCGACAGGATCGCGGCGAGGATCGGGCCGATGCACGGGGTCCAGCCGAACGCGAAGGCGAGCCCCATGATGTAGGCGCCCCAGAGCCCGACGGGCTTCGGGATGGGAAGCCGCCCCTCGCGCATCAACAGGCCGATGCGCGTCAGCCCGAGGAAGTGCAGACCCATGATGATGATGACGATGCCGGCCAGGATCGACAGCTCGGCCGACCAGGCGCGGATCAGCCCGCCGATCAGCGAGGCGCTGGCGCCGAGTGCCACGAACACCGTGGAGAAGCCGAGCACGAACAGCACTGCCGACATCATGATCGCGCGCTTGGAGGCCGTGTCAGGCTCATCGCTCTCGACATGCTCGATCGTGGCGCCGGTGAGATAGATCAGGTAGGGCGGAACCAGAGGTAGCACGCATGGCGAAAGGAAGCTGACGAGACCGGCAATCAGCGCCGCCGTAATCGAAACATTTTGCATGATGCAGTCGAAGCCATCCCAGGCCCTCGGGCTGCACGCGGGGAGTGCGCGCGGGACCGGGGCCGAACCGGCTCTGGTGTAGCCGATGCCGGGGAATGCGCAACAGAGGCGCGATCAAACCAGGGCTCCTCCCGATGCCGTCTGCGATCACAGATGCGGCATCGGGACGCGCACAAATCTCGCCAAAAAGCGAGATCAGGCGGCGCGGCTACTTCACCACGCGGAGCAGCGGACGCCGGGGCTGGTCCTGCGTCTGCTTGGAGGGGGGCAGCGGTTCGCTGGCAGCGCTCCGCAGCATTTCGTCGCACAGCGCCTTGAGGTCGGCACCGTCAATTCCTTTGAGCTTCATCCTGACGTCGAGGATGACGATCGAGAGCAACTCGGCCGATTCGCGGCTGTTGCTCTCGTTGAGAACCTTGCGGCACTCCTCAAGCGTCTCGAGCACCGACTGCAATTGTTCGTCTGTATGCGACACCGGCGTTCTTTCCGTTATTTCGGGCTGCGAGGCGTGCTTGAAACGATGCTCCCGGCCCCAAGAGAAAGCCAAGAATAGCACGAGGAATCCGAGCCCTCGAAGACGATTTGAATATGCTTCTGCCTCGAAATTCCGGTTCCAGACGACGTCGCACCGCTGCGCAAGTCCGAACCGTCACAGGTGAAACGCTTGAACCAGCGCGATCGATCCATCGCACGCGTGCGCGCAACAAATCGCACGCCACTTTCCGGTCCACTTAGACTCGGCAATCCCGCAGCCATTTCAAGGCTCGTAACGGAACGCACGTCGACCCCTCTTCCGGGCTCAAATTAGCCCGATTCCCAGCTCCGGACACACTCCAATACCATCTCGGGCGCGGTAAGTATGGCGTTCAAAACTCACCGCTCCCCAACCCGTCGTGGTTGTGGTTTGCGCTAGATTCTGCCAGTTTAGCGACCCGAAGGGACTTGTATGCACTCCTTGGCGGAAAGGGGCGTTCCACTGGAGGAACGCCTAAAGACAAACATCAGCGGCCTCTCCGATTGGGACGCGGCCCGCATTTTTTTGGAAGTCGTTCGATGCGGCAGTTTCCGCTCGGCGGCCGAACGCCTGTCGTTGTCGATCAACGCCGTCCGCCGCCGCATCGACGATTTCGAGCGCCAAACCGGCACCACCCTGTTCACGCGCGACGTCCACGGCACCCATCTCACCGATGAAGGCGCGCTGGTGGTGTCGGCCGTCGAGCGGATGGAGGCGGCGGCCTTCGACGTGCTGCGCACCAGCGATTCCACCGCCAATGCCCTCACCGGCGAGGTTCGCGTCGCCGTGACGGAGGGATTGGGGACGTTCTGGCTTGCGCCCCGGCTGGTCGAATTCCAGCAGGCCTATCCGAAAGTCCTGGTCGATTTGCATTGCGCGATGCGCTCGGCAGACGTCTCCCGCCACGAGGCGGACGTTGCCATCCATCTGTCGCGTCCCTCGGCGCTTGACGTCAAGCTGGTGCGGCTCGGCCGCATGCACCTGATGTTCTGGGCCTCCAGGAGTTACATCGAGAAATATGGCGCGCCGCGCTCGGCAATGGAATTGATCAAGCACCGCCTGGTGCTGCAATTCGCCGATCAGATCGCCGCCAAGGAAACCTTCGAGAGCTTCTTCCCGGGCGTTCCGGAACGTGACCTCCTGGTCATGAAGACCAACGTCTCGAGCGCCAACTATTGGGCGGTCGCGAACGGCGCCGGCATCGGCGTCTTCCCGAGCTACGCCATTGCGCTTGGCGGGAAGTTGATTCCACTCGAGGTCGAGTTGAACCGACCGCTGGATATCTGGTTGTCCTACCATCCCGGTAGCGGCCGGATTCCCCGCGTGCGGCACATGATTGACTGGCTGATCGAGGCTTTCAATCCAGCTCGCTTCCCGTGGTTTAAGGAAGAATTCGTGCACCCGCATGAATTCAAGGACTCGTATATGGGCGAACCCCTGACCCAGCTCTTCGGGGGATTTTCAACCGAAGAACAAAGGTGAAAACAAAGATGAAAGCAGCGGCGAAGAGAATGAAGCAGCGCAGCGCTGGCAAGCCGGACATCGAGCTTGGCAAGCGGATCCGTCTGCGGCGCGTCGAGATGAAGATCTCGCAGGCTGAGCTCGGCGAAAAGCTCGGCGTGAGCTTCCAGCAGGTCCAGAAATACGAGAAGGGCGTCAACCGCGTCGGCGCGGCTCGGCTTCAGCAGATCGCCTCCGCCCTCGACGTGCCCGTGACCTTCTTCTACGACGGCGACAACAAGGCCCGCGAAGTCGAAAGCCTCCTGTTCCTGGATTCGGCTTTCAGCCTCCGCCTGCTGCGCGCCTACAGCAAGATCAAGGATCAGACGGTGCAGCGTCAGCTCGTCTCGCTGATGGAATCGATCGCGGCGAACGAAAGCTGAGCCGGTCGACGGTCCGGGCTTCACGGCCGACGCTCAATCCGCCGCGTCGCGGGGGCGCGGCCGCATTGGCGAGAGCTGACGAATCCGGACGGACGAGATCAGATTGGCCTGCGCGCGATCACGCGCGCGGTCACGGCTTTTTGGGGCGGCCTGGCCGCCCCTTTTTCTTTGCGTTTCTGCTGGCATCTGGCGGCGATTGGTCATCGATGTCGCGAACCTGTTCCAACCTTGTTGCGACCTAACCCAGAGCCCGCCGGGGCGCGATGTACCGCGCTGAATGGGCCGCAACCCTGGTGCCCTGGCGGCCCGCCGATTTCAGCGAATCGGCCGGATGCATGGGCTGCCGAAAATTGCCGATGCGAGCCCCCGTTACGGGCCTCGCCCTCATGGGGAAGAACAGACAAATGTCGAAACGCCATGCCGTGATCATTGCCGTCGGCCTTCTCGCCAGCGCCTCCGCGCTCGCGCAGACCGAGACTACCGGTCAGGCCGGCCCCAAGCCCGCTGCCCCGTCCGGCACGGTGCCCACAGCCGCCAACCCGTCTCACACCGCCGCCCCCAAAACAGCTGGCGCGCCGGCATCCACCGCCGAGAGCCGCTCCGCAGCAGCACTCGCGCTGACGCATGAGCCGACCTTCGACGAGGGCACCGCCCAGCGGATCAAGGACGCAGCACTGAGCTATTCCGATCTCGCGGTACGCGGCGGCTGGCCGACCATCCCCGCTGACGCCAGGTTCGCGCTTGGCGTCCAGGGCGTCAATGACGACCTGTTGCGCAAGCGGCTGATCCTCTCCGGCGATCTCGCCGCCGACAAGGCGAGCGGCGCGTTCGACCAGAATCTCGCCGACGCCGTGAAGCGTTTTCAGGCGCGCCACGGTCTTGCGCCGACCGGCATCATGACGCCGCGCACACTCGCCGCGATGAACGTGCCGGTGCAGAAGCGCATCCGGCAGCTCGAAGCCTCGCTGGAGCGGCTCGAGAACATCAATTTCAGTTTCGGCCAGCGCTATGTCGTGGTCAACATCCCCGCGGCCTTCGCGGAAGCGGTCGAGAACGACCTTGTGGTGCGCCGCTATCGCGTCATCGTCGGCAAGACCGAAAAACCCTCGCCGACGCTGACCGCCCAGATCACCGGCGTCGTGCTCAATCCGACCTGGACGGTGCCGTCCTCGATCGCCAAGACCGAGATCTCCGCGCACATGCGCAAGGACCCGACTTACCTGGCGCGCATGCACATGGAGGTGCTCGACGCCCACGACAATCCGATCGATCCGCATTCGGTCGACTGGTCGGGCACGCACACGCCGAACTTCACCGTGCGCCAGCAGAACGGCACCTTCAACGCGCTCGGCGCGGTCAAGATCGACATGCCGAACTCCTATTCGGTCTACATGCACGACACCAACCAGCGAAATCTCTTCAGCGACGATTACCGCTTCGATTCCCACGGCTGCTCCCGCGTCGACAATGTGCGCGACCTCGCCGCCTGGCTGCTCAAGGACCAGCCGAAATGGAGCCGCGCCGCGATCGATGCGGAGATCGCCACCGGTCAGCACCAGGAGGTCGCCATGGCCAGGAAGGTGCCTGTGGCCTGGATCTATCTCACGGCCTGGATGACCAAGGACCAGACCATCCAGTTCCGCAACGACGTCTATAACCAGGACGAGCAGCTGTTGGAGGCGACGGCCGAAGAAGCGGCGTTCTTCGGCAATGCCGGCAACCATCCGCTGACCGCGCACATGGCGCAGTAGGATGGCGCGGTAGGCATGCAATCGCGGCACGGGCGGATGCAAAGCCGCATCACCTGTCGCGGTTGACCGCGGCCTTGCGCCGGCCGCACATTGCGTCTCGCCAACGACCAGCGAGCGCGCGATGCCTGATCTGTCCCAACAAACTCCCTACGCCGACGGAAAGATCCTCAGGCAAATCACCGACGGCGTTGGCGTGATCACCTTCAACAATCCCGACAAGCGCAACGCGATGTCGCTGGAGATGTGGGAGGGATTTGGCGAGGCGCTGACAGCCCTGCGCGACGACGAGACGGTGCGCGTAGTGATCATGCGCGGCGCCGGCGGCAAGGCGTTCGTGTCAGGCGCCGACATCAGCCAGTTCGAGAAGACCCGCCACAACGCAGCCGCGTCCGAGGAGTACAGCAAGCGCAGCGCCGCCCAGCGTGCGCTGCTCGCCGATTACCCCAAGCCGACCATCGCCTGCATCCAGGGCTTCTGTCTCGGCGGCGGCATGCAGGTCGCGATGCTCGCCGACATCAGGATCGCCGCGCATGACAGCCAATTCGGCATTCCCGCGGCCAAGCTCGGCATTGCCTATGGCTATGACGGCTTGAAGCATTTGGTGTCGCTGGTCGGGCCGTCCTGGGCGCGGCTTCTGATGTACACGGGCATGCGCATCGATTCCACGGAAGCGTTGCGCATCGGTCTCGTCGAGCGCGTGATCCCGGATGACCAGCTCTGGGGCGAGACCATGGCGATCGCCATTGCGATCTCGCAGAACGCGCCGCTCGCGATCAAGGCCGCCAAGATCACTATCGCAGAAGTGCTGAAAGACGAAAGCGCCCGCGACATGGGCGCGATCAAGGCGATCGGCACCGCCTGCATGGACAGCGCCGATTTCCGCGAGGGCCGGCAGGCCTTCATGGAGAAGCGCAAGCCGCAGTTCAGGGGGAATTGAGTCGCCGTCAGCGACTCCATTGCAAGCGCTCCTCCCTCGCCATCGCAAGCGGAGCGAAGCGATGACGATGCCGAGAGATCACGCGCGACCTCCAGACCCCAATTTGGAACTCCGTAGATCAGCCCACCTGAACCTTCATTCACGAAGATTAAATTCCTCGCCGGTTTGCGCCGCGATAGCAACCAATTGATCTGTCCCAGGTTCTCCCGGCACCAACGAGGGAGATTGCGATGAAACTCAAATTGGCTGTTCTTGGTCTGGCTGCCCTCGGCAGCGCGGCGCTGGCGTCGGGACAAGCGCTCGCAGCGATGCCCAACGGCATTCCGCAAGCCGACAAGGTCGCAAGCGGCCCGGCCGCGAATGTCGATCGGGTGCGGATGGTCTGCAACGCCTGGGGCCGCTGCTGGTGGCGCCCGAACTACTACGGCGCCTATGGCTATTATGGCGGCCCGCGACGCTTCTACGGTTACGGCCCGCGTCGGTGGGGCTGGGGCCATCGCCACTGGCACCGCTGGTAACTGTTGAAGGGGCCGCGCGGCCCCTTTTTCTTGGCCCGACGAGCTACAGCGCCGCGAGCACCGCCTTGGTGATATCGGCCGTGCCGTTGCTGCCGCCGAATTCGATCGGCTTGAGGCCGCCAGCGTAGACCTGATCGACCGCGCGCTCGATCCGCTCGCCGGCTTCCGCCGCGCTTTCGACGCCATGCTTGTCGGCGAGCCAGTCCAGCATCATCGCGGCAGACAGGATCATGCCGGTGGGATTGGCCTTGCCCTGCCCCATGATATCAGGCGCCGTGCCGTGGCACGGCTGGAACACGGCGTATTTGTCGCCGATGTCGGCCGATGGGGCCATGCCGAGGCCGCCGATCAGGCTCGCGGTGATGTCGGAGACGATGTCGCCGAACATGTTCTCCATCACCATCACGTCGAAATCCCAGGGGCGCTTGACCAGCATTGCCGAGCAGGCGTCGACATAAAGGCGATCGGTCTTCACGTCGGGATGCTTCCTGGCAATCTCGTCGAAGATGCCGCGGAAGAACGCAAAGGCCTTGAACACGTTGGCCTTGTCGACGCAGGCGAGCGCGCCGGGCTTGCCGCGCGCCATGCGCCGCTCGGCGAGGCGGAACGAGAACTCGAACAGCCGTTCGGATGTCTTGCGCGTGATCACCATTGTCTCGCGCGCGTCGTCATGTGTGACCACGCCCTTGCCCATCGAGGCGAACAGGCCCTCGGTGGATTCGCGGATCACGACGAGATCGATCCCGCGCTTGTCGGCACCGATGATCGGGCTCGGCACGCCCGGAATGAGGCGCGCCGGCCGCACGCCCGCATAGAGATCGAAGATGAAGCGCAGCTCGATCTGCGGCGCGATCTCGGTATTGTCGGGGTAGCGCACCGACGGCAGGCCGCAGGCGCCGAGCAGGATCGCGTCCGCCTCTTCGCAGAGCTTGATCGTGCTGTCAGGCATCGACTTGCCCGTCGCGAGATAATTGTTGGCACCAGCCGGTGCCTCGGTGAAGCGGAAGCTCAAGGCCGACTTCGTCTCGATCTTGCGCAGCACTTCGAGTGCGGGCGCCATGACTTCGGGACCGATGCCGTCACCGGCGAGCACGGCAATGTGGAAGGCGTTGTTTGCGGACATGAGGATTCCTGAGTGAAGAAAGGTGTAACCCCGTCGTTGCGAGGAGCGAAGCGAGGAAGCAATCCAGACTGTGTCCGCTGAGGGATTCCGGATTGCTTCGCTCCGCTCGCGATGACGGAGGAGGGAGTGGAAACTACGGCGTCAGCACCGTGCGCCCGACCACCGCGCCCTGCTGCAACTGCACCAGCGCGTCGTTGGCCTTGTGGAGCGGCGCCCTCGTCACCGGAATCGGGGGCACGTTCTTGGCGCGGACGAGGTCGAGCAGCTCCTGCGTCTCGCGCAAATTGCCGACGTAGCTGCCCTGGATCGTCACCGCCTTGATCGGGATCAGCGGCAAGGCCCAGGTCGCGCCGCCACCGAACAGGCCGACGATGACGAGCTTGCCGCCCTTGGTCAGACAGTCGAAGCCGAGTTGCGTCGTCGCAGCATTGCCGACGAGGTCGATCACGGCACGGATCGGACCGCCCGCTTTCTTCGCGAGCTGCTCCAGCGCATCCGGCGCCTTGGGATCGACGGTCGCGAGCGCTCCGGCCTTCTCGGCGGCTTCACGCTTCCTGGCGTCGATGTCGACCATGATCGCACCCTTGCCGCCCATCGCCTTCAAAAGCGACAGCGCCATCAGGCCGAGACCGCCGGCGCCGAACATCACGATCGGCGTATCAAAATACTGCTCCACCTTCTTCAGTGCACTGTAGGTGGTGACGCCCGAGCAGGCGTATGGCGCTGCCGAAGCCGGATCGAGGCCCTTCAGATTGAGCAGATAACGCGGATGCGGCACCAGCATGTGATCGGAATAGCCGCCGTCGCAATAGACGCCGAGCGAGCGCGGCGTCAGGCACATGTTCTCGTCACCGCCGAGGCACGTCGCGCATTTGCCGCAGCCGATCCAGGGATAGACCAGGCCGACGTCGCCGAGCTTGAGATCGGCCTGATCGGCCGGTTTCACGTCGGGTCCGAACGCCACCACCTCGCCGACGGTCTCGTGGCCCATGGTCAGCGGCAGATTGATGCCGCGATCCTTCAGCGACAGCGGCTTGCGGCCGTGGCCGAGATCATAACCGCCCTCCCAGATGTGGAGATCGCTGTGGCAGACGCCGGCGGCCTTCACCTTGATCAGCACCTGCGTGCCCGTGGGCTGCGGCGTCGCCTCGTCGAATTCCTGCAGCGGCGCCTTGAAATCGGCGACCTTGAAACTCTTCATCGGACTCCTCCCGGCATACTCTTCGACTTGCCACCATGCCACGGGTGGCAGGGCGAGACAAACCTGGGAGCGGTCTTAGTTCAGGGCAGCGGATGGTGGCAAGCCACGAACTGACCGGGCGCGACCTCACGCAACTCCGGCATCTCCGCGCTGCATCGCTGATCGGCACGCGGGCAGCGGGTGCGGAATCGGCAGCCGGAGGGCGGCGCAATCGGCGATGGCGGCTCGCCGGTCGCCACGCTTTCGGTGGGACGCACGTCCGGGTCGGGGACCGGGATCGCCTGCAACAGCAGCCTGGTATAGGGATGCGCGGGCTTTGCGAACAATTGCTCCGACGGCCCGACCTCGCAGAGCCGGCCGAGATACATCACCGCGACGCGATCGCTGACCGCTTTGACCACGGCAAGGTCATGCGCGATGAACAGCAGCGTCAGGCCGAAGCGCGCCTTCATCTCCTCCAGCAGATTGAGGATTTGCGCGCGGATGGAAACGTCGAGCGCCGAGACCGGCTCGTCGCAGACGATGAATTCGGGGTTGAGCACCAGCGAGCGGGCGATACAGATGCGCTGGCACTGGCCGCCGGAGAATTCGTGCGGCAGCCGGCCCGCCACGAGATCAGGATCGAGCCCGACCGCAGCGAGCACCTCGTGCACGCGCCGCTTGCGCTCGGCGGCATCCTTGACACCGGCGATGATCAGCGGCTCGGCGACGATGTCCCCGATGCGCCGGCGCGGATTGAGCGAGGCGATCGGATCCTGGAAGATCAGCTGCACGCGGCGGCGCATCTTGCGCAGCGCCTCGCCTTCCATTGCCGTCAGGTCTTCGCCGTCGAACAGCACGCGGCCGGACTTGGCGCGGCGCAATTGCAGCACCGCCCGCCCCAGCGTCGACTTGCCGCAGCCGGATTCGCCGACCAGCCCCAGCGTCTCGCCGCGCGCGACGTGAAGGCTGACACCGGAGACGGCGTGCACGGTCTTGTTGCCGAGACCATATTCGACGACGAGATTGTCGACGTTCAACAGCGGCGCATCGTGCAAGGCCATCTGCATCACGCGCCGATCCCTTCCGCCATCTGGATCGGGTGGAAGCAGGCATAGAGATGCCCTGATAACTCGGCGCTCTTCAACTCCGGCTTGGCGTCGTGACAGCAGCCTGCGACATAGCGGCAACGCGGCGCGAAGGAGCAGCCTTTCAACGGCCGCGTCGGATCGGGCGGACGGCCGGATATGGCGGGCAACGGCGTATGCGGCGCCGTCTCCAGCTTCGGGATCGCCGCCAGCAGCGCCTCGGTGTAGGGCATGTGCATGCGCTTGAACAGCGCCTGCGTCGGCGCGCGTTCGACCACCCTGCCCGCATACATCACCGCAACCTCGTCGGCACGGCCGGCGACGACGCCGAGATCGTGGGTGATGATGATCATCGCCATGTGGCGGCGGCGCTGCTCGCGCGCGAGCAGGTCGAGGATCTGCGCCTGGATGGTGACGTCGAGCGCGGTGGTCGGCTCGTCCGCGATCAGCAGTTTTGGTTCGCAGGACAGCGCGATCGCAATCGCGATGCGCTGGCGCATGCCGCCGGAACATTGATGCGGATATTGTGCGAGCCGTTGCTCCGGCGCGGGAATGCCGACGGCCGCCAGCAGCTCGATGCTGCGCTGCTTCGCGGCGGACGTGTCGAGCTCGAGATGCTCCTGGATCGTCTCCATCAACTGGGTGCCGATGGTGAGCACCGGGTTGAGAGATGTCATGGGATCCTGGAACACGACCGCGAGGTCGCGCGCCCGCAGGCGCCGCAGGCTTTCGGGCGCGAGCCGGACCAGATCCTGGCCGTCGAACATCACGCGCCCCGTCAGTCTCGCCTTCTTCGGCAGTAACTGAAGGATGGCGCGCGACAGCATGGTCTTGCCGCAGCCGGATTCGCCGACGATGCCGAGCGTGCGGCCCGCTTCCAGCGACAGATCGAAACGATCGACGGCGCGCAAATTGCCGCGCGGGGTCGGCAGCTCCACCGCGACGTCCTCGATGGTCAGTAGCGGCGTACTCACAGCGCCCCCTGACGCGGGTCGGTCAGCGCCCGCATGGTGTCGCCGACGAGGTTGAAGGCCAGCACGGTCAGGAACAGCCCCGCCGCGGGCAGGAAGGCCAGCCGCGGCGCGACGTCGAGGCTGTCGCGCCCCTCGCCGATCATGCTGCCCCAACTCGCCATCGGCGGTGGCACGCCGAGCCCGAGGAAGGACAGCGCGCCCTCGACCACGATGGTGACCGCGACGCCGAGCAGGAAGAACGCCAGCAGCGGCAGGATCACGTTCGGCAGCAGCTCGCGCAGCAGGATGCGCGCATGGCTGGCGCCGAGCGCCTCGGCCGCGATCACGAACTCGCGCCGCGCCAGCGACAGCGTCGCCGCGCGCGCCACCCGCATGAAGGCGGGAATGCCGAGCACGCCGAGGATCACGGTGAGATTGGGAATGGACTGGCCGAGATAGGCCGTTACCGCGAGCGCAAAGATCAACGGCGGAAAGGCCAGCAGCACATCCATGCTGCCGACCACCAGCGTCTCGAACCGGCCGCGGAAATAGCCGGCAAGCAGGCCCAGCGCGCCACCGATGCCGAGGCCGATCATCGGCGCGATCAGCCCGACCGTCAGCGAGACCCGCGCGCCATAGACGAGGCGTGCGAGCTCGTCGCGGCCGAACCCGTCGGTGCCGAACCAATGCTCGGCCGAGAACGGCGCGCGGCGCTCCAGCATGTCCATGTCGGTCGGGCTCGGCAGCGGCAACATCGGCGCCAGGATTACAAGCGCCAGAATGAGGCCGAGCCAGCCGATCGCGATCCAGAACAACAGGCCGAGCCGTCGCCTCCGGCGCACGGTCGCAGGGACTGCCTCCTCGGGAAGCGAGAGCTCAAGCGTGGCCATGGCGAATCCTGGGGTCGAGGACGGCGTAGAGCATGTCGACGACGAAGTTCACGATCACGAAACCGCAGGCGACCAGCAGCACCACGCCCTGGAGGATGATGAGGTCGCGGGTGTAGATCGCGCCGACCAGGAGCCGGCCGATGCCCGGCAGCGCGAAAATCGACTCGACGATCAGCGTACCGCCGATCAGGCGACCGATATTGATGCCGGTCACCGTCACCAGCGTCAGCGACGATGGCTTGAGCGCATGCACGAACAGGATGCGCGAGGGTTTCAAGCCCTTGGCCTTGGCGAGCGCGATATAGTCCTCCTGCAAGGTCGCGATCATGTCTGAGCGCAGGACGCGCATGATGCCGGGCCATTCGGCGAGCCCCAAGGTCAGCGCCGGCAGCACGAAGAAGCGCAAATTCGCCAGCGGCTCCTCGGTGAACGGCACATAGCCGGTCGCCGGCAGCCAGCGCAGCTCGACCGCGAAGAAATAGATCAGCAGGATTGCGGCGAGAAACGATGGCACCGACAAGGCGGCGAACGCAGTGCCGGTCATGAGGCGGTCGAACGCGCCGCCGGCGCGCGCCGCGCAGGCGATCGCGAGCGGAACGCCGATCGCAAGCCCGATAAGCTCGGCGAACAGCATCAGCTCGATCGAGACCGGCACGCGCTCGGCCACCGCCTGCAGTACCGTCTGCCCGGTGCGGAACGAGCGGCCGAAGTCACCCTGGATGACGTGGCCGAGCCAGCTCAGATAACGCCACCAGATCGGCTGGTCGAGGCCCATATCGTGACGAAGCGCCTCGACCTTCTCGGGCGTCGCCTGGTCGCCGAGGATGACATAGGCGAGGTCGCCCGGCAGCAGCGAGGCGATCAGGAAGGTGAGCAGCGAGACCGCGAGCAATACCGGCACGACATAGAGGAGGCGGCGCGCAACGAAGACGGCCATGCGCGGGCTATTCCTTCCAGACGCGGGACACGTCGATCATGCCGCTGTACATCTTGGGCAACCCTCTGAGCTTCGCGCTCGAAACCGCGTAGTAGGTGTTCTGGAAGGTCCAGAACCAGATCGCTTCCTTGTTGATCAGGCGCGTGGCCGCGCAATAGTCCTCGATGCGCTTGTCGACCTCGGCGGTCACACGGGCGTGCTCCAGGAGCTTGTCGAGCTCCGGATTGGAGTAGTTCGCCAGCGCGACCGGACTGCCGGTGTGGAAATTGGCGTACATCTGCGGATCGGGATCGGCGAGGTCGACGATGCGCCAGGGCGTTAGCTGGAATTGCCGCATGAAGGCGCGCGGCGGAATGGTGGCCTGGTCGACCTGGTCGAGCTCCATGCCGGCACCGACATTCTTCCAGAATTGCTGCAACACCTGGCCGACGGCGCGACCGCGCGGCGTCGCCGTGACGATCGTCTTGAACTCGACCGGCTTTCCGTATTCCTGGATCAGTGCCTTGGCCTTGGCGACGTCGAACGGCAGCGCACCGTCGTCCTTGCACTTGACCCAGGAACCTTCGCCGTAGGGATTGCTCGCGGGCTTGGCGAGCCCGTTGGTGATCGCCAGCGACATCTTCTTACGATCGATCGCCATCACCAGCGCCTGACGCACGCGGACGTCGTCGAACGGCGGCGTCTTGGTGTTGAACGCGTAGACCTGCGCGCCGGAGCCCGTGTAAGCGTGCACGGTCAGATTCTGATCCTTCTGCGCCCTCTGGATGTTGTCGGCGTCATATTCGTCGTCCCAGACGAGATCGGCCTCGCCCGACTGCAGGCTCGCAAAGCGCGACTGCGCATCCGGCAGCGGCTTCAGCACGATGCGGTCGAGATAGATCTTGTCCTTGTCCCAATAGTCGGGGTTCTTCTCCAGAACCATGCGGTCGCCGGCGGTCCACGACTTCAGGATGTAAGGCCCTGTGCCAACGGGATTGCGATTATAATCGTCGCCTTTGGTCTTCCAGGCAGTCGGCGAATGCACCGCCGCGTTCTGGTTGGGGTAGGATACCAGCGTCGGATAATTCACCGAGGGATCGTTCAGATTGACGACGACCGTCAGCTCATCGGGCGCCTGGACGCTGTTGACTGCAGCGATGTAGAACGCGCACCGGCACTTGTTGGCGGGATCCTTCTGCCGGTCGAAATTAGCCTTGTAAGCCTCGGCGTTGAACGGCGTGCCATCGTGGAACTTGACGCCGGGGCGCAGTTTGAACGTCCAGGTCTTGAAGTCGTCCGAATGCGTCCAGGACAGCGCAAGCTTGGGCTGCGCCTCGCCCTTGTCGTCGAGATAGGTCAGCGTGTCGAAGATGGCGGCTGCCGGGGTGAGCGCGGCCGCGTCGTACACGCCGACCTTCAGCGGATCAAATCCGGGAACGTCGAGCTCCAGCCCCACGGTGATGCTACCGCCCTGCTTTTGCGCCTGCGCGGGCTCAGCGAGCGGAAGGAGCGCAAATGCCGCAACAAGGAAAATGGGCGCGCGCTTGCACGCCGCAGCAGCAATGTTCGTCATGGTTCCTCCCGGGATCCTCGTCCGATGTTTCGGATCGCTGATGACACCGGCGAGATTGGCGAGAATCGCGCGCCTCGGCAAGAGGAACACGCGAGGTTCGATGCCGCACGTGCGCAGCGCAACGCGCTCAGTTCGTCGCTTGTGTTTTGCCTGACGGAATTGGCGCAACGTCGCCGAGGCCGATCTCCTCGCGCAGTCCGCGCGTGTGCTCGCCAAGCGCGGCCATGGTCTCGCCTGGCTTGGTGTCGGCGCCGGTCATCCGGAACGGCAGATTGAGCACCCTGAACGAGCCGCCTCCATCTTCCACCGACGAGAGCGCCTGCCGGTGCGCGAGCTGCGGATCGGCGAGAGCCTCCTTGATGGTGCGATAGGCCGAGGCCGGCACGCCGGCGGTGCTCAAGGCGACCAGACATGCATCAGTCGTGAGCCGCTTCGACCACGCCTCGACGCCGTCCATCATGTCGGCCCAGTTCTCGCGCCGGGGAGCGTAGGACGAGAAGCGTGCATCAGTGATCCACTCAGGGCGGCCGATCACACCCATCAAACCCTGGAAAGTCTTCTCGCTGGCGACCGTGATCATGACGTAGCCGTTGGCGGTCTCGGTCGGGCCGAACATCGGACGCGGCGGCGGCTTCACCGCAAATTGCGAGCTCTGCAACTCGATCACGGTCAGCGTCAGCATCGACTCCAGCATGGAGACGTCGATGTGCTGGCCGAGCCCGGTTAGTGTGCGCTGATAGAGCGCGGATGCGATCGCGCCAAAGCCGTAGGTGCCGGTCACGACATCGGCATGGTAGATGCCGCAATAATCCGGCCTGTCGCGGCCGGGCTGATAGGCGAGATGCGCCATGTCGTAGCCGGACGCGGCATGGATCACCGGCGCATAGGCCGGCAACTCGGCCGAGGGACCGGTCTGGCCATAGCCCGATATCGAGCAGTAGATCAGTTTCGGATTGACCGGGCGGAGGCTGTCGTAGTCGAGCCGCAGCCGGCGCATCACGCCCGGCCGAAAATTCTCGACCAGAACGTCAGCAGTCGCGACCAACCGGCGGACCGCCTCCTTGCCGTCCTCGGACTTGAGGTCGAACACCGCGCTCTTCTTGCCGACATTGAGCTGGCCGAACACGGTGCTGCAGCCCTTGCGCAGCGGCGGCCGCGTACGCATCGTCTCACCGCCATCGCTCTCGATCTTGATGACTTCGGCGCCCATGTCGGCGAGCATCCGAGCGCAATGGGGGCCGGCGATGGTGGTCGAGAAATCCAGGACCCGCAGGCCGGCGAAGGGCTTTGTCGTCGTGTCTTCGTGCTTATCTGATAGCTGCATCCCTGACCGCCCCGTAGGAACTATAGTTGTTCTCTCTTGTTGGTGCGCCGACCCTAGATGGCGGCGCCTGAGTAGGAAAGTCTTTACCGAACCGGCGCGTCTCGTGGGGGGCTCGAGATTTCCAGGGGCAACTGGACCCGATCTTGCATAGCAGCAATCGGGATCGGATGAGGGCAGCAGTTCTTGAGGGTCTTGTTCGTCACGACAGAGATGGACGACTTCGTCCGCGTCGGCGGACTTGGTGCCGTTTCTGCTGCCCTTCCCCGAGCGCTCCGCCCCTTCGCCGATATCCGGATCATGCTGCCCGGCTATCGCGACATCATCGAGCAACTCACGCATATTCAGATCGTTGGGCGCTGCCCCGCGTTCGCGGAAATGCCCGCCTGTTCGCTCGGCCGCGCCGCGACCAAGGACGGCCTGCCGGTCTACGTGCTGCTGTGCTCACAACTCTACGACCGGCCCGGCAACCCCTACGGCGACGAAGCCGGGCGCGACTGGCCCGACAACGATATCCGCTTCGCGCGCTTTGCCTCGGCGGCCGCTGAGCTTGCCATGGGCAAGCTGGACAAGAATTGGGCAGCAGACCTGATCCATGCCAACGATTGGCAAGCCTCTCTGGTGCCGGCCTACCTCGCCTGGCAAGGCGCCAGGCTGCCGTCGATCCTGACCATCCACAACCTCGCCTATCAGGGTCTCTTCCCGAAGGACTCGCTGCGGCGGATCGGCGTCCCCGAAAGCTCCTTCCACATCGACGGCGTCGAGTTCTACGACCAGCTCTCTTTCCTCAAAGCCGGCCTCGTCTATGCCTCGCATCTCACCACCGTCAGCGGCACCTATGCGCGCGAGATCACCACGGAAGAATTCGGTTGCGGCCTCGAAGGCCTGCTCCGCATCCGTTCCGATGCGTCCGAGCTGACCGGAATTCTCAACGGCATCGACGAGAGCTGGGACCCGCGCTCCTGCGCACAGCTCGCGCAGCAATTCGGCGCCGGCGATTGGGTCGGCAAGAAGGCCAATGCGGACTACGTCCGCAAGCAGTTTGGCCTCGCCGTCTCGCGCGGCCCGATGTTCGCGATCGTCGCACGCCTCGTGCACCAGAAGGGCATCGACCTCGTGCTGTCGGCCGCCGACGAGATCATCGATGCCGGCGGACAGATCGTGGTCACCGGCTCCGGCGAGCCTGCGCTCGAGCAGGCGCTGATCGACGCGCATCGCCGCCGCCCCGACGCCATCGGCGTCACCATCGGCTTCAACGAGGCCCAGGCCCGGCGCATCTTCGCCGGCAGCGATTTCACCTTGATGCCGTCGCGGTTCGAGCCCTGCGGGCTGAGCCAGATGTATGCCCAGCGCTTCGGCTCGCTGCCGATCGGCCACCAGACCGGCGGCCTTGCCGAGACCATCACCGACGGCGAGACCGGCTTCCTGTTCTCAAAACCCTCGCACGAGTCCTTCCTCGGCGGCGTCCGCCGCGCCTTCGCCGCCTTCATGGCCCATGACCAGCTCGACACCATGCGCCGCAGCGCCATGGGCCGGTCGTTCTCCTGGAGCATCTCGGCGGGAAGCTACAACGCACTGTACCGGAAGCTGGCGGCGGTGTGAGGCTGCGCATTCTCTCGTGCTCCGGACGCAGCCCAGCGTCTCTTCGACGGTGCGCTGCTGAGCCGGAGCCCGTCTCACACCGGAGTTCGCGGCTTCTGTGTCCCGGCTCTGCGCCGCAACGCTCACGCCTTGCAGCTTGTCCGGGACACGGATGATGGATTTGCCCTCACCCTTTCCCGCGTACATCCATCTGCGACCGGCCGATCCAAAGCCGATTGAGACCACGCGTCATCCAGTCGGGCTGCGGCTCGCCGCGCAGGCGCGCCTGCGCTTCCTGATAGGGGCCGACATAGCGCAGCCGATCGGGCAATTTCGGATAGATGCGCCGTATCCAACGGAGCGCGTTGTCGGCTGCTTCCTTGTCGCGCGCATCCAGCTCAAAACCAAAACCTTCGCGCAGGCGCTCCGGCAGCAGGCTCGCCGTGAGCGCGCGATACCATCGCGGCGGACGCAGCCATGGACGCGCGCCGCCAAAAATCTGCGCGGCGATCTCGCGCGCGGCCGGGCTGACGGTCAGCGTGTCGGACTGCGCCATCACCGTCATATACGCCGCAAAGCCGGACCAGTCGGCGGCCAGATCGTCCCCCGCCAGGCCGAACAACGCACCAAAGGTCCGGCTCTCGGTCCAGTAGCGTTCGCGCTCTTCAACAGAGAGCGGCGGCAGCACCAGATCGTGCGCCATCAGCGCGGTCTCGACCAGCGTGGCATGAACCCACCGCAGCGACGGGATGTCGTTGGCGCAGTAGCGCGAGCCGGCCGCGAAGGGTCCGACGGAAACAGGCATCTCGCCGACGATCATGCTGTGGCGCCGGTGCAGTTGCCGCGACGACAGCATGGCCCGGTCGAGCGAGCCGAACACCATCGCAAAGACGATGTCGAAAGTACGATGGAAGCGGCCGATCGGATCGGCAAGGGTCCTCGAGTGCTCGGCGATGGCGGCCGCGACCCAGGGATGCGCGAGCTGAAGCAGCAGCGCACGGCCGGCGCCGAGAAAGATCACGGCCTCCCGATCGATCCGCCAGGTCACTGCATCAGGACCGAACACACCGGGAACCGGTCCCGCTGCACAAGCGCGGACGCGATCGAGAGCCAATTCCAGATCGGTTGCAGACACCACGTGCGGAGCCTTTCGACGGTAGACCGGAGCCGACGATCCGCAAGGCCCGTGGCAATTCGATGAAGCGGGCCCTATTCCGCAGCCAGCGGCATCTCGTCGATATGCTCGTGCAGCACCACGCCCGACAGCGGATCGAATTCGCCGATCCACGGCGCGCGCGCGAGCACCGACCTTGTATGCGCATAGCCGGCGTCCCAGCGCTGCATGATGCCGGACGGGCTGAAGTCGATGTCCTTGGTATGGCTCTCGCGTTCGAGCTGCGGGGCCAGCAGGCGCACCACGTGCATGCGCGTCGAGCAGCCATAGCCGATCAACTCCCTCACCGCGGGATCGTCGCGCTCGCTCTGCGGCAATCGTGCCGCAAGCTGGTTGATGACGTGGCGCAAGCGATGGGCCTGCTGCTGGCGCTCGATCTGGCTCGCGATCCGGCTGGAATATTGCACGTCCTTGTGGCGGGTCAGGACCTCGCCCATCGTGGTCGGCTCGGCCCCGACGGGATTCCACAGATGCACGGAGAAGATCAGCGAGTTCCGGCGCGGATTGTCGTCGAACACGGCTTCCGTCGGCGAATTCGAGAGAATGCCGCCATCCCAATAGAGCTCGCCCTCGATGCGCACCGCCGGAAAGGCCGGCGGCAGCGCCCCTGACGCCATGACGTGCTTCACCGTCAGCTCGCAGTCGCGGCTGTCGAAATAGCGCATCTGGCTCGAGCCGACATGCGCAGCACCGACCGTGAGGCGCGGCGCGCCGCAATTGGCGAGGCTGAAATCGACGAGCTCGCGCAGCGTGCTCTCCAGCGGCGCGGTCGAATAATAGCCGGCCTGATCGGCGCCAAGCGGGAAGGATTCGCCGGCATGCGCCAGCGGATTGGGCTGGAAGAAGCCGGCAATGCCGTGGGTAACGGTCGACCAATAGCCGAACATGTCATCGAAGCCGGGAATACCCGTAAGCAGGGGCCAGGCAGGCTTCTGCTCCATCCGCTTCCAGAATTCCCGCAGGCGCGCGAGCCGGTTTTCCGGCGCATTGCCGGCGATCAGGCTCGCATTGATCGCGCCGATCGAGGTGCCGATCACCCAGTCCGGCTCGATGCCGGCCTCGTGCAGGGCCTGGTAGACTCCCGCCTGATAGGCGCCGAGCGCACCGCCGCCTTGCAGCACCAGCACGATCTGTCCCGGCAGGTCCTTGGGCCTGCACACCCCGGCATTTCCCTGCATGCCCGTCGCACTCCTGCTCCAGAGAGCCTTACGCAAGATCCTCCGGCATTGTTACGCCCGACGACCATCGGCCGTCCAGCAAGCATCGTCCGGGAAGGGGTGCGGAAAGCCGCGGAACCGAGGATGCGTTAACGCTTTGCCGACGCCTCTTGCGGCGGAGGATCGTCGTCGGCGATGGCGCGCCAGGCGGCGCCATCGAGGTCGTCATACTGGCCGCTGCGGAGCGACCAGAGGAAGGCGGCGAGGCCGGCGAGGCCGAGCAACAGCGCCAGCGGCACAAGGATGACCAGGATCTCCATCATACGATCTCCCGCGAGGCGCTGCGGGCACGCAGCGAGTTCAGCATCACCAGGATCGAGGACTCGCTCATGGCGGCTGCCGCAATCAGGGGCGTCACCACGCCGCTGATCGCAAGAGGCACAGCCAGCACGTTGTAGCCGATCGCAAGCCAGAGATTCTGCCGCATCAGATGCAGCGCCTTGCGCGCGGAATCGACGGCGGCGACGACCGGAGCCAGAGGCCGGCCGAGGAAGACGAGATCGGCGGTGGCCTGGCTCAGATGCGCGGCCGAGATCGGCGACATCGAGACATGGGCCGCCGCGAGCGAGGGCGCATCGTTCATGCCGTCCCCGACCATCAGCACCTTTGCGCCACGCCGTTTCAGCTCCTCGATGCGCGCGATCTTGTCCGCGGGTGTGACGCCGGCGCGCCATTCGGCGATGCCGAGCGCATGGGCCGCTGCGATCACCGCCGGCTCGCGGTCGCCGGACAGGACCTCGATGCCGATGTTGCGATCCTTCAGCGCCGCGATCACGGCCTGCGCATCCGGACGCAGACCCTGGCGCACCGACAGGATGAATTTTTCCTTGCCCTTGCCGAAGGCCACGACGGACGCTTCGGGATCAAGCGAGGCGCCGGCGACCAGCGCTTCTGCGCCGCAGAAGGACGGGCGGCCCAGGCGAAGCTCGACGCCATCGACCATTGCGCGAACGCCCTGCCCCGCCTCCTCGACGGCGCCCACGATCGGCGCCTTTGCACCAGCGGCCTGCGCCACGGCGGCGGCGACGGGATGATGGCTCGACAGCGCGAGCCTGCCGGCGAGTTCAAGAATGTCGGCGGGGATATCGGCCGCATTGGTCACGTCGAGATCGGGCAGCGTCAGCGTGCCCGTCTTGTCGAAGATGACGTGATCGGCTTCGGCGAGGCGCTCGATGGCATCGCCGGAATTGAGCAACACTCCGGCCTTGAACATCGCACCCGAGGACACCGTCTGCACGGTGGGGATCGCGAGCCCGAGCGCGCAGGGACACGTGATGATCAGCACCGCGACACCGGTGACGACGGCATCATGCCAGCTCGCGCCGGCAACGACCCAGCCCAGAACCGTGATGAGCGCGGTCGCATGCACCACCGGCGCATAGAGCCGCGAGGCGCGATCGGCGAGCCGCATGTAGCGCGAGCGCGCCTGGAGCGCGTTGTCGAGCAACCGGGTGATCTCGGCCAGCAGCGTCGCCTCCGACGCTGCCGAGACCCGCACCCGCAGCGTGCCGGAGATGTTCATCGAGCCCGCGTAGACAGGCGTGCCCTGCTCCGCCGTGACGTACAAGGTTTCACCGGTGATCAGGCTCTGGTCGATCTCGGAACGCCCCTCGATCACGCTGCCGTCGACCGCGCAGCGCTCGCCGGGCCGCAGCAGCACGATGTCACCGGGATGGATCGCGGCAACCGGCACTTGCGAGATCTCGTCGGGCCCCACGAACTTCGCCGCCGTCTCGGCCTTCAGCGCGGCAAGATTGCCGGCAACCGCCCGAGTCCGCCGGCGCATGTTCTGGTCGAGGAAGCGGCCGACGAGCAGGAAGGTCAGCAGCATGATCGCCGCATCGAAATAGGCATGCTCGGCGTGATGGATGGTCTCGATCACGGACATGCCGAGCGCGAGGCACACGCCGATCGAGATCGGCACGTCCATGTTGGTGGTCTTGTTCGACAGCGCCCGCCAGGCGGAGCGGAAGAAGGGCTGGCCGGCATAGGCCGCCGCCGGCAGCGCGATCAGCGCCGACAGCCAATGGAAGAAATCGCGCT
Organism: Bradyrhizobium sp. CCBAU 53338; assembly: GCF_015291665.1. Classification (NCBI taxonomy): domain Bacteria; kingdom Pseudomonadati; phylum Pseudomonadota; class Alphaproteobacteria; order Hyphomicrobiales; family Nitrobacteraceae; genus Bradyrhizobium; species Bradyrhizobium sp. CCBAU 53338. Next base: position 5,442,708 of record NZ_CP030048.1, read on the forward strand.
GTTCGGGCAGCATGTCCGAGACGTTGCCCGACCACACCGGTATCGAGAGCATCATCACGTTCATGGTGGCGAACGCGGCGACGCCGAGGCAGCGCAGCAGGAAGCGCGATTCCGCGACCTCCGTCACCTCGGCGCTCTCGGTCTCGTAAGGATAGGCCCTGTAGCCGAGCTCCTCGAGCCGATCGATGAAGCGCGCGGGATCCAGCGTGCCCTCCTTCCATTCCAGCGCGACACGCCGGTCGGTGAGGTTCACCCGCGCCAGCGTCACGTCGGGAATGGCGGACAGACCGCGCTCGATCTTGGCCATGCAGCCGGCGCAGTGGACGCCCTCGACCGCAAGATCGATATGCTTGAGCCCCGCGCCCGCGGCGCGGACATAGTGGGAGAAATCCCGTGACACCTGCATGGCGCGACCTCAGTTCAGGATCACGCGATTGCGCGACAGGAACACGCGCTCACCCTTCGCATCACCCTCGATGACGAGATCCCACTGACCCGGCGCGACGGAAGCGGCATTGCCGCGATAGATGCCGACGCCGGCCTCCGCGAGATCGACGTCGAGGTCGGCGCGCTTGTCGGTCGGCCGTTCCAGGCGGCCGCCGAATTTCAATCCGCTCAGCGGCCGTCCTGCCGCGTCGCGCGCCTCGACCTGAAGCACGGCATTGCCGTCGGCGCGCCGCTCGATATGCGCATTCACCTTCCATTTGCGCGCGGCCTGGTCGTGCGCTGCCGAGATCTCGCGGTCATAGGCGAGACCCGCCGCATAGGGGCTGTCGACATCGGTGCCGGGCAACGTCGCGATCGCCAGCTTCATCATGGTGACGTTGACGCCGATCACGACGCCGAAGAAAGCGACCAGCATCAGGAACACCTTGGTTCCGGTCAGCGGCTTGGCGGCCATTTCAATCTCCTGGTCTTACGGCGCGACGAAATTGTCGATGGTGGAGGCGGCCTCGCCGAGCCCGATATCGGTGACGTGGAAGTGAACCGGGATCGACTTCTCCGGATTGCTCTCGGCCGGTGCGGTGACGAGCAGGCGCAGCTCACTGGTGGAGTCGCGCGGGATCACGATCATCGGCCTGTCCGGCGTCACGGAGTCGGCACCGACGACATGGATCGTCGCGTTCGCCGGGCCGTCGATATCGATCGCGATGACGCGGTCATGTCCGCTCTTGTTCAGAAGCCGGGCCGTATAGGCGTTGCGGATCGAGCCGTCACTGAGCTTGATCGCAACGGGATTGCGGTCGTGCAGCACGTTGATGTCGAGCAACGTGCGGGTCGCCAGCACGTAGATCATGATGCCGCCGACCGCGGCGATGATCGCGCTATAGGCAATTGTACGGGGGCGGACGATGCGATAGATCGGCGCCTTGCCTTCCTGGCGGCGCTGGATGTTGATGTCGTTGTCGTAGCCGATCAGCCGCTTCTGCCGGCCGATCTTGGCCATGACGTTGTCGCAGGCGTCGATGCAGAGCCCGCACTGGATGCATTCGAGCTGCGGCCCGTTGCGGATGTCGATGCCGGTCGGGCACACCGCGACGCACTGGTAGCAGTCGACGCAGTCGCCGACCTGCTCGCCGAGCGCGCGCAGCTCCGCGGCCTTCTTCACCGAAGTGCGCTTCTCGCCGCGATCGTAGCGATAGGTGACGTTGAGCGCCCATTCGTCGGTGAGCGCGGCCTGGATGCGCGGCCACGGGCACATATAGGTGCAGACCTGCTCGCGCATGTAGCCGGCCAGCACGTAAGTCGTTGCGGTGAGGATGCCGATCCAGACATAGGCGATCATCGGCGCCTGGAAGGTGACGAGCTCCTTCACCAGGGTCGGCGCGTCGTTGAAGTAGAGCACCCAGGCGCCGCCGGTCCACCAGGCGATCAGCAGCCAGATCGAATGCTTGAGCACGATCTCGGAGATGCGCTCGAGCTTCATCGGATCGGTCGACGCATCCTTCTTCATCCGCTCCCGCCGGTCGCCCTCGATCAGGCGCTCGACCGCATAGAACAGGTCTGTCCAGACCGTCTGCGGGCACAGATAGCCGCACCAGATGCGGCCGCCGACCGAGTTCATCAGGAACAGCGCCACCGCGGCGACGATCAGAAGGCCGGTAAAGTAATAGACTTCCTGCGGCCACAGCTCGATGAAGAAGAAATAGAAGCGGCTGTTGGGCAGATCGATCAGCACCGCCTGGCTGGGCGCACCGAGACCGCGATTCCACCGCACGAAGGGCAGGAAGTAGTAGACGCCGAGGCAGAACGCCATCAGGCCCCATTTGATCCGGCGGAAGGTGCCCTGGACGCTCTGGGGATAGACCTTCTTGCGAGCCGCGTAGAGCGGCCCAACGTCATCATCGGATGTGAGGTCTTTCGGGTTCACGGTCTTGTTCATCGCTCAGGTCGCCTCAGGAGGTGCGATTAAACCTAGACCCGACGCCGCTGGGCCAGTTGATCCAGCGCAAGCGGGGGCGAATTTGTTCGCCCCCGCCAGCCGCCGATCGACGCTTTTCCGGCTATTTTCCGCCGCCCAGCGAGTGGACGTACACCGCCATCGCCTTGATGGTCGACGGATCGAGTCGCCCCTCCCAAGCCGGCATGACGCCAGCGCGGCCCTGGCTGATGGTCTCGATCAGGGTCGCCTCGTCGGAGCCGTAGAGCCAGATCTTGTCGGTCAGGTTGGGCGCACCGAGCTCCTGGTTGCCCTTGCCGCCATCGCCGTGGCAGGCGACGCAATTGTCCGCGAAGATCTTCTCGCCCTTAGCCGGGTCATAGCCCTTCCGGGTCGAGAGCCCCGACAGCGAGCGCACGTAATTGGCGACCGTGACGATCTCGTCCGGCTTCAGCACGCCGTCCTTGCCGAAGGCCAGCATCTGGCCCTCATGGGTCTTGGCGTGTCCGGATCGCGCGCCGAACTGGATCGTCTGCATGATCTGGTCGAGGGTACCGCCCCACAGCCAGTCGTCGTCGTTCAGGTTCGGAAAGCCCTTGGCACCGGCCGCGCCCGAGCCGTGGCACGGCGCGCAATTGTCGCCGAACACGGTCTTGCCCTTGGCACGGGCGAGCGCCAGCAAGGCCGGGTCCTTCTCGATGTCGGCGAGCGAGGCCGCGCCCAGCGCGGCCATCTTGTCACCGCGGATCTTCTCGAGATTGGCGAGTTCGACCGCGACGTCGGCGCGCGAGGAATAGCCGAACAGGCCGGTGGTGTTGCTGGAGATCAGCGGCCAGGCCGGATAGACGATCCAGTAGCCGATCGACCAGACGATGGTGAGGTAGAAGCAGATCACCCACCAGCGCGGCAGCGGCGTGTTGAGCTCCTTGATGCCGTCCCACTCATGCCCGGTCGTGGCCCTGCCGGTGACGGAATCGATTTCGCTATGATCGGTCATGATCTCTCACTCCTCCCGCAGCGGCAGGCTCGCCGCTTCGTCGAACGCGGCCTTGTTGCGGGGCCAAAATGCGTAGGCGATGATCGCGAGAAAGATCGCGACGAAGACCGGCGTCCAGATCGTGGTCACGAGACCGGACGCGAGATTGTCGAGTGTCAGGATGGCTTTCATCGGTGGATGCCTTCTCAGCGAAGATTGGCTTTCTCGTTGTAGAGCTTGAAGTCGACCAGCGTGCCGAGCATCTGCAGGTACGCGATCAGCGCATCCATCTCCGTCGGCGTACCGGCCTTGCCGTCGAAATTGCGCACGACGGCCTTGGCGTAGCGCTTGGTGAAAGCCTCGGCGCCGGCATTGTCGGGATCGGCCTGGGCCTTCATGTCGGCGGCCGCGTTGGCGATCTGGTCGTCGGTGTAGGGAACGCCGACGGTCCGCAGCGTGCGCATATGGTCGGCGATCGTGTCCGGATCGACTTCCGTCCGAGCCAGGAAGGGATAGCCCGGCATCACCGATTGCGGCACGATCGCGCGCGGGTTGGTCAGATGGGTGACGTGCCAGTCGTCCGAATATTTGGCGCCGACGCGGGCAAGATCGGGACCGGTGCGCTTCGAGCCCCACTGGAACGGGTGGTCGAACATGCTCTCGGCGGCGAGCGAGAAGTGGCCGTAGCGCTCGACCTCGTCGCGCAGGGGACGGATCATCTGCGAATGGCAGAGATAGCAGCCTTCGCGGACGTAGATGTTGCGCCCCGCAAGCTCCAGCGGCGTGTAGGGCCTGACGCCGTCGACCACCTCGATCGTGCTCTTGAGGTAGAACAGCGGCGTGATCTCGACGAGACCGCCGATCGCGATCACCAGCAGGATGCCGACGACCAGGATGATCGAGTTCTTTTCGAAGACTTGGTGGCGTGTCCAAAACGACATGGGAAGCTCCTCATTCCGCCGGCTGAAGAGCGACGGGCATCTGGACTTCCTGCTCGCCGACGCGAACCGTCATCCAGAGATTGTAGGCCATGATCAGTGCGCCGATCAGGAACAGCGCGCCGCCGGCGGCACGAATGACGTAGAAGGGATGCATCGCCTCGACGGTCTCGATGAAGGAATATTCGAGGAAGCCGAGCGAAGTGTAGGCACGCCACATCAGACCCTGGAGGATGCCGGACACCCACATCGCCGAGATGTAGAGAACGATGCCGAGCGTCGCGATCCAGAAGTGCCAGTTGACCAGCTTCAGGCTGTAGAGCCCCTTGCGATTCCACACCCACGGCACCAGGCAGTACAGCGCGCCGAAGGAGACGAAGCCGACCCAGCCGAGCGCGCCGGAATGCACGTGGCCGATGGTCCAGTCGGTGTAGTGGCTGAGCGAATTCACCACCTTGATCGACATCATCGGCCCTTCGAAGGTCGACATGCCGTAGAAGGCGACGGAAACGACCAGCATGCGCAGCACGGGGTCGGTGCGCAGCTTGTCCCAGGCGCCCGACAGCGTCATCAGGCCGTTGATCATGCCGCCCCAGGAGGGCATCCACAGCATGATCGAGAAGGTCATGCCGAGCGTCTGCGTCCAGTCGGGCAGCGCCGTGTAGTGCAGATGGTGCGGACCGGCCCAGATGTAGAGGAAGATCAGCGCCCAGAAGTGGATGATCGAGAGCCGGTAGGAATAGATCGGTCGCTCCGCGCGCTTCGGAATGAAGTAGTACATGATCGCGAGGAAGCCGGCGGTCAGGAAGAAGCCGACCGCGTTGTGGCCGTACCACCACTGGAACATGGCATCCTGGATGCCGCCCCAGGCGATGTAGGACTTCGAGCCGAAGACCGACACCGGCAGCGCGGGGTTGTTGCCGAGATGCAGAACCGCGATCGTCACGATGAAGGCGAGATAGAACCAGTTCGCGACGAAGATGTGCGGTTCCTTGCGCTTGAGAATCGTGCCCAGGAAGACGAGCAGATAGGTGACCCAGACGATGGTCAGCCAGAGGTCGGCGTACCATTCCGGCTCGGCATATTCCTTGGACTGGGTGACGCCGAGCAGATAGCCGGTGCCGGCGATCAGGATGAAATAGTTGTAGCCGAGCACGACGAACCAGGGCGCGAGATCGCCGGCCAGCCGCGCGCGGCAGGACTTCTGCACGACGTAGAAGGACGTCGCGATCAGCACGTTGCCGCCGAAGGCAAAGATCACGGCCGAAGTGTGCAGCGGCCGCAGGCGGCCGAATTGAATCCAGGGCAGATCGAAATTCAATGCGGGCCAGGCCAGCTGCGAGGCGATGATGAGCCCAACCAGGAAGCCCGCGATGCCCCAGAACATTGCCATGAAGGAGGAGAACTTGATCGGACCCAAGTTGTAGTTGGGGCGACCATTGATCTCCGCGGGCGGCAGCGCCGCCGGACGATCGTAATAGCGGTTGATGATGAAGAACACCGCGGCCAGGCTCGCCGCTGCGCTCAGCCCGGCGTGGAAGGCGAACGGCGCATCGAGCGCCTTGGCCGAAGCCACCAGGCACAGGAAGGCGGTGACCGCGAATATGAGCGCCAGGCCGCTTTCGCCTGTCGTCATGGTTTTGGAGATCGAGGGCTGGGGCATCGCGGATTCTCTCTGAAAGAACACGCCGCCAGAAACCACATTCAACCTCGCGGGGAATTGATTGAAATCAAGAAAGATGGATTTCTGCTAATGTGCGGCTTTCGCTGATCGGAAAGCGATATCAACCGCTTGGGTACTTCGCCGAACACCAGGCGTGCCGCCGCCTCCGTGACATCACGGGGGTCGGAAGAGCGGGATTCAAGGACGGTTCGTCAATCGTTCGCGGTCGCCTTCAGCGCCGCGATGACGTCTTCGCGCGCGATGATCCCGACCAGCTTCTGGGCGCTGTCGAGCACGATGATGCTGCGGATGCGGTGCTCGACCATGATCTGTAGCACGCGCGTCAGCCGCGTATCGGGGCTGACATAGATGAACTCCGGCGTCATCACGTCGCCGACCTTGCGGCTCATCAGGTCGTGATAGCGCGGCAGCATCTGGCTCGGCGTGAACGCAAAGCACTTCAGGATGTCGAACTTCGTGACGATGCCGACGACCTGGCCGTCGTCCGCGACCGGATAGGAGTTGAAATCGTCCTGCTCGAACATCTCGCTGAGCGCGAGCATGTCGAGGTCGCGCGTCACCGTCCTGACGCCGCGTGTCATGTAGCCGTCGACGGTCTGCTCAAGGAATTTGTACACGGCGCGTCCTCATCAATTCGTTCTGTACCGGCCGAGCATCAGTGCGACAGCAGCACGCAACGGGCGGTTTGCGTGACCAGATGTTGAGTAACGCCGCCAAGGATCAACTCGCGAAAGCGAGAGTGACCGTAGGCGCCGGCGACGATCAGACCGGCGCCGACGTCACCGGCGATCCTCTCCAGCTGGACGGCGGCGGCTTCGCTCCCCGCCTCCGGGACGCGCGCGGTCGCGGTGATACCGTGGCGGGCGAGCCAGGCCGCAACGTCGCTGACCTGCGCCATCGCTGCCGAGCGGTCATCGCCCTCTTCCGGAATCTCGACCACGACGACATCCCTGGCCTTGCGCAGCATCGGCAGCGCGTCAGCCACCGCGCGCCGGGCCTCGGGCGTGTCCTTCCAGGCCACCAGCACGCTGCGCAGATCGAGCCAGTTGATTCGGTCAGGGACGACCAGAAGCGGCCGGCCGGCCTGCATCACCAGATCCTTGGGGCTAACCAGCGAGAAGGCATCGGAGAAGGCCGGGCTCTCTCCGCCGCTGACGAGGATGTCGGCGCAGCGCGACTGCGCCAGCACGAACCGGCCGGGAAAATCCAGGGCGCTGCGCCATTCCGCACGCCCGCCGCGCGTCTTCGTCGCGGCGCGGAATTCCGCCTCCAGATCGGCAAGGCGCCGCTTGACCGAGGTCTCCTCCTGATCGATCAGTCGCTGGGCCTCGACGCCATCGGTGAAATAGAGCGGCGAGGCGAACTGCGCCGCGGCGATCCCGACGATGGTCGCCTCGAACCGCTCGGCGAGTTCGCCGGCGACCTGAAGGCGCGCATCATTGGGCTGGTCCAGCGCCAGGCTGACCATCACGGTCGCGTAAGTCATGAGAATCTCCGCTGCGATGAGCTTTCGTGAAAGTCTAAGCCCGCAGCGGCGCGGCAGAATGAGATAGATCAAATCGCCCCGCGCCGCGAAGGGGGGAATCCGTCAACGAAAACAGAGATCGGAACTTGCCTCCGGAGCGGCCTTGGGCGAAATTACCGGCAGGTTCGCGGCGTCTCGCCGCCAGAATGGGAGCAAGCATTTGTCGCCGACCCGTGTAACGCATCCGCCGGACGATCATCGCGGCGAGCATTTCCGGGTCCGGATCGAAGGGTTCGGCGTCGGCACCTGGGATCTCGACCTCACGACGCGCGAGCTGGAATGGTCGGAGACTGCGCGGATGCTGCTCGGGATCGAGCGGGACCAGCCGGCCAGCTACGATCTCTTCCTGTCGCGTCTCGCGCGCGCGGACCGCGCGCGCGTCGAGGCTGCGATCAGCCAGGTCATCGCGCGCGGCGGCGGCTTCGACGTCTCTTTCAGGATTGCCGGAACGTCCGACCGCGGCAAATGGATCAGGGCCCGCGCCGGCTTGATCCGGGATGATGCCGGCCTCGCGCGGCATCTGAGCGGAATCTTCCTGGACATCGACGAAGAGAAGCAGGTCGAGGAAGCGCTGCGCACGCGCGAAACCCATCTCCGCTCCATCCTGCACACCATTCCCGACGCCATGATCGTCATCGACGGCCGCGGTATCATGCAGCTGTTCAGCACCGCTGCCGAGCGCCTGTTCGGCTGGTCCGAGCAGGAGGCGATCGGCCAGAACGTCAACATCCTGATGCCGGAGCCGGACCGCACCCGCCACGACAGCTACATCGCGCGCTATCGCTCGACCAACGATCCGCACATCATCGGCATTGGCCGTATCGTCACCGGCAAGCGCCGCGACGGCACGACATTCCCGATGCATCTGTCGATCGGCGAGATGCAGTCGGGCGGCGAGCCGTATTTCACCGGCTTCGTCCGCGATCTCACCGAGCATCAGAAGACCCAGGCGCGGCTCCAGGAGCTGCAGTCCGAGCTCGTCCATGTCTCGCGGCTGACGGCGATGGGCGAGATGGCTTCCGCGCTCGCCCACGAGATCAACCAGCCCTTGGCGGCAATCAGCAACTACATGAAGGGATCGCGACGGCTGCTCGCCGGCAGCACCGATCCCAACATTGCGAAGATCGAGAGCGCGCTGGATCGCGCCTCGGAGCAGGCGCTGCGCGCCGGCCAGATCATCCGCCGCCTGCGCGACTTCGTCTCCCGCGGCGAATCCGAGAAGCGGGTCGAGAGCCTGTCGAAGCTGATCGAGGAGGCCGGCGCGCTCGGCCTTGCGGGTGCGCGTGAGCAGAACGTGCAGCTCCGCTTCAATCTCGATCCCGGCGCCGACTTCGTCCTCGCCGACCGGGTGCAGATCCAGCAGGTTCTGGTCAATCTGTTCCGCAACGCGCTGGAAGCGATGGCACAATCGCCGCGACGCGAGCTCGTCGTTGCCAACAGAAGCGTCGGTGACGACATGATCGAGGTCGAGGTGTCCGACACCGGTTCCGGCTTCCAGGACGATGTCGTTCCAAATCTGTTCCAGACTTTCTTCACCACCAAAGAGACCGGAATGGGCGTAGGATTGTCGATCAGCCGCTCGATCATTGAAGCTCACGGCGGCCGCATGGTGGCCGAGAGCAACGCATCGGGCGGTGCGACATTCCGCTTCACACTGCCGGCAGCCGACGAGACCTGACCAATGACCACCAAGGGACATGTTTACGTCATCGATGACGACGAGGCGATGCGGGACTCGCTGAACTTCCTGCTGGATTCCTCCGGCTTCGGCGTTACGCTCTTCGACGATGCGCAGGCCTTCCTGGCCTCTCTGCCCGACCTGGCCTTCGGCTGCGTCGTGTCCGACGTACGCATGCCGGGACTCGACGGGATCGAATTGCTGAAACGGATGAAAGCGCAGCAAAGTCCGTTCCCCATCCTGATCATGACCGGGCATGGCGACGTGCCGCTCGCGGTGGAAGCAATGAAACACGGCGCAGTCGACTTCCTCGAAAAGCCGTTCGAGGACGATCGTCTGATCGCCATGATCGAAGCGGCGATCCGCCAGGCCGAGCCGGCCGCGAGGAACGGAGCCGTCACGCAGGACATCGCCGCCCGCGTCGCCTCCCTGAGCCCCAGGGAGCGCCAGGTGATGGAGGGACTGATCGCGGGCCTCTCCAACAAGCTGATCGCCCGAGAGTACGACATCAGCCCGCGGACGATCGAGGTCTACCGCGCCAACGTCATGACCAAGATGCAGGCGGCCAGCCTGTCAGAACTGGTGCGGCTGGCGATGCGCGCCGGCATGCTCAAGGATTGAGGCAGGTCAAGATCGAAATTCTCCGGCCGTGCTAGTCAATCACCATGATCGAGATCGGCTCGCACCATCAGCGGCTGCCCATGGCAACATCATCAGCACAGCCCATCGTCTACGTGGTCGACGATGATGATGCCGTGCTGGGATCGCTGCGCTTCCTGCTGGAAACCGACGGCTTCGCCGTGCGGACGTTCCGGAACGCCACGGCGCTGCTCAACGCGACGAGCTTGCCCGGCGCGGACTGCTACGTGATCGACTACAAGATGCCCGACATCAACGGCATCGAGCTCGCGGGCCGGCTGCGCCTATCGGATAGCGACATCCCTGTGATCCTGATCACCGGTTATCCCGACGGGAACATCTCGGCGCGGGCCGCCGCCGCAGGCGTAAAAGACGTGATTTTGAAGCCACTTCTCGACGAAAACCTGGTCAAGCGCATCCGCCACGCCATCCACGCCCGCCGCGGCAACTGACCTACGGGGTTCTACGTAGGTAACCCTCCTTAAGATATCTCGCGAAATTTTCGCAGCACCCGATACCGCGTAGGAAAGCGTCATCACAACGGAGATGGCGCAGATGCTGACCCAGACGCTCAACACCCAGGCGATCAACACCCAGATCGGTGGCAAGATTGCCCCGGCCCTTCCCGTCTCCGACCAGTTCGGTGCGATCACCGGCCATGTCGGCCTGGTCGCCACCGAATTCTCCTACCGCAAGGACGAGGAGATCTATGGTGAGGATGAGCCGGCCGAATATGTCTACCAAGTCGTCGCCGGCGCGGTCCGTACCTACAAGCTTCTCTCCGACGGTCGCCGCCAGATCGGCGCCTTCCACCTTCCCGGCGATGTGTTCGGTCTCGAATCCGGCGCCGCCCACCGCCTCGCTGCCGAAGCCATCATCGACACCAACGTGCGCCTGGTGAAGCGAGCGAGCCTGGAGAAGGCCGCCGGCACCGACGTGCAGGTCGCCCGCAAGCTCTGGGCCATGACCGCCGGCGAGTTGCGCCACGCCGAAGACCACATGCTTCTCCTGGGCCGCAAGACCGCCATGGAGCGGGTCGCGACCTTCCTGCTCGAAATGGATCGCCGCCTTGCCGTTGCCGGCATGATGGCGCTGCCGATGTGCCGCCGCGACATCGGCGATTATCTCGGCCTGACGCTCGAGACCGTGTCGCGCGCGCTGTCGCAGCTTCACAGCCAGGGCATCCTCGGTTTCTCCGGCGCCCGCCAGATCGTGCTGCGCAACCGTCAGCGCCTGCACAATCTCGACGCCTGATCGCTTCTTCTTCCCCGACTATGGCCGGCTGACTTCGTTCAGCCGGCCATTTCTTTTGGCGCTGTCAAGCCCGTGCGCCTCGTTTCCGGCATCACGAAGAGAATCAGCAGCAGCCCTGTCGCTGCGATGCTCGCGAGTCCGAAGAAGGCGGTGGCATTGCCGAACTTGTCGCTGACATAGCCGCCAAGCGCAGTACTCAAGGAGGCACCGATGCCGGTCGCCGTGCCGACGATGCCCTGCGCCAGATTGAAGTGCCCGCTGCCGAAGGCGACGTCGGCCACGATCAGCGGAATCATCACCGCGAACACCGCGGCCGTGAAACCGTCGAATACCTGCACCAGCACCAGCAGATAGGGATCGCGCACCGTCGCGAACAGCAGGCCGCGGATCGTTAACGCGCCAAACCCGATCAGCAGCAGCGGGCGCCGGCCCCACGCCTGCGCCTTGCGCCCGACCGAGGGTGATAGCAGCGCGACAATCGCCTGCGGCACGACGATGCAGAAGGCAACGAGCACCGTTGCCCACTGGCTCGACCGTGCCGTCACCGCGCTTGCCATCAGCGGCATCATCGAGGCGTTGGCGAGCTGCAACAGCAGCACGCTGAGCGCAAAGACGATCAGCGGCCGCTGCCGTATCAGATGCCAGATATTGGTGTCGCCGGGGTCAGGCGCCTCGCGCGGCATCTCGCCGTGGCAGCGTGCGATGTCGACCTCCTCCTCGCGAATCCGCGACAGCGCGATCAGGGTCGGGATCGCGAGCAGGAAGGTGACCAGGAACACCGAGCGGCTCGAAAGAAGATAGCCGGCCGTTCCCATCACCGCGGCGGCGACACCGTTGCCCAGCGAAGCAAAGCGTGCGTTGCGGCCGAGCCGCTCGCCGATCGCGAGCGGACCGACCAGGCCCAGGCTGATCGCCGCGATCGCCGGCCCCAGCACGCAGCTCGCCGCCGCATGCAGCGTGGCAGCGGCCACCACCACCGGGAAGATCGGCATCGCGGCATAAGCGAGCGCGCAGCAGCCGATGGTCGCGATGGCAAGCGCTGCGACCAGCCGCTCGGATTTGGCGGCGTCGATGATGGCGCCGCCCGGCATCTGGCCGATCAGCGCGACAATGCCGCCGATCGACAGCACGAGGCCGATCTGGGCCTGCGTCCATTTCTGCGTCGTCAGGTAGACCGCGATGAAGGGGCCGAAGCCGGTCTGCACGTCGGCGAGGAAGAAGATGAACCAGTCGAGACCGCGCAGGCTCCGTTGCGACGGCGCCGGAATGGCCGCAAGCACGGGTGCGGCGACCTCGTCCCGTTCAACGCGTCCTTCGCGCCTCTCATGATCAGGCTTCCTCGACGAGAGCACAGGCGGTCACCCCTCCCCCCTGCTCACTGGATGGCCTGCAGCGGTTGAAGACTGCCGGACGCGCCCAGCACGACCATCGGCGTGTCTTCCTTGTATTCCGGCGCAGCCGCGACCTGCGCCTTGGTCAGTTCCAGCGTGATGCTGTCCTTCTTGTTGGTGATCTTTCCGAACCGAAGCGCGTTCCAGTCCACCACGATCTTGCGGCTGCCGACGCCGAGGAAGCCGCCGAAATCGATCACGGCGGCGCGCACATGGCCGGTGAGATCGACGATGACGTCGACGATGTGGCCCATGTCCTCGTCGGCCGCGCTGCGCACGTCGCGGCCGAGCACGCCATGGGCGTCGCTGGCGCCGATGATGGTCACCGACGGCGGCGGCGCGGCATCCTTCGGTGTGACCGGGACCACGGAGGCCGGCGGCGCTGCCGTCGGCGGAGCATTCGCTTCGGTCGCGGCGGCGGGCAATTCCTCCGCGGCGCGCGATGCGGCAACCGTCAATCCCGCGACGACGGCCAGGCTCAGGATCAACCATCCGGCGGTACGCATGAATCCTCCTTTCCGCGCCGAGCTAGTGCGCCAGCAGGATCGAGACCTGGATCTGGCCGCGCGTTCGCAGCACCTCCAGCGCGACGTCGTGGCCATGGCGGCTGACGCGCAGGTCGACACTGGATTCACCGAGCCGCAGATCGCGCAGGATGACTTCGTTCAGGAACGCCGGCAGATGCGGATTGCGCAGGCGGATCTCGCCGCGCCCAACGTCGAACTCGATGCCGAGCGCCGCCTCCAATAGCGTGAACGGCGTCGCGCTGGCCCAGGCTTGCGGGGCGCAGGCGACGGGATAAAGCGTCGGGCCGCGCCGCTTCTCGCGCCGGAAGCCGCAGAACAGTTCCGGCAACCGGCGCAGATCCATGTAGGTCGCGGCTTCGAACAGGCCCTTGAACACATGGGCCACCGAGTGCTTGAGCCCGTAATGCGCAAGTCCCAGCGCAATCAGCGCATTGTCGTGCGGCCAGATCGATCCATCGTGATACGACATCGGATTGTAGCGTACCTCGCCTTGCGCGACCGTGCGGATGCCCCAGCCGGAGAAGAAGTGCGGGCGCATCAGATCGGCGGCGACCAGCCGGGCACGATCCTCGCGGATCATGCCGCTGAACAGCACCTGCCCGGCGTTGGAGGTGCGAACCTCGCAGCGCCGCTTCCTGCCATCGAGAGCAAGCGCATAGGTGCCGAGCTCCTCGCACCAGAATGCCTGCTCGAAGCGTTCGGCGAGCGACTTGGCTTCGGCCTCGAGCTTCCCGGCGAGATCGCTCTTGCCGAGCGTCCGAGCGCATCGCGCGGCGAGCTGCTTGGCGGCAAAGACGTAACCCTGGACCTCCGCCAGTGCGATGTTGCCTTCCGCAAGCTTGCCGTCGGCATGGAAGATCGCGTCGTAGGAGTCCTTCCAGCCCTGATTGGCGAGCCCTTTTTCGGTGGCGCGCTGATATTCGACAAAGCCGTCCTTGTCAGGATCCCCGGGTCCGTCCATCCAGGCGAGCCCGGCCTCGATCGCCGGCCACAGCTCGGTCAGCGTGGTCTCGTCACCGGTGCGCTCGAAATAGCGCCCCGCGAGCAGGACGAACAGAGCGGTCGAGTCGACGCTGCCGTAATATTGCGAGAACGGCACTTCGCGCAGCGTCGCCATCTCGCCGCCACGCATCTCGTGCAGGATCTTGCCCGGCGCAGCATCTGCGAGCGGATCGACCGTCTTGGCCTGGAAATACGCCAGCCGCCGCAGCACGCCCTTGGCGACGCGCGGATCGACCCACAACATCTGGAGCGCGGTGATCAGCCCGTCGCGGCCGAAGGTCGTCGAGTACCAGGGAATGCCGGCGTAGGGGTAGCGCCCTTGCGGCGTCTCGGTCATCAGCATGTTGAGGTCGGCCATGGCCTGGCACAGCACCTCGTTGAAGATGTTGTTGGAGGTCTCGATGCTGGCGGCGCCGATGGTCGATTGCCGCATCTCGCGGCGATGCGCCAGCAGCCCCCTGAAGAAGCGCGCCGGCTTCTCCGCGACCGGCCGGTTGCAGGACACGGCGACGAACAGCGATTTGGCCTCATGCGGGCCCAGCTCGAGCTGCCAGGTCGCAGCATTGACCGAGAGCCGGGTCGGACGCGGATCGAAATGCAGGCCGGTGGTGCGCTCGGCATCGTCGAGGCCGCGATATTCGAACAGCACGTCGGTCGGGCCCAGCAGCCTGCTGGTGCCGGTGCCGCGGCGCGGCCGCCGCTCGCCGCGCACCTCGAACAGATCGGCAAAGTCGTTGTCGAACAGCAGCGTCAGCTCGAAGGCGGCCGGCTGCTCGCCGTGGTTCTGCAGCCCGATGCGCTGATACGCCGTGCCGCGCCACAGGAAGATGGTCCGCACGATGTGCAGAAGGTCCTTCTGCAGCACAATGCGGCCCTGGCGATAGATATCGGGATTGGTGAGATCCACCGTCAATCCCGAATTGTCGTCGCGCAGGTTGGAGCCAAGCAGCAGCGGCTGGAGATCGTCGAGCACGAGCTCCAGCCGCGCGAGATAGCGCGTATCATGGTTGAACAGGCCATCCGGCCCGCCGGCGGAGGCGCCGATGTCGCCATGGCTGTCCAGAACGATGAACGTATCGTCGTGCTTGAGCGAACGACGGGGCCGCGCGGCGGGCCCCGTCATCGGAATGTAGAACGCCTGCTCCGCGACGGTCTCCATCGTCTGCGACACCGAGATGACCTTGGTTGCGGCTTCGGCTGCCATGAGCCTGCTCCCCTGCTGCCAGTGTTTCGAACGCGACCAACGCAAACGCAACTGTTGGGATTACGCGGCGAACTTCGCGAGCCGGCTCATTTCCTGCGTCACCAGCTCACGGTACGGACCGTGGCCCTGCATCAGGCGGTCGGGCGCACCGTCCTCGATGATCTTGCCGTTCCTGAGCACGACCACGCGGTCGAAATTGCGAAGCGTCGCGAGGCGATGCGCAATCGCGATCACGGTGCGGCCACGCATCAGCCGTGTCAGCGCCTCGCGGATCGCCTCCTCCGATTCGCTGTCGAGCGCGGCCGTGGCCTCGTCGAGCAGCAGGATCGGCGCGTCCTTCACGAAGGCGCGCGCGATCGCGATGCGCTGGCGCTGGCCGCCGGACATCTTCACACCGCGGTCGCCGACCATGGTGTCGAGCCCCTCCGGCAGGCTGTCGATGAAGTCGCAGCGCGCCGCGATCGCCGCGCGCAGCACCTCGTCGTCGGTCGCGTTCGGGCGGCCGTACCGGATGTTCTCGCGAATCGAGCGATGGAACAAGGAAATATCCTGCGGCACGACGGAGATCGCCTCGCGCAGGCTCTGCTGCGTCACCATCGAGATGTCCTGGCCATCGACGGTGACGCTGCCCTCGTCAACATCGTAGAAGCGCTGGAGCAGCGTGAACAGGGTCGACTTGCCGCCGCCGGACTGGCCGACCAGGCCGACGCGTTGGCCGGGTTGCAAGCGTAGGCTGAACCGCTCGAAGATCTTCGCGGCCCCGGGATAGCCGAAGGTGACGTTGTTAAACGCGATCGCGGCGCCGCTCTTGACCAGCGGCTCGGCCTCGGGGTGATCGCGCAGCTCATGCGGCACCAGCAGCGTCGCAATCGCCTCGGTCAGGCGCGCGACATGCTGGGTCACGTCCACCAGCGCCACTGCAAGATCGCGCGTTGCATTGAGAATGGATAGGCCGAGCGTGCAGACCAGCACGACGTCGCCGGTGGTCGCCTCGCCCTGCTGCCATAGCGTAATGGCCCAGGCCATTAGCGCGACGGTCAAAACAACAGTCACGCCGGCGTGAATAAGCCGCAGCTTTTCGAGATAGCGCAGGCTGCGCCCTCGCGCGGTCAACTCCCGGTTCACCGTCGTGTCGAAACGTTCGTGCTCATGACCTATGCCGCAGAACGCGCGCACCAGCGGCATATTGCTGATGACGTCGATCATCTCGCCGTCGACGACGGCGGCCTTGTCGGCGAAATCGTCATGCAGCGGCTTGCCGGCCGCGGCCAGGTGGAACATCGCGATCACCATGCCGCCGGCGATCACGATCAGGCCCGCCGCCATATAGGGGCTCACGGTTCCGATCAGCATGATCGCCGCAACTGTGGCGATGCACGGCGGCAACACGTTCCAGACGAACATGTTCTCGACGGTGAACACCGCGTTGGATGTCGCCGTGATGCGGCTGGTCAGCATGCCCGGCATCCGGTCCGAAAAATAGCTCGGCGCGTGACCGGTCAGATGACGAAATATGTCACGGCGTAAATCGCCCGTGACACGAACGAACGTGAAGCTCGCCGTCCAGCTCGCGATCCGCCACAGAAAATTGTCGGCAGCGATCAGCGACATGAGTAGAATGAATGCCAGCCATACGCTGCCACCGTGCGAGGTTCCCGCCGACAGACTATCGACAAGGAATTTAACGCCGTACTGGGTGCCTACCGAGCAGGCAACCGCCGCAACGACAGAACCCAAGATCACCAGATGCGACGCCCACCTGCGCCGCAGATAACGCAGGACAAAGGCAAATGGCCTGCGCGCATACCGAGAAAGATGATCCATGTGACACTCGACCCCGTCGTGATGATTTCAATTGTTCTTATGATCGACTGAACATCGACCAGTTCGCCTCGGTTCCCGGGCAACGTCATCACGACATGCGGATGCGGACGATCTGAGAAGAGCTGATGGCAGCATCGAGACACGCGCGCGATGTGTCGAATAAGTAACGTTTGTTGAGAGGAACTTCGCAACTGCGGGAACGTTCCCTTCGCTGGCATAGCCGGTGCCGACGCGCTGGGGGTTTCAACGTTTATGATCGCAGAGGAGAAGGTGAGATGCGCATCGCGCAGGTAGCTCCGTTGACGGAGGCTGTTCCACCCAAGCTGTATGGCGGCACCGAGCGGGTGGTCCATTGGTTGACGGAAGAACTGGTGGCCCTTGGACACGACGTCACCCTGTTCGCAAGCGGCGACTCGCAGACGTCGGCGAAACTCGACGCATTATGGCCGCGGGCACTTCGCCTCGACGGCTCCGTACGCGATCCCAACGCCCTGCACATGGTGCTGCTCGAGCGCGTGCGGCAAAAATGTGACGACGAGGAGTTCGACTTCCTCCACTTCCATCTCGACTATTACCCGTGGTCTCTCTTCTACCGGCAGCCGACGCCGTTCCTGACCACACTGCATGGCCGGCTCGATCTGCCCGAGCATCAGCCGGTCTTCAACACCTTCTCCAAGATCCCGGTCATTTCGATCTCGAACGCGCAGCGGCGTCCGGTGCCGCAAGCCAACTGGGTCACCACGATCCATCACGGCCTGCCGGCAAATCTGCTCACGCCAAAGCCGGCGAAACAGGAATATCTCGCCGTGCTCGGTCGCATCGCCCCGGAGAAAGGCGTGGATCGGGCCATCAAGATCGCGATGCATTGTGGCATCCCGCTGAAGATCGCCGCCAAGGTCGATCGCGCCGACCAGGATTACTATGACGAGCTCATCAAGCCGATGATCGCAGGCAACCCGCTGGTCGATTTCATCGGCGAGATCAGCGATCACGAGAAGTCGGACTTCCTGAGTGGTGCGCTCGGCCTGCTGCTCCCGATCGACTGGCCGGAGCCGTTCGGCCTGGTGATGATCGAGGCGATGGCCTGCGGCACGCCGGTGGTCGCCTTCAACCGAGGCTCGGTTCCCGAGATCATCGACGAGGGTCTCACCGGCTTCGTCGTCGAGGACATCATCAGCGCCGCCGGCGTCGTGGGTCGCCTCGCCCAGCTCGACCGCACCGCCATCCGCAGGCAGTTCGAGAAGCGCTTCACGGCGCGGCGCATGGCACTGGACTATCTCGCTACCTATCGCAGCCTGACCGAAGCCACCGCGCCACGGATCAAGCTGGTGAGCAGCGCGGAGTAAGGCTTCTGCGCCGCTGACAGTCGAAGCGCCCTCTCCCCGTGTGGGAGAGGGCCCAAGACTCAAGCGGCTCGCTCACTTGGGTGAGGGGTGCTTCCGTAGTGGAGTTTTCCGCGGAGAGAGACCCCTCGTCTGGCGCTTCGCGCCACCTTCTCCCGCAAGGGGAGAAGGAAGAAGAGTGCCCTACCCCACGACGGCCCGCTTCGGCTCGACGATCTCGAACATTCGCGGGAATTCGTCCATCAGCCCCATCAGCTCGGCGAGCTTCATCGGATTGCCTGACAGCTTGACCTTGCCGGCGGCGACCGCCTCCGGAAAGCTCATGAGCTTCGCAATCACCTCATCCAGCGTTGCGCGTGCCAGCGTGAAGCTGGCATCGGCCTGCTCCGCCTGCACGCCTTCGGAATAAGTCAGGGCGCAGTTCTCGAGATTGAGCACGAAGGTCTCGCCGGTGTCCGAAAAACTCCAGTTCAGCACGATGTGCTTGCCCTCGGCTTTGGGCCCGTTGAGACGGATGCCGAGCACATCCCAGAGCTGCTCCGTGCGCAGCGCCGCCAGTGTCTCGCGCGGCATCGGTGCACGCGGCGGCGTCTTCGGCATGCCCTGGCGCAGCTCCTGGGCGCCGAACAGATAGGCGTTGCGCCAGGTCGAGCTCTCGGCCGCATAGCCGAGCTGCTCCAGAGTATCGGCGAGCAGCGCGCGCGCAGCCGCATTGTCCGGCTCGGCGAAGACGAGATGGCCGAGCGCCTGCGCCACGAAGCGGAATTCGCCCTTGCCAAAATCCGCGCGTGCGCGGGCGATGATGGCATCGGCGCCGCCCATGTACTCGACATATTTCCTGCCCGACTGCACCGGCGGCAGCGGATCGAGATTGACCGGATTGGCGTCGTACCAACCGAGATATTTCTGGTAGATCGCCTTCACGTTATGGCGGATGTGGCCGTAATAGCCGCGGCCGTGCCAGGCGCCCTCCAGGCTCTTGGGCAGCTGGATCGCCTCGGCGATCTCGGCCGCGTTCAGCCCATGGTTCATCAGGCGGATGGTCTGGTCGTGCGCGTATTTGTAGAGGTCGCGCTGCTCGCGGATCATGGTGTCGATGCGCTCGCGGCCCCACACCGGCCAGTGATGCTGGCCGCACATCGCCTCGGCCTTGCCGCCCCACAGATGCAGCGCCTCGTTGAGGTACTTCGACCAGGCCAGCGCATCGCGCACGTCGGCGCCGCGGAACGGCAGCAGATTGTGGAAATTGTGCGTGCAGTTCTCCGCGAGGTTCAGGAGCTTGTAGCGCGGCAGGAAGAAATGCATCTCCGCCGGCGCCTCGCTGTTCGGCGCCATCTGGAATTCGAATTCGACGCCGTCGATGACGCGCGTGTCGCCTGTCGCCATGATCAGGTCGGTCGGCCGCAGTAATGCGACCGCGCCCGCGGCCATGGTCTTGCCGAGGCCGCAATCGACCTGTCCCCGCACGCCCTTGGCGAGGAACGGTCCGAACTGGTACTGCGCCCGGCGCAGCATCGCAGGTCCGGCGATGATGTTCTCGGAGACGGCATGCTCCATGAACAGGTTCGGCGCGATGATCGGTACACGACCCGCCGCCAGCGCATCCTCCTCCAGCACGCCGCGCGCCCCGCCCCAGTGATCGGTGTGGGTGTGGGTGAAGATGACGGCCGCGACCGGCTTCAAGCCGCGATGCCTGAAATAGAGATCGAGAGCGGCGCGCGCGCCTTCGATCGAGGTCAGCGTGTCCACCACGATGACGCCGCTGTCGCCCTCGATCAGCGTCATGTTGGCGATGTCGAGCCCGCGCACCTGGTAAACGCCCGGCACGACCTCGAACAGGCCATGCTGCATGTTGAGCCGCGACTGCCGCCACAGGCTGGGATTGACCGTCGGCGGCGCCTGCTCGGTGGACAGAAAGCCATAGGGCTCGAGGCTCCAGACCGTCCGCCCTTGCGGATTGGCAATCTTCGCGTGCTCGATCGTGCCGAGGAATCCGCGCGCAGCGTCGTCGAAATCCCGCGTGTCGGAAAACGGCAGCGCGTTCAGCATCGCCTGATGCTGCGCAATGACCGAAGGCGTTGCGTCCTTTGGCGTGTCGGCTGCTTCGATGCTGGTCATGAGGCTCCTCCCGGCGCATCTTGTCTGGGGAGGCATCTAACCGCATCTCGATTGCGGTTCCAACCGCTCCTTACGCGGCCAGCCCTTCGGAAACAGTCTGGCCCGACGCAGCCGTGGTACGCAGCTCCCGCGCCAGCACGTAGCCGCCCCGACGTTCCTTGGCGCGGTAGAGCGCCTTGTCGGAGCGCGACAACAGCGCCTCCGCGGTCCGGCCATCGTCCGGCGC
This sequence comes from Bradyrhizobium sp. CCBAU 53338, assembly GCF_015291665.1. NCBI lineage: Bacteria > Pseudomonadati > Pseudomonadota > Alphaproteobacteria > Hyphomicrobiales > Nitrobacteraceae > Bradyrhizobium > Bradyrhizobium sp. CCBAU 53338. Next base: position 5,463,417 of record NZ_CP030048.1, read on the forward strand.
AACGGCAATGCCGACGCTCACGCCGAGCTCGACTGTCTGTCCATCGATGTCATAGGGCGCACCGATCGCCTGCACGATGCGCATCGCCATCGCTTCCGCGTCATCAGCCGTGCGCTGAACCAGCACGAATTCGTCACCGCCCATCCGCACCAAGAGGTCCTCCGGTGCGGCGATCGCCCTCAGCCGCCCGGCGACCTGCTTGAGCAGCGCATCGCCGACGGGATGGCCGAAGCGGTCGTTGGCTTCCTTGAAGCGGTCGAGATCGAGCGTATGGACGGCGATCGTCCCGGCCGCGAGCATGGCGGGCAGATCCGTCGCCAGCACCGAGCGATTGGCCACGCCCGTCATCGGATCGACGCGCGACAGCTGCTCGAACTGTCGCTTGAGCGTGATCTGGTTGATCGAGGCGTTGAAGCTGAGCCGCACCATCTCGAAGCTCGCGACCACGTACATCAGGATGAGGAGCCCGAGGCCGACATGGCGCAGATCGGGCTGCAGGAAGGTCACGATCGCGGCGGGCGCGGCGATGGCGACGAGATCGAGCAGCGCCGCCACGGGGCGCAGCGCCAGCCGCGCCACCACACCGGCGCCGAAGCCGAAGCCGATTCCGATCGCCATCACGCAACAGAGCGCATCACCCAGCACGATGCTGCGTGCGGCGAACAGGCCGAGGATCAGCGCCGTCACGACGGTGCCGGTCACATAGAGCCGTTCCCAGCGCGCGGCCTCCATCCGACCGAGCCGAGGCGACCGCGCAAGGCGGCGGCGGAATGCGAAAATCTCGAACAGGCGGACGATGGCCACGGCGACGCCGGCAACGGTCAGGGCCGCGGTCACAAGGTCGCCCGTCTCGTAGGTCGTGATGGCGCCGACCATCGCCTGGCAGGCCGCCGCGAGAATGGTCGGCATCGTCGTGCCGTGGAAGCCCGTGATGACTTCCAGATGGACGGCGTCGGAAATCGACGCCCGTCCGGATTCCATTCTGTCGAACAACATGCCCGCATCCATCCCGCTGGCATGGTCCTACCGCATATCCGTAAAATGCATGCGCTGCAGGCCGGGCGCATTTGAACGCGCGGATTTACCGCGCGTTAGCCATGTCCCCCGCCCACCCGTGGGTCAGTGCATCCCCAGCACCCGCGGCAGCCACAGCGTCAGGTCGGGCCAATAGGTCACGATGACGAGGAAGCCGAGCATGGTGAGCAGCCACGGCATGACTGCTCCCGCCAGATCGGTGATGCGCATTCGCGCTATCATGGAGGCGACGTAGAGGTTCAGGCCGACAGGCGGATGGCAGAGGCCGACCTCCATGTTGACGTCCATGACGATGCCGAAATGGACGAGGTCGATGCCGAGCTTCTTGGCCGCCGGCGCCAGGATCGGCGCCATGATCAGGATGATCGAGTTCGGCTCCATGAAGTTGCCGGCGAGCAGCAGCAGCACGTTGACGACGAGGAGGAAGCCCACCCAGCCGAGGTTCTGCGCCGTGATCCAGTCGGCCAGCGTCGCCGGCAGGTTCTCGTTGGAGAGCACGAAGGAGAACAGCACCGCATTGGTGACGATGTAGAGCAGCATCGCGCTGGTATTGGCGGCGCGCAGCAGCACGCGCGGCACGTCCGACATCTTGATCGCCTTGTAGACGAACACCGCGATGATGAAGGAGTAGACCGCGGCCATCGCGGCGGCCTCGGTGGCGGTGAACAGGCCGCTGTAGATACCGCCGATGATGATGACGACCAGCATCAGGCCCCAGACGCTCTCGCGGAAGGCGTGAACGGTCTCGCCCCAGCTCGCCTTCGGCAGCCGCGGATAGTCGCGCTTGCGCGCGAGCCACCAGGTGACGATGCAAAGCATCGTCGTCAGCATGATGCCGGGCAGCAGGCCGGCGACGAACAGTGCCCCGATCGAGGTGTTGGTGGAGACCGCGTAGACGATCTTCGGGATCGACGGCAGCATCAGGATGCCGAGCGAGCCGGCCACCGTGATGATGCCGGCGCCGAAGCGCATGGGATAGCCGTGGCGGACCATCTCCGGCAGCACGATGGCGCCGATCGCGGCGACGGTCGCGACGCTCGAGCCGCACACCAGCGCGAACATCGCGCAGGCGACGATGCCGGCAAGGCCAAGGCCGCCGTGCCAGTGCCCGATCAGCGAGGTCGCGAAATTGATCATGCGCCGCGCGACGCCGCCATGGGTCAGGAAATTGCCGGCGAGGATGAAGAACGGGATCGCCATGATCTCGAAGCCCTCGATGCCCGTGAAGAGCTTCATCGAGACGGCCTCGATCGGCACCGCCGTGAGCGTGAACAGGAACGTCATCACGGTGAGACCGAGCGCGATCGACACCGGAATGCCGGTCAGCATCAGCGCGATCAGCAGCGCGAACACGGTCGCCGCGCGCATCCAGTGCGGCAGCACGATGAAACCGGTCTTCTCGGCGAGGCAGAGCATGAAGATCAGGATCGGCGCCAGGATCAGGATCACGCCGAGCGGCGAAACCTTTCGTCCGGCCGCTTTCGTCGCGGCGCCCGCGGGCTGCGGATGCAGCGCCGGCGAGCCATCGGCCTCGACGCCCTCGACATGGGTCTCGTCATGATGCGGCAGCTCGCCGGTCCAGTAGTAGAACCAGGAGACCTGGAGGAAGCGGAAGCACATCAGGCCCGAGCCGAGCGGGATCGCCAGATAGACGAACCACATCGGCGCTTCCAGATCGTTGGATTGCTGGCCGGTCTTGAACATCTCGGCGACGAAAGAGGCGCCGAAGGTGGCGATCATGCCGGTGAACAGCGCGCCGCACAGCAGCGAGAACAGAATCACGTGCTTGCGCGAGTGCTCGGGCAGGCGGTTGACGAGCAGGTCGACGCCGACATGGATGCCGGTGCGCACGCCATAGGCCGCGCCGAACTTCGCCATCCAGATGAACATGTAGATGCAGAGTTCCTGCGCCCAGGACAGATCGAGCTCGGACAGGAAGGTGAACACCGCCATCGACAGCGACGCCAGCCAGGTCATCCCGTGCGCGGTCGCCCATCGCGCCAGATTGATCGATTCGCCCGCACCGTAGCGGTGCACGACGGCGACGAAGATCAGTCCGGTTGCAGCCGCAATGAGCGTCGCGATCAACCACTCTTCGAGATGATTGAGCAACTGGTTGAGCGCGCGAAGCAAATCAGAGTCCCCCCTATGGATATGCGAAACGGTCGGGAGTGCACACACTCCCGACCGTTGGTATCATTCTCCGGAATAGGCGTCAGTTCATCTTGACGTCGAGTTCCTTGGCGACGAGATCGAGCACTTCCTGCCCAACCCGGCCCTTGGCCCAGGCATAAGTCGGCCGCATCGCTTCCTGCCATGCCTTGCGGTCGGCGTCGCTCAGATAATGCAGCGTGGTCTTGCCCGACTTCTTGATCTCGGCCAGCGCGTCTTCGTTTTCCTGGTGCGCGATCTGGTTGGTGTATTCGGTCGCTTCCGCCATCGCCTTCTCGAGCTGGGCCCGAATGTCAGGCGGCAGGCCGGACCAGAACTTCGAGTTGACGATGACTGCGTATTGCAGATGCGCGTGATAGGACACGGTGATGTCCTTCTGCACCTCGTAGAACTTCTGCGTCAGATAGTTGGACGCCGTGTTCTCGCAGCCGTCGACCACGCCGGTCTGCAGCGCCTGGTAGACTTCCGAGAACGCCATGATCTGCGGGATCGAGCCCATCAGGCGGAAGTACTGGTCGGCGATCTTGGATCCGGAGATGCGGAATTTCAGGCCCTTGAAATTCTCCGGCTTCATCAGCGGGCGATTCGACGACACCATGTGGAAGCCGTTGTCCCAATAAGCGAGGCCGGTGATGCCCTTGGTTTCCAGCTTCTGGAACAGCCATTTGCCGAGCTTGCCCTTCATCGCGGCGGAACAGGTCGCGTCGTCCTTGAACAGCCAGGGCAGATCGAGCGCCTCGAATTCCTTGATGCCGAGCGGCGCGAATTTCGCGGTCGAGGGCGCGAGCATCTGCACGGAGCCGAGCTGGAGCGCCTCGATTTCTTCCTTGTCCTTGTAGAGCGAGGAGTTCGGATAGACTTCGACCTTGACCTTGCCGTCGGTGTATTTCTCGGCAAGCTCCTTGAACTTCAGCGCGCCCTTACCCTTGGGGGTATCGTTGGCGACGACGTGACTGAACTTGATGATGATAGGGCTCTGAGCCTCGGCGACCACAGGAGCCAAAGCGAGCGCGGCCACGGCGGCCGCAAAGAGCAGTTTGCGCATGAAGTACCTCCCCAACAACCTTGGAAACCAGATTCTTTTTTGTTTTGCGGTTTCAGTAGTGGCAGCAATCCGCGCCACGAACAACTAGACCTAAGCCCAATTTGCCGCAGCGAAGCAATGTCGCAGGGACGTTATCCCGCGCGAGGTCGCATGCGCAACCCGGCGCCCGCCCCGTCCCCCGGAGCGAGCGCTTATGCCGCATCGCGAAGAGCAATTACCCCTTGCGCTGGGCGACCATGAACAGCCGCCGGAACGGGAACAGCGTCTGCCCCGCTTCGTTCTTCGGGTAGGCCTTCGCGACGCGCGTCCCATAGGCGGCTTCGAACGCAGCCTTCTCGTCGCCCTGCAGGACGTCGAGATAGCGCGTCAGCCAGGTGCCCTTGGTCCATTCCTTCACGGGATTTTCGCCTTCGAGGACCTGGAGATACTCGGTCTCCCAGATGTCGATGTTCTGCGAGAGCGGCGCGAGCACGTCATGATAGAAGGCCGGTCCCTCGACCGGCGGCGGCGTGACGAGGTGCTCGACCTTGGACCGCCACGGCCCGTTGAGGGCGGTCTCGCCGATCAGCACATGAGATGGCGCCAGGAAGTTGCGCGGCATCTGCACAGCAAGGATGCCGCCGGGCGCCACCTTCTCCATCACGGACGGAAAGAGTGCCTCATGATTGGGCAGCCAGTGCAGTGCGGCATTGGAATAGACGACGTCATATTGCTTCGCGGGATGCCAATGGCCGAGGTCTTCATGTGACCATTCCACTTCGGGCGCGGCCTTGCGCCCGGCAGCGACCATCTCGGCCGAACCCTCGACGCCGGTGACCACGGCGGACGGCCAGCGTTCCTTGATCAGCCTGGTGACGTTGCCGGCGCCGGCGCCGAGGTCGGCGACCGTCCGCGGACCGACGTCCGGAATGCGCATCAACAGGTCGATCGCGGGCCGGAGCCGATGGCCGGAGAATTTCAGATATTGCTGCGGATCCCAGACCATGGCCTGCGCCTTTTCTTTTTGGTGTTTCCTTCGTGATCGCCCTTGGTTACCACTGCTCGTCCCGGTCAGGCAATTCGCAATGCCCGCGGGACGGGCCGGAAGCGAAAGCAAAAAGCAAGAACCAATCAAGAGAGCGTGTGACCATGGACCTCGGGCTGAAATCGAAAACCGCAATCGTCACCGGAGCGAGCATCGGCATCGGCCGCGCCATCGCCAAGGGCCTCGCGGCCGAAGGCGTGCGCGTCGTCGGCGTGGCGCGCCGCACCGACCTGCTCGCCGAGCTGGTGAAGGAGGTCGGCGGCGGCCTGATCATCCCGTTCGAGCAGGACGTGATGGCCAGGGATGCGGCCGAGAAGATCGCTGCCTTCGCGCTGAAGGAGCTCGGCCATGTCGACATCCTCGTCAACAATGCGGGCGGCAGCCGCCCCCTGCCCGTCAATGCGCCCGACAGCAAATGGGACGAGGCGATTGCCCTCAATTTCACCAGCTACCGCCGCATCGCGCATGCGCTGCTGCCGCAGATGATCGAGCGCAAATGGGGCCGCATCGTCAACATCACCGGCAAGTCCGAGCCGGAAGGCCTCAACGCCGCCTTCGCCGCCAAGGCCGCGGTGCACGCCTGGGCCAAGGGCCTGTCGCGCGAGATCGGCGAGCACGGCATCACCATCAACTGCATCCCGCCCGGCCGCATCATGAGCGAGCAGATCCGCCGCAACTATGCGCCTGACTATCGCGAGCGGTTTGCGGAGGAAGAGATTCCGGTCGGCTATTGGGGCGAGCCGGAAGACCTCGCGGTGCTCGCGGTGTTCCTGGCCTCGCCGCTGGCGCGCTACATCACGGGCACGGTGATCCCCGTCGACGGTGGCTTGCGACGATATCAGTTTTAAATCGAGACAGCCCGTAGGACGGGTGGAGCGCAAGCGAAACCCGTCACCTGCACCGAATGCGAAACCTGATCGGTTTCGCAAGTGCTCAACCCGTGCTGCGCCATCGGCAGTTGCGCGTCACAACGCTCGCCGCAAGATCAACGGCAGCAAGCCGCCCGCTGCGAGGATCTCGCATTCGAGGCTGGTTTCGATCGCCGCGGTCACTTCTGCGCATCGCCGCCATGATGACATCGTGCCGGTGTTTTGCCCGACGTGTCAACTTATCGACGCGTCAGCGGTCGCAGCGGAACTCGCCGGAAAATCCCTTGTCCATCAATGGGCCTTCTACTGTGCATGGGGTTGTTTTCGGCTTTCTGTTTCGAGCGAGACGGACGAATCGCAGGCGGAGCTCATTCTGTCTGCAAGATTTCAGCGATGGCGGCACCGGCTGCCATCGTGCCGAGCTTGCCGCCGACGTCGCGCGTCGCCCTGCCCTCGCGAAGCGCCGTCGCCACGGCCGCCTCGATCGCCCGCGCGGCTTCCTCGTAGCGGACGGCGCCGCTCCTCTCGCCATGCCAGCCGAGCAGCAGCGCGGTCGAGAGGATCAGCGAGACCGGGTTCGCGACGCCCTGTCCGGCGATGTCGGGCGCCGAGCCGTGCGCGGCCTGGGCCATCGCATAGCGGTCGCCGACATTGAGCGAGCCGCCGAGGCCGAGGCTGCCGGACAGTTCCGCGGTGAGGTCGGACAGGATGTCGCCGAACATGTTGGTGGCGACGATGACGTCGAAACGATCGGGGCTCCGCACCGCATGCGCCATCATCGCGTCGACCAGGATGTCGTCGACCGCTAGGCCGGGATATGCCTTCGCCGCCTCGCGGCAGATGTCGAGAAACATGCCGTCGCCGATCTTCAGCACATTGGCCTTGTGCACGATGGTGAGATGCTTTCGGCGCTTCATCGCCAGACGGCAGGCGGCATGCGCGATGCGCTCGCAGCACAGGCGCGTGATCCGGCGCAGCGAGATCACGACGTCAGGCGTGACCAGCAGTTCGCCGTTGCCCTGCTCCATGTTGCGGTCCGCGTAAAACCCTTCGGTGTTCTCGCGGACGACGACGAGGTCGAACTCACCGATGCGGCCGGGCCGGCCGGCATAGGTGCGCGCAGGCCTGACATTGGCGTAGAGGTCGAGGTGCTTGCGAAAGTGCCTGGACGGATTGATCTCGCCATGCGCCTCGTCCTTGAAGTCGAAGGTCGCGGTCGGCCCCAGGATCAGGCCGTCGGCGGCGCGGACGATGTCGAGCAATTCGGGGCGCACGGTAGTGCCCGACAGCTTCAGGCTCGCATGCCCGACCGCGTGCTCTTCCAGCCGCAGATCGAGCTGGAAGCGCTCGGAGGCCGCGCGCAGCACGCCTGATGTCGCGGCCGTGATCTCCGGTCCGATGCCGTCCCCCGGCAGAACGACGATTTGCATGGTGATCCCCTTCCAAGAGCGGCGCCCGAGCTTGGTGCATACAATGCATGCAAGCATATGCCTGTGGAAGCCGTCTCAAGCGTAGTACATGGCGAAGACCATCGAAACCAGGCCGTCGGAGCAAAGCGCTGAGGCAATGACATCAACGTTACCTGCCGCTGCGCGCGAGCCTGATCACACCAAAGCCGATGGCCTGCCGGCCGAGCAGCGCCGCTGGGCGATCGCCGCGATCTTCACCGCGCTGGCGATGGCTTCGCTCGACACCGCGATCGCCAACATCGCGCTGCCGGCCATCGCCGCCGATCTGCATGTCAGCCCGGAGCAGTCGGTCTGGGTGGTCAACGTCTACCAGATCGCGCTGGTGGCGACGCTGCTGCCGCTGGGCGCGCTAGGCGAGATCGTCGGGCACCAGCGCATCTATCTCGGCGGTCTCGTGCTGTTCACCATCGCCTCGCTGTTCTGCGCGGTGGCCTGGTCGCTGGACAGCCTGCTGGTCGCGCGCACGCTGCAGGGCTTGGGGGCGAGCGGCATCATGAGCGTCAACACCGCGCTGGTGCGCTTCGTCTATCCCGGCCGGATGCAGGGCCGCGGCTTCGGCCACAACGCGCTGGTCGTAGCGACCGCCTTCACCTTCGGCCCTTCGATTGCCTCTGCGATCCTCGCGGTCGGCCCGTGGCCGTGGCTGTTCGCCGTCAACATCCCGTTCGGCCTCGTTGCGACAGGCATCGGCTTTGCGATGCTGCCGAAGACGCCCCGCGCCGATCACGGCTTTGATTTCCTCGGCGCGCTGCTCGCGGCCATCTGCCTCGGCCTGTTCATCACCGGCATCGGCAGCGCCGCGCACAATCTGTCGCCCGTCCTCGTGGGCATCGAACTGGTTACGGCGCTCGCGCTGGGTTTCATCCTGACGCGCCGCCACGCCGATCATCCCGCGCCGATGCTGCCGATCGATCTGTTCAGCCGGCCGATGTTCGCGCTGTCGGCGGCGACCGCGGTCTGCTCCTTCGCCGTGCAGGGCCTCGCCTTCGTTTCGCTGCCGTTCTATTTCGAGGACGTGCTCGGCCGCTCGCAGGTCGAGACCGGCTTCTTCATGACGCCATGGCCGCTGGTGGTCGGCATCATGGCGCCGATCGCCGGCCGTCTCTCCGATCGCCATCCGGTCGGCCTGTTGGGCGGCGTCGGCCTCATCCTGCTCGGCCTCGGCATGGCGCTGCTCGCGCTGCTTCCGGCGAGCCCGAGCATTCCCGACATCGTCTGGCGGATCATGATCTGCGGCATGGGTTTCGGCTTCTTCCAGGCGCCGAACATGAAGGCGATCATGGGAAGCGCACCGCCGCACCGCGGCGGCAGCGCCTCGGGCATCGTCGCCACCGCGCGCCTGACCGGGCAGACCACCGGCGCAGCGCTCGCCGCGGCGTGCTTTGCGCTCGCCGGCCACAACGGCGCGACGGTGGCACTGGCGCTAGGGGCAGGCTTTGCCGTGCTCGGCAGCGTGATGAGCTTTTTGCGACTGGCGGTGAAGTAAGCCGGGCTTCACTGCGACTGCTGCGCAATCGGCCGGCTCACGATCGCCGCAGCATCGAGCGGCTCGCAGGTGATCGTGCGTCGCAGCTTCGGCGGACCATTCCAACCCGCAATGTCGTTCACGGGCGCGAACGTGTCCCCTTGCGGGGAGAGAATGATCGGCTCCGATTTCAGGCAGCCATCGGGAAACGCGATGCCGTATCCGGTGCCTTTCGAGAAGTGCCCGACCAGCATCTGCGAGGCCTGCATCCGCGCCGCCGGCGAGGCCCGCATCGAACGTTCAGGATCGAACGCGCGATAGCATGGCCAGTCGGTATGACCGGTTGCGAACTCATAGGCGATCCTGCAAGCCGCACCGGCCGATTTCACGAACGGCGCATCCGAAGGCGCCGTCGCGTCGCGTTCGAACACCAGCGTCTGCAACGTCAGCGCGTCCGCCGTTGAGTTGGGATCGATAGGCTTGCCCGGCTCGGTCGCGATTTCGCCGCGGGAGAACACCAGCTTGGTCCTGGGCTGGGCGTCCCTGGTCTCCAGCACCATCATGGGTCGCGCGGCCCAGGAGCGATCCAGTTCCACGTCGGCGCCGCCCATCAACAGCCTGACATTGCCGACGGGGGGATTGTCCTTGGCGAAGTCGATCTGCCGAAGGCGTACGGTCTGCTTCGATGCCTCCAGGCTCAGGAAGCGCAAATCATCGACCTTGCGCGTGATCGGCATCATCGGATCGAAGCGATCGTCGATATTGAACCGGACGATCTTCTTCAGCTTCGCCGAGGCAGGCCCCTTGGGCGTGGTCGGCGGCGCGACGTCGATCACGAGCAGCGACCCACCCGGCGAATAGGTATCGCCGAAGGCACGCTGCCAGAGCGCCGTCAGCGGCGAGTCCGTGCGCTGGTCGACGTCGCGTGCGAAGAATATCTGCTGCCCGGGACGAACAACCGGAAAGCTCTGGAATGCGCCGAGCGCTGCGCCCTTGCCGACGGCGTCTCCGGTGAAGTTGATGCATCTGGACCGGTCGTCATTGCCGGATTGTTCGACCGGCCTCGATGCCGAGCGCGAGCAGAAGCTGAGATCGTTGTTGATCGTCTTCTGCGGGCTGATGGCCGTCGCATAGACGGGGTCCGGCGCGCCTGGAATTTCCATCGGAAGCGGCGACGTCGCGAACATGTCGACCTCCACCATGCTCAACGACGAGCCGGCATCCTTCGAGCACAGATCGCGCCTCGGCAGCGTATTGGTGAGAAGCCGCGCGGCATCGGCGCCAACGATGCAGGACATGGTGTCCTGCGGATTGTTGCGGCTCATCCATATCAGATGATCATGGCCCTTGCTGTCGACCAGCAGATGCGGCGCGGCATGATGGCGGCGTGGCGGCAGCCAGATCGGCACGGTCTCCGACAGCATCGGCTCGCGCTTGAGCAGCGCCTCAGGCAGCGTCGTCAGGCCGACCGAACGCAATTCAGCGTCGACCTCGTTCGGATCCCGCGTGTAGGCGAACACGGGCAGATTTGCGCAGGTCATGCAGGTGACGGCAATGTCGGATCGAATGTCCTCGAAGGACAGGATGACCTGGTCAGGGTCGTTGCGATATTTCTCGGGAGCGACGGCCTTGAACGGATGGTCCACGACGCGGCTGGCCTGAAAACCGTTCGAGCGGAAGGGATCGGATTCGAACTCGAAATAGGTCGATCGATCCCAGCCGCGAAAGGCGTTGTAGCCGCCCATGCTGACACCGGCCAGGACCATCTTCGAATCGGTCTGGCACCGCGCCGCGCTGCCGGTCCCGCTGCCGTTGCGGATATAGGTGCAGAGCCGGAACGCCGCGTTTTGCAGGATGCGATCACAATCGTTCTGATTGTAGCCATAGGTGGCGAGGCCGTGGCGGTAGCAGAGGTCGTGAAAGACGCAGGCCTGCCGGAACCGCTGCAAGACGAGATGACGCTTGCCCGCGGCATCCTTGCTGCCGTCGAAGAAGATGTTGGTCACGGCCGGAAGGCTGCAGTTCAGTCCCTCGCCACTGCCGCCGATCGTACTGACGATATCCGGTCCCGACTCAAAAGAGGTCACGGTGGCCGGCATCTCGCCATCGGTGATGTCGTCGACATTCTTGTAGAGTGAGTCGGCGACGAACGCGGGCAGGTAGTTGAAGATCAGAACAATCGCGACCAAAGCCGCGGCCGACCAGCCGATCACCTTCCTCGACATGCCACACCCCGCAAAAGCTGTTCGTCTTGCAATGACGACCTTGACCGCCGACAGGCTCTGAAATTCGTCGGAACGCCGCAATCGATGGCATCCGGTGTTGTCCTGGCGACGATCGCCCCCAGGTTGTCGCCATGTCAAGCGAAGGGCTCACAATCGCGGCCCTGAATTTCCGGTGGAAATCAGTTCAGATTTCGCGCTGCGGCCGCGCCGGCGGCAACCATCGGAGCCGGCATCTGCCCATCCAGCGCGGCGAGGCGCGCGTCGATGGCATCGATGACCTTGCGCGAGAACGGCCCGAGATGAGCGTAGGCAGCGATCATCTGCACGGCGATGCGTGCAGATGACGTGTCGCGCTTGGCGCAATTCATGAAGGTCTGCCACAGCGGTCCGCGCGCGTCGGGGATCGCGGTGACCACGCGATGAACAGTTTCCATCGCCCCGACCCGCGCGCGAATATCGCCCTCGGCAAGCTCGTGGCGCTGCCTCGAACGGTCGAGCAGCGCCATCAACTTGTCGACACGGCCGGCATAGGCGGCCGGGCTATAGACCCGCTCGAGCACCGTCCTGTAGTCCATCAGGATGTCGCGCAACGGTCGCACCGGGTCGAAATTGATGCCACCGGTGCACTGGTCACCACCCGTCGTCGATGCCAGGTCGTGGTCCGCGTGCAACCGTCCCTCCTTTGCAAGGCGCCGCGTCAGCTGCGTGTTCGGCAACGCGTAGAGCAGGCCGACCATTGCGACCGGAATGGCCGCCTCCTCGATGAAACCGATCATGGCCTCCGCCATCGAGACCTTCTCGTTGTCGAAGCCGACGATGAAGCCGGCGGTGACGAGCATGCCGGCGGCGTAGATCTTGTGGATGCTCTCGGCGATGTTACGCCTCGTGTTCTGCTTCTTCCGCATCGCGACCAGCGTTGCGGGGTCCGGACTCTCGATGCCGACGAAGATGCCGAAGAAATTCGCCGCGCCCATCAGCTCGAGCAATTCGGGGTCGTCGGCCAGGTTGACCGAGGCTTCGGTCGACAGTTCGAAAGGATAGCCGTGGGCGCGCTGCCATTCCGCGAGCCGTGGGAGGAACTGGCGCAACGACTTCTTGTTGCCGATGAAATTGTCATCGACGAAGTCAAGATGGCCGCGATAGCCCATCTGATAGAGCCGCTCGAGCTCGACGAACATCTGCTCGACCGTCTTGGTCCGCGGCACGCGGCCGTAGAGCTCGATGATGTCGCAGAACTCGCAAGTAAAGGGACAGCCGCGCGAATACTGCACACCGAGATAGAGATAGTCCTCGAACCTCAGCAGGTCGAAGCGCGGCACCGGCGTCCTGGTGACGTCGGCCTGGAATTTCGGCGCGGTGAAGACGCCGGAACGTTTCCCACTGTCCCAGGCGGCGATGAACTCGTCGATGACGCCCTCGGCCTCGCCGAGCACCTGGAAATCCGCGCTGGCGTAGATGTGCGGACTCGACGTCGGATCGGGACCGCCGACCACCACCGGCCTTCCCGCGGCGCGGCACTTGTCGATCAGCCGCAGTGTGTCGGCCTGTTGCGGCAGCATGCCGCCGGTAAAGATGACGTCGGCCCAGGCGAGATCGTCGTCGCCGAAGGGTTGCGTGTTGCAGTCGATGAGCTTGACGGTCCAGGTCTCCGGCAACATCGCCGCGACCGTGATGAGACCCAACGGCGCGGCGGGACGCCGCACACCCATCAGCTTGCAGGACTCGCCGAAACTCCAGAAGGACTCCGCCGTGAACAACGGATAGAGCATCAGTACGTTGCAGGGGCGCAGCACCTTCATGGAACTCCCTAGGAACTCTCGAATGCTTTGACTCAGTGTAGCAAAGCATCACGGTCTTGCACCCCGGCAAAAGGGACAAGCTGTCACTCACACGTCACGCCTCCACGTCGCCTCAGACCATGCCATTGACGTTCGGAGAGATGGCGCGATCCAGGCACCGCCGTGGCCTTCTCGGAGCGCGCACGACACCGTCCGCTCCACGATCTTCCCGCAGCGGCGATAGCTGCCCCTCACGCTCTCGATGTGAACCGTTCCATTTTGCCGGACACATTGCGTTCCTGAGTCCATCGGTGGATATGCCGATCAGGAGACTTGCGATGGCAAGCCCAACAATCAACGGAAAAACCCCACGCTCGACGTCGAGCCAGACACACCACTGCTTTGGGCAATCCACGAAAATGTCGGCCTGGCCGGCACGAAATTTGGCTGCGGCATTGCACAATGCGACGCCTGCACCGTTCACATGGATGGTGTCGCCACGCGCTCCTGCGGGATCGCCGAAGCCAAGGGCGAGAAAATCATCACGATCGAGGGGCTGGCCTCCGGTGGACTCGGGTTGGTCGCGCTCGATCTCCATCTGATGTCGCGGGCCCGTGGAATGCCGATGGAAACGCCGGCGGTGCGACCGTAACGCGCAAATTAGGACTAGGCAGGCGTGGAACGGTCGCTAGTATCCCCCCAAAGATTTGAATCACAGGGAGGAACCAAAGTGGCTGACTATAAAATCTCGCGCCGCACGCTTTTGACGGGGACCGCAGCGGCTGGCGCACTCAGCCTGACGGGATTGCCGGCACGCGCCGAGGTGAATTGGAAGAAATATGCCGGCACCAAGCTCGAGGTGATCCTCGCAAAGGGCCCGCGCGGCGACAATCTGCAAAAATACGTCAAGGAATTCACCGACCTCACCGGTATCCAGGTCGAATCCGAGCAGATTCCCGAGCAGCAGCAGCGCCAGAAATGCGTCATCGAGCTCACCTCGGGCCGGCCAAGCTTCGACGTCGTCCATCTCAGCTATCACGTGCAGAAGCGGCAGTTCGAGAAGGCGGGCTGGCTCGCCGACCTCACGCCCTACATGAAGGACCCGACGCTGACCGCGCCCGACCTCGTCGAGAGCGATTTTTCGGCTGCAGGTCTGCAATACTGCAAGAACGACAAGGGTCAGATGCTGTCCCTGCCGTGGTCGGTCGACTATTTCATCCTCTACTACAACAAGGAGCTGTTCCAGAAGAAGGGCGTCGCAGTGCCCAAAACGCTGGACGAGATGGTCGCAGCCGCCGAAAAGCTCACTGATGCCAAGGACGGCACCTATGGCTTCGTCGGGCGGGGACTGCGCAACGCCAACATGACGTTGTGGACGAATTTCTTCCTCGATTATGGCGGCGAATTCCTCGACGCCAAGGGCAACATCCTGACCGACGGTCCGGAGGCCGTCGCAGCGACAAAGCTCTACCAGACGCTGTTGACGAAGGTGGCCCCGCCCGGCGTCGCCGGCTTCAACTGGATGGAGTCGATGGCCTCGTTCACACAAGGCAAATCGGCGATGTGGATCGACGGCGTCGGCTGGGCACCGCCGCTGGAGGATCCGGCCGCATCGCGCATTGTCGGCAAGGTCGGCTACACCGTCGTGCCAGCCGGACCGAAGGGACAATATTCGGCCACCTATGGCGACGGCATCGGCGTTGCTGCTGCGAGCAAGAACAAGGAAGCCGCCTACCTGCTGTGCCAGTGGATCGTTTCGAAGCAGCAAGGCGCGCGACTGCTACAGGCCGGCGGCGGCGTTCCGTTCCGTAACTCGATCCTGAACGATGCTGAGGTCCAGAAGGGCGTGAAGATGCCCAAGGAGTGGCTGCAGTCGGTGATTGATTCCGCCAAGATCAGCAAGCTCGGCCTGCCCGTGGTGATCCCGGTCGCCGAATTCCGTGATCTCGTCGGTGCGGCGCTGACCTCGACACTATCGGGCGCCGATCCCGCGACCGAGTTGAAGAAGGCGCATGAACAGTTCAGGCCAATCCTGGAGCGTAGCGAAAAGGCGTGAGTGCGTTGATGCAATCGGCTCCGGCCGCGGCGCAGTCCGACGCCGCGCCGGAGAAGGAGCTACGGCCGCCGTCCTACTGGCCGTTCGTGGTGCCGGCACTGGTCGTCGTGCTCGCGATCATCATCTTCCCCTGGGTCTTCACGATCTGGATGAGCATGAACGAGTGGAAGGTCGGTTCGCCGACCACCTTCGTCGGGCTCTCCAACTATTTGCGCCTGACCGGCGATCCTCGCTTCCTCGAGGCGATCGGACACACGCTGGTCTACACCGTGCTGTCCGTGTTGCTGCCGCTCGTGTTCGGCACGTTCGCGGCCGTCGTGTTTCACCAGAAATTCGCCGGCCGCGGTTTTCTGCGCGGTATCTTCATCATGCCGATGATGGCGACGCCCGTCGCGATCGCGCTGGTCTGGACCATGATGTTCCACCCGCAGCTTGGCGTGTTGAACTATCTGCTGTCGCTGGTCGGGATCCCTGCGCAGCTCTGGGTGTTTCATCCGGCCACGGTGATCCCCTCGCTGGTATTGGTCGAGACCTGGCAATGGACGCCGCTGGTCATGCTGATCGTGCTCGGCGGCCTCGCAGCCATCCCGACCGAGCCTTACGAAAGCGCGCAGATCGACGGCGCGAGCCTCTGGCAGGTGTTCCGCTTCATCACCCTCCCGCTGATCATGCCATTCCTGTTCATCGCCGGCATGATCCGCATGATCGACGCCGTGAAGAGCTTCGACGTCATCTTCGCGATCACGCAGGGCGGGCCCGGATCGGCGTCAGAGACCATTAACCTCTACCTTTATAGCGTCGCCTTCGTTTATTACGACCTCGGCTACGGCTCGGCGATCGCGGTGGTGTTTTTCCTGCTGATTGTCCTGCTTGCTGCGGTTATGCTCTACGCCCGCCAGCGCATGCTGTGGTCAGAAATCGCGAGCGACGCATGACCCCGAAGCAAATCAGCGGCAAGATCGGCCTGTGGTTCGCGGTGCTCGTCATCGTGTCGCCGGCAATCCTGTTTTTCCTCTGGATGCTGTCGCTCTCGCTCAAATTCGAGGTCGACAACGCCGCCTACCCACCGGTCTTCATCCCAGAGCACTTCGCCTGGAAGAACTATGCCGACGTGCTCTCCTCCAACCGCTTCGTCACCTATTTCTTCAACAGCCTGATCGTGACAGGCAGCGCGACCGTGCTTGCGCTGATAGTCGGCGTCCCCGCCGGCTACGGCATCGCGCGCATGGCCGCGCACAAATCGGCCATCGTGATCTTGATCGCCCGCATCACGCCAGGCCTCTCCTACCTGATCCCGCTGTTCCTGCTGTTCCAGTGGCTCGGCCTGCTCGGCACATTGGTGCCCCAGATCATCATTCATCTCGTGGTGACGGTGCCGATCGTGATCTGGATCATGATCGGCTATTTCGAGACGACGCCAATGGAGCTGGAGGAAGCTGCCCTGATCGACGGCGCTGGCCGCTGGCAGGTATTCCGGCACGTCGCGCTGCCGATCGCGAAGCCCGGCATCGCGGTCGCCTTCATTCTCGCGGTGATCTTCTCCTGGAACAATTTCGTGTTCGGCATCGTGCTGGCGGGACGCGAGACCCGCACCCTGCCCGTCGCCGTCTACAACATGATCTCGTTCGACCAGTTGAGCTGGGGCCCGCTCGCTGCGGCCGCACTGATCGTGACCCTCCCGGTGCTGCTGCTCACGGTGTTCGCGCAGCGGCAGATCGTGGCCGGGCTCACGGCAGGCGCCGTCAAGGGCGGGTAGCTGCGCCACGAATAAAACGGCCGGGCGACAACGATGTCGCCCGGCCATTCTTGTTGCCGTCCGCCCTACTCCGCGGGCGCGGCGTGCATTTCCGGATGTGCGGCATAGTGCTCGGTGGCGCCGAGCTTGCTCACAGCGAACAGGCCGGCCGCCATCACCGCATAGGCGAACGCCACCGCGGGCGTGACACCAAAACCGCCGCCGATGCCGACGGCTTCGCCGTGCATGAAGCCAAAGTAAGTCAGAACGGCACCGACCAGTGCGAAGGCGGACGCCTTTTCAAAATCACGCTCGATGATGAAGACACCGATCGCGCCCAGGATGAGACCCGCCAGGATGGAGCCGCCGCCCATCACTTCCAGTCCGTGATAGATCACGCCCTGTTGCGGCAGCGCTGCGATGGCAGCCGCCTTGACCGCGTCGGCCTTGTCGGCGGCCATACCGCCGACGGTCGCCGCTGCCGTCATGGTCGAACCGAGCATGGTGTCGATCTGAAGCTTGGCCCAAGCGGCCAGATGCGGCGTGAACGCCAGCGCCACGGCGGGCGCGTGCTTCGACGGCGTCGTCTGGAAGGCCTGCGCGGTCATCAGCATGCCGATATAGAGCAGGATCGGCGAGATCGCGACGACCGGCACCAGCGCCAGCAGGACCGAGATGACGCCAAACCAGGACAAGACCACCACCATGACGCCGGTCGCTGCCGAGTAACCGATGCGGCCGCCCATGGCCTTCCAGCCGGGATGACCGATATAGACTGCGTTGATGAAAGGATTGCCCATCAGGCAGCCGATCAGGCTGACGACGCCATCGGCTGTCAGCACGCGCGTGGTCGGATATTCGTCGCCGGCCGCTTCCGCGCTCTCGACATTATCCATGGCCTCGACGAGGTCATAGATGCCGAACGGAATGGCGGTGACCAGGATGACGCCGAGATATTCGAATCCGGAAAAGACATGGTTCACCGCCGGGATCGGCACGGAGAAGCCGAAATTGGCGAAGGCATCACCGACGCCCTTGATGCTCAATCCACCGAGACCGAAACCGAGCAGGTTCGAGCCCCAGGCAATGACCATGCCGACCACGATCGCAACCAGGCCGGCCGGAATGGCCTTTGGATATTTTACGCCACCGAACCAGCTCACCAGAATGATGGCGAAGCAGACGAGGCCAATCTGCGGCGTCACATACATCTCGAGCGCCGGACGCATCGCGATGAAGGTGAGCGAGACGCCCGCAAGCGTGCCGAGTAGCGCCGCGCGCGGCGTGATCTTGCGGATGAACGGCGCGATGAAACCGCCGATCATCAGGATAAAGCTCTGGAAGAACACCCAGACGAGGCCAGCCGACCAGCCCTTCATGGGATCGCCGGTCTTGAGCGTTACCGGCAGCATGATCACGAAGGTGACGATGAACATGTGCGGTACGCTGACGCCCGAGGGCAGCGCGCAGACGTCGCTCCGGCCGGTCTTCTGAGCGAGCCGATAGGCGAGGAAGGCGTAGTAGAAGGTGGAGAGGCACATCATCAACCCGAGTGCGGGCAGGATGCGGCCGAACACGAGGCTATCAGGCATCTTCAACACGAAGCGCAAGAGGCCCGTGAGCACCAGCGTGTTGACGAGGATGTTGGTGCCGAAGCCGAAAAATGCGTTCCAGTCGCCGGATGTCCATAGCGCCGGCTTGAACTCGGACTTGTTCATCTCGGATTTGCCGGCCATCCCCGTCAAGCTGCTCATGGTGATACCCCTATGTGGTCGAAGTCTTCATCGCCTCCATTACCGCGGCTGAGCTAGCGACCCAGCCGAAGATGCCGCCCTGGGCCTTGATCATCTTCAGGCCCATCTCGTGAAACTCGGGAAAGTACGATGCGCAGCCGTCCGAGATGACGACGCAGCGATAGCCGCGGTCATTGGCCTCGCGCACGGTGGTGTTGACGCACACTTCCGTGGTGACGCCGCACACCAGCAGATTTTCGATGCCGTACTTCTCCAGCACGTCGGTGAGCTCGGTGGCGTAGAACGCGCCTTTGCCGGGCTTGTCGATCACGACCTCGCTGTCGAGTGGATAGAGCTCCGGGATGATGTCGTGGCCGGCTTCGCCGCGAATGAGGATGCGCCCCATTGGACCGGGATCGCCGATACGAAGGCTCGGCGCGCCGCGCTCGACCTTCGCCCGCGGCGCATCGGAGAGATCGGGCAGATGTCCTTCGCGGGTATGGATCACCAGCATGCCGGTGTCGCGCGCCGCCTTCAGCACCGCCCCAATGGGCTTTACTGCGCGGGCAAGCTGGCTCACGTCATTGCCAAGCGTCTCTCCGAAGCCGCCGGGCTCCATGAAGTCGCGCTGCATGTCGATGATCACGAGCGCGGTCGACGACCAATCGAGCCTGATCGGCTCGGGCTCGGCGCTGATGACGCCCAGTGTCGACTTGGTTGAGTTCAACATGACGCAGGCCCCCGCGAGAACTCGCTTTGCCAGGAGTTCTGCAAGCGCCATGCCATTGTGTACAATTGCGAGAGCCTGAGGGTCGCAACGGAAACCGTCGCACCTTCAGAAGGTTACGTCATAGATCGACGTCTGCTTATTCCCTGTGCGACGACCTTGCGACGTGCATCTGCTCAAAGGATGAGCTGGCGGCGAGCCTACCGCCCCGCTCCATACAGCCGCCGATATTCCTCCTCGTACGGCGCATATGAGTCCTTCAGCGTCGCCATGTTGAGCAGCATGGTCGCGACCAGTGTACCTGCCTTGCCGAACACGCGCGTCCTGACCCAGGCGCTCTCGGTGCGGCGGCTGCCGGACAGCGCGACCACCTCGCACTCGACTTCGTATTCCTCGTCAACGAAGAGCGGCCCCTTCACCAGCCGGATTTCCTGATCGGCGAACAGGCCGACGGCAGGCCCCTTCGTCGGCAACGGGTCGTCCTTGGAGCGGTATTGGAACAGCACGCTTAGCATCTCCATCGGGATGATCGCCCGC
Source organism: Bradyrhizobium sp. CCBAU 53338 (assembly GCF_015291665.1). Taxonomy (NCBI): domain Bacteria; kingdom Pseudomonadati; phylum Pseudomonadota; class Alphaproteobacteria; order Hyphomicrobiales; family Nitrobacteraceae; genus Bradyrhizobium; species Bradyrhizobium sp. CCBAU 53338. The sequence goes on from NZ_CP030048.1 coordinate 5,483,287, forward strand.
CTCCACGGATTATTCGCGCCGGAATAGTAAGGCGAGTTCTCGGTGATGACTGCGAGCTTCTGCCTCAGCGAGAACGGATAGAGGTCGCCCATGTTCTGGTCGAACGCCATCCGGACCGTCTGCCGCTTGCTCGTATGCGCGACTTTCACGTCACGCAGGATCACGGGATCGGCGAGCGGCTTGAGCTCGGTCAAACGTGCCTCCAGCGCCGTCGCGACCTGCGCATCGCCGACTGACGCCGTGCCGCGCAGCACCTCGGTGCCGTCGCGCCTCACCATCTGGATCTGGCACTGGCTCGTTCCGGGCAAAGGCTTTGACAGGATTGCCTGCACGTCATCGCCTTCGAAGCAGGCATTGCGATAATGCGCGGAGAGACAGCCGCTCTCGAACCACGCCTGTCCCCACAGCCGCGCACCCAGCGGCGCGAACTGGCTGAAATGCGTAGGCCCCTCGATGGTCCCACCCTTGAAGCCAAGCTTCTGCGCGGTGGCATCGTCGTGAATGGAGGCGTGCGCGTCGTAGACCTGCGCATGCAGCATCTGGCGCGGCTGGCGCCACGGCCCGATGAGAGCTTCGGCAGTTTCGGTGATCTCGGTATTGAACGCGCTTGCAGTCATACTTGCAGTCATGGGCTCCTCCACAGGCAGCCATGACTAGCAGGCCCGCCACGGATGCGGCCAGCGATATTGACTTCGGTGCTCCATGCATTTGACTGCCGACACCCGCTTCGCAAGTCACCCCTCTTTCCGCGGCGCAAAATTCCCACCTGATGCGACGACAAGGACTCCTGAAATGACGCTGATGCAGGTCGAGCTGGACGATAAATACCGGCTCGAATCGAAGCGGATCTTCCTGTCCGGTACGCAGGCCCTGGTCCGCCTGCCCATGTTGCAGCGCGAACGCGACCGGCTCCAGGGTCTCAACACCGGCGGTTTCATCTCCGGCTATCGCGGTTCCCCGCTCGGCATGTACGACCATGCGCTGTGGCGCGCGAAGTCGCACCTGCAGCAGCACGACATCGCCTTCGTCCCCGGCCTGAACGAGGATCTGGCGGCGACCGCCGTCTGGGGCAGCCAGCAGGTCGGCCTGTTTCCGGGCGCCAAGGTCGATGGCGTGTTCGGCATCTGGTACGGCAAAGGTCCCGGCGTCGATCGTTCTGTCGACGCCCTCAAGCACGCCAACGCGGCCGGCACCTCGCTCAATGGCGGCGTGCTGGCGCTCGCCGGCGACGACCATGGCTGCCAATCCTCGACGCTGGCGCATCAGAGCGAGCAGGTGTTCGCGGCGGCGCTGATCCCGGTGGTCAATCCGGCGACGCTGCAGGATTATCTTGATCTCGGCCTTTACGGCTTTGCGCTCTCGCGCTTCTCCGGCTGCTGGGTCGGATTCAAGGCGATCAGCGAGACCGTCGAGAGTTCGGCGTCCATCTACAGCGATCCTGAGCGCATCAAGATCGTACTTCCCGATGATTTCGAGATGCCGCCCGGCGGCCTCAACATCCGCTGGCCCGATCCGCCGCTGGAGGCCGAGCGGCGCCTGTTCGGTCCGAAGATGGCCGCGGTGCAGGCCTTCGCCCGCGCCAACCAGCTCGATCGCATCGTGCTCGATTCCAAGCCAGCCCGGCTCGGCATCGTCGCGACCGGCAAGGCCTATCTCGATCTGCGCCAGGCGCTCGCCGACCTCGGCATTACCGACAAGGACGCGCAGGATCTGGGCTTGCGCATCTACAAGGTCGCGCTGACCTGGCCGCTGGAGGAAAGCGGAGCCAAGCGCTTCGCCGAAGGCCTTCAGGACGTTCTAGTCGTTGAGGAGAAGCGCGGCTTCATCGAAGACCAGCTGATGCGCATCCTCTACAACATCGATGCGTCGAAGCGCCCGACGATCACAGGCAAGCGCGACGAGAGAGGCGCGCCGTTGCTGCCGAGCGAGGGAGAACTGACGCCCACGATCGTCGCGGGCGCGCTGGTGGCGCGCTTACGCAAGCTCGGGCATCACAGCCCGGTGCTGGAGCAGCGTCTCGCGCGGCTCGAGGCCTTCGACAATCCCGTTACGACCAATTCGCAGATCAAGCTCGCGCGTACGCCGTTCTTCTGTTCGGGCTGCCCGCACAATTCCTCGACGCGCGTGCCCGAAGGCAGCCGCGCCATGGCCGGCATCGGCTGCCACGGCATGGCCCTGAGCATGCCGACCCGCCGTACCGATCTGATCTCGCATATGGGCGCCGAAGGCGTGAACTGGATCGGACAGTCTCCCTTCACCACCGAGAAGCACATCTTTCAGAATCTCGGCGATGGCACCTATACACACTCGGGTTTGCTGGCGCTCCGCGCCGCCTCGGCCGCCGGCATCAACATCACCTACAAGATCCTCTACAACGACGCCGTCGCGATGACCGGCGGCCAGCCGGCCGAAGGCGCCTTCAATGTTGCGCAGATCGCGCATCAGGTCTGGGCCGAGGGCGTCAAGCGCCTTGCGATCGTCTCCGACGATCCCACCAAATACCCCGAAAGCAATTACTTCCCGCAGGGCGCGACCATCCATCACCGACGCGAGCTCGACGCCGTGCAGCGCGAGCTGCGCGACATCGAGGGCCTGACGGTCGTGATCTACGACCAGACCTGCGCCGCCGAAAAGCGGCGCCGCCGCAAGCGCGGGCTCTATCCCGATCCCGCCAAGCGCGCCTTCATCAACGAGCTCGTCTGCGAAGGCTGCGGCGATTGCTCGCAGGCCTCCAACTGCGTCTCGGTGCAGCCGCTGGAGACCGAGTTCGGCCGCAAGCGCCAGATCGATCAATCGAACTGCAACAAGGACTTTTCCTGCGTCGAGGGCTTTTGCCCGAGCTTTGTGACCGTGCATGGCGGTACGCTGAAGCGGGTGAAGACCTCGGGAGTCGATTCCGGCCAGCTGTTCGCCGATCTGCCGCTGCCGCCCCCGCGTGAGCTGGATGGCCCCTACAACATCCTGGTCACCGGGATCGGGGGCACCGGCGTCATCACCATCGGCGCCCTGCTCGGCATGGCTGCCCATGTCGATGGCCGCGGCTGCTCGGCATTGGATTTCACCGGCCTGTCGCAGAAGAACGGCGCGGTGATGAGCCATGTGCGCATCGCTCCGAAGCCGGAGGACATCTCGGCGGTCCGCATCACCACGGGCGGCGCCGACGTCATCCTCGGCTGCGACATGATCGTCTCGGCCGGACCCACTGCGCTCAGCCGCGCCGAGCGCGGCGTGACCAGGGCCTATATCAACGCCGATTTGCAGCCAACCGCGAGCTTCGTGCAGAATCCCGATATCGACTTCGAGATGGGCACGATGCAGACCGTGCTGCGGAACGCCGTCGGAGACAAGAACCTCGACATCATCGACGCCACCGGCATCGCCGCTGCGCTGATGGGCGACAGCATCGCGACCAACCCCTTCATGCTCGGTTTCGCCTTCCAGAAGGGCGCCATTCCGCTGTCGCTGGAGGCCCTGCTCCGCGCCATCGAGATCAACGGCGCCGCGATCGAGATGAACAAGCTCGCCTTCACCTGGGGCCGCCTCGCCGCCCACGACATGTCACGGGTGCGCAGCGTGCTCCAGTTCAAGAGCCGGGCTTCCGCACCGACGAAGTCGCTCGACGACATCATCGCGACCCGCGCAGAGTTCCTGAGCGGCTATCAGGACAAGGCCTACGCGGACCGCTATCTCGCGACCATCGCCAAAGTGCGCAAGGCGGAAACGATTGCCTCGCCCGCCTCGACAGAGCTGACCGAGGCAGTCGCAAAAAACCTATTCAAGCTGATGTCCTACAAGGACGAGTACGAGGTCGCGCGGCTGTACACCGACGGCAGCTTTGCCAAGAAGGTGTCGGAGAAGTTCGATGGGGACTTCAGACTGAAGTACCATCTGGCCCCGCCGATCTTCGCAAAGCGCGACAAGACGACGGGACGGCTTCAGAAGCAGGAGTTCGGCGGCTGGATGATCCACGCCTTCCGCGTGCTGGCCAAGCTGAAGTTTTTGCGTGGCAGCGCGTTCGATCCGTTTGGCCGCACCGAGGAGCGGAGGACCGAGCGGAAGCTGGTTGAGGATTATCTTGATATGATCGATCGGCGAATGGCCGGGCTCAAGGCGGAGCAGATCCCACTGCTGGCGCGTCTGGCCCGTGTGCCCGAGAGCATCCGCGGATTCGGACACGTGAAGGAGGCCAACGTGAAGCTGGCGATCGCGGAGAAGGCCCGGCTGGAGGCTGAGCTGGAGAACAGCCGGTTCGCGGCTGCTGCGGAGTAAAAGAGATCGGCACCATACACTCGGTGTCATCGCCCGGACAGCGGTGGGCTAGAGACTAGGCAGGCGTCCCTGCAACCACGGCGTCGTCGCCATCGCAGCCCCGTCCGCCAGGTGCCTTCCCGCAATATAGCCGAACGTCAGCGCCGGCCCCAGCGTGATGCCCGGCCCGGGATAATTCCCGTTCATGATCGAGCCCATGTCGTTGCCGCAGGCATAGAGCCCCACGATCGGGGTGCCGTCCTCGCGCAGCACGCGCGCCTGCGCATCGACCTTCGTACCGATCGCCGTGCCGAGATCGGCGGGATGGATGCGCATCGCGAAGAACGGCGCACGGAGGATAGGCGCGACGCATGGGTTGGGCTTGTGGCTGATATCACCGAGATGGCGCTGGTAGATGGTGCTGCCACGGCCGAATTCGGGATCGCGGCCTTCCTTCGCATCGCCATTGTAAGTCGCGATCGTGGCGGTGAGCGCGGGCGGCGCGATGCCGATCTTCGCCGCGAGCTGCGCGATATCGGGCGCTTTGATCAGTTCGCCGCTCGCCACGAATCGACGAACGCTGCGTGTGAACGGCTTGATGCGGCCGAGGCCGTAGCTCCACAAGAACTGGCTGTCGCAGACCAGGTAGAATGGCCGGTCCGGTTCGCCGTTGCCGTCGCGCAGCATGCCGAGCACGAATTCGTGGTAGGACAGCGCCTCGTTGACGAAGCGGCGGCCGGCCGCGTTGACGGCAATCACCCCGGGCTTGGCACGGTCGGTCACCGTATGTGGAAACACGCCGCGGTTGCCGTCGGCACGCCTGAACAGCGAGGCCGGCACCCAATAGGCCGGGCTCGTCGCCTCTGTGTTGAGCGCGGCGCCGCTTGCGGTCGCCAATCGAAGTCCGTCGCCAGTACCTGCTGTGTTGGTGGCGGAGACGAGACCTGCAGCCTTCGGAAAGAAGCGTTTTCGCAGAATCGCATTATGCGAGAAGCCGCCGGTCGCAAGCACCACGCCGCGGCGTGCAGCAATCGAGCGGTCGCGAGAACCGTGGCGGATGACGACGCCCGCGACGCGATCGCCCTGCATCGACAAATCCTCGACATCGGCGCTGAAGAGGACTTCGACTTGCCGCGCCAGCAGCGAGGCGTAGAGCCGGGCGGCAAGCGCATTGCCGAGATGCAGCGTCGTGCCGCGCGGGCTGCGCAGCCGCTGACATGCGTATTCCGAGACCAGACGCGCGGCGCGCATAGTCGAGCGAAGCGATTTTCCGATGCGGCGCAGATGCGGGATGTCGAGACGATTGACCATCATCCCGCCGAACAGCGTGAACTCCGGCAAGGGCGCACGCAGTCGCGCAAAATGCGCGCCTAGCCGCGTGCCGTCGAAAGCGACCGGCTCCAGCACGCGCCCCCCAAGCGTCGCACCCAGCCGCTCCGGATAATAGTCCGGATAGACTTTCACCGGCTGGAGACGAACTTCCGTATTGGCTTCGAGATAGGCGACCGCCTCCGGCCCCCGCGCCAGGAAGGCGGCGCGCAGGCCCGCGTTGGCCGGTTCAGGCACAGTGCTCGACAGATACTGCACGGCATCCGTGATGCTGTCGGAGAGCCCCGCCTCTTGTATCTTGGGATTGGCGGGGATCCAGACCATGCCCCCGGACCATGCCGTGGTGCCGCCGACGAAGGCGGTCTTTTCGATCACCAGCACATGCAGGCCTTCGGCGGCGGCCACAGCGGCCGCCGTCATGCCACCGGCACCGGCGCCGATGACAATGACATCGTAGGTCTCATGTGCCGACATCATGCGGCGGGGGTCCGGAGGCGAGGCATGACACCGTCATACCCCGCCCAGGGGCCCGCAGCTAGCGCTGCGGCTTGCGCTCGATCGGGTCGATGTCGATCGCCCGCAAGCGGCCGAGCCGCAGCACGTCCATGGCGAGTCGCCGGCCGATCCGGTCACGGTCGAGCACACGGATCAGATCGTCCACGCCGTTGATGTCGACGCCGTCCATCCTGATCACGACGTCGCCGGGCAACAAGCCTGCCTTCGCCGCCGGACCGTCCGGCTCGATCTGCATCAGCAGCGCGCCCATCTTGTTTTCGACCCCCGCCAGCACCGCGTGCCGCCGCGGGACCGGTGCGGTCTGCCCGGCAACGCCGATAAAGGCGCGGCGGACGTAGCCGTGGCGGATGATCTCTGACAGAACGAATTGCGCGGTGTTGCTGGCTACCGCGAAGCAGATGCCTTGCGCCCCGCTGATGATGGCGGTGTTGATGCCGATCACCTCGGCACTCGACGACACCAGCGGCCCGCCGGAATTGCCGGGATTGAGCGCCGCATCGGTCTGGATCACGTCCTCGATGGTGCGGCCGCTCACCGAGCGGATCGAGCGCCCCAGCGCGGAGACGACGCCGGCCGTCACGGTCGATTCAAAACCGAGCGGGTTGCCGATCGCGATCACGAGTTGCCCGCGCTTGAGGGTCTTGGAATTACCAAGCGCAGCGTAGGACAGATCGCGCACGCCGTTGGCGCGCAATAACGCAAGGTCCGTATCCGGGTCGACCCCGAGCACCCGGGCGTCGCCGACATGGCCCTCGACGTCGCGCAGCCGGATCTCCTTGGAGGAGCCGACGACGTGGCTGTTGGTGAGGACGAGGCCATCCGGCGAGATCACAATGCCGGAGCCGAGCCCGCCCCGCCCGCGGCCATTCGGCACCTTTGGCCCGGTCTCGACGCGCACGACCGCGGGACCGACACGGTCGGTCACGTCGATCACCGCATTGGAATAGGCGTCCAGCAAGACCCGGTCATCGACCGGGGCAGGTTCTGTCGCTCGCGATGACGCGGCGTCATCGACGATATCTGAAGTGAAATCCAGCATGGCAAAAGTCCTTGAGGCTCACACAGATGGTGGCCTGTTCCGTCAGGCGCAAGATGCCTGTCCGGAGCGCAAGGCTGGACTGCCAGTGCTTGACTAACCAGCTGGCTAGGGCGCGCGCCGCAGCGTGCCGCCCCGCGCCTTGACCGGGTCGAGCAGCGACCAGTCGCCGTCCGGGAGCACGTAACCCTTGGGAAATGGCGCACGCAATTCGAGCCCGAGCGAGCGCAGCACGCGGTCGTCGCGGTAGTAGCATTGGAGAACGACTCGAACGAGCGTTGCCGCGGCCGCGCCGCCATTCTTGCGAAACTCTTGCGCGACCGCATCTCGTTTCGCAGTATCGAGTTCGGCAAGCGGCTGCCCTGCCAGCCGCGCCAGATGGTCCAGCGCGGCCGTCACCAATTTGGTGTCGCGGCCCAGCGTCGCCAGGATATCAGCCTGGATCGCGGCATCGTCGGCACCGGGCACCTTGTATTCGTCGCTGGCGGGCACGATCATCCCGGCGACGGTGCGGAGGTCGTCGCACTGGGTACGCGTAAGTTGAGTATCTGCAGACATGACAGGCCTCAGTCGAACAAATTGGCGAGGCGCTGCTTCATCTGGTCGGCGATGTAGAGCGCGAGAGCCTGGATAGTGGAGGTCGGGTTCACCCCGCCCGACGTGACGAAGATGCTGCCATCGACGATGAAGAGGTTCTTCACGTCATGCGTGCGGCCCCATTCGTTGACGACGGACTTCTTGGGATCGGTGCCCATCCGCGCCGTGCCGAGCAGATGCCAGCCGCCCCACGGGATCGGCGAGTTGATGCAGATGTCGGTCGCTCCCGCGGTCTCGAGAATCTCCCGGCCGCGGGCTAGCGCGTGGTCCATCATCCTCTGGCTGTTCTCGCTGATCGTATAATCGATCTTCGGCGCCGGAATGCCGTGGCTGTCCTTCAGCACGGGATCGAGCGTGACCTGGTTGTGTTCCTCCGGCAGATCCTCGCAGATCGCAGAGAAGCCCAGCCGATGGCCGTTGAGCTTGCGGAAGACGCGGTGATGATCCTCGCCCCACGGCAGAATGCCCTTCTGCTCGCTGACGACGGCCTCGAATACCGGCCCGGCGCCGCGGACGAACTGGACGCCATAGCCGCGCACGAAGCCGCGCGAGAGGTCCGTGTCGTACCACTCCTTGCTCCACAGGCAGGTCGGCGGTGCGCGGTTCGAGTCGGTCGGCTCCTTCACGTAGCCGTAGATCTGCGCATAGGGGTGGAACATCAAGTTCTTGCCGACGAGGCCGGATGAATTGGCAAGGCCGTTCGGGAAGCGGTCAGATTTCGAATTCAGCAGCAGGCGGGGCGTGCCGACGCCGTTGCAGGCGATGATCACGACATGTGCCGGCTGGAACTGCTCGACGCCGTCCTTGTCGTAGTAGACGACGCCTGTGGCCATGCCGTGCTCGTCGGTGGTGATCTCGCGCACCCGGCAATGGGTACGCAGCTCGACGCCGGCGCGAACCGCGTGCGGCCAATAGGTGATGTCGGTCGAGGACTTTGCGCCTTGCGCGCAGGCGGGCGTGCAATGGCCGAGATTGATGCAGCGCGCGCGCCCTTCGTAATCCATCGTCGCGACCGTCGTGTCCGACGGCCACCAGTGCCAGCCCAGCTTGTTCATGGCCTTGCCGATGATGGCGCCGGACAGTCCCATCGGTTGTTGCGGCATCGGCGGATGCGTCAGCGGCGACAGCGGATCGCCTGACAGGCCGGAGGTGCCCATCATGCGGTCGTTCTCCTCGAAGAACGGCGTCAGAGTGTCGTAGTCGATCGGCCAGTCGTCTGCGACGCCGTCGAGAGTCTTCACCTTGAAATCGGAGGGATGCAGCCGCGGCCAGTGTGCGGTGTACATTACCGTCGAGCCGCCGACCGCATTATAGTTCACGACCTTGATCGGGGAATTGTCGTCATTGATCGGATAATCCTCGGGCCGACCGCGGACGTTCGGGCTCGACGACCACTCGCCGTAGAACTTGGCCTCCCAGTCGCGGCCCGTGCTCGGGTATTCTGCGGGGTTCATCCAGCCGCCCTGCTCCAGGCAGAGGATGTGCATCTTGGTCTCGGCCAGCGACCACGCCACCGCTGCGCCCGAAGCGCCGGCGCCGATGATCAGGACGTCCACGGGATCTTTCATCAAAACTTCTTCCTCCCGCCCTCGCCACTTCCCGTGCGATTCGGCCATCGCGGCTCACAAGGCCGCGGAACGATAGGGGCAGACCGCACGGCGAGTAAAGGCCGGCGGGCGAATGTCGCACTTCGCACAGCGCAGACCATTGGTCTGGCGACTGCCGGATGCTAGGAACGAGGGGCAAGAGCAATCGATAGCGAGAAATTATGTCCCTCGAGAATTCATTTGCCGCCGCCCGCGCCTTCGCGCTCGTTTTGTTTCTCGCTCTGTCCGCAATTCTGGGGGCCGCCAGCCCCGCCGCCGCGCTGACCGCAGCTGCGACGGTTCGGGATGCCAATTCGATCCAGCTTGGCGACGTCACCTATCGGCTCGACGGCGTCGACGCGCCCGAACTCGACCAGGTCTGCATCGACGACCACGCCGATCCCTGGACCTGCGGCATCGAGGCCCGCGACCAGCTTACCAAGCTGATCGACGGAAAGCCGGTTCGCTGTGACGACGTCGGCCCGGAGAAGAGCTTTGGCAAGCGCCACCGCGCGATCTGCACGGTCGAGGGCGACAAGGTCTCGTTGAACGAGCAACTGGTCAGGCTGGGCTTTGGCATCGCGCGCGAGCCCCTCAAGGCCAACGTCAAGCCGGCCGCCGCCGAGGCCAAATCGGCGTCGGCCGGAATCTGGAGAGGTTGCTTTGTTGCACCGCAAGAATTCCGGACCGGCAAGAAGGACGGCGCCCTGCTCGGCGCAGCCTGCCGCGCCGACCGCGACAAGGAGATTCGCGCGGTGCTGTTTCCGGAGGAGCTGACGGCACCGCCGAGTTGCGTCATCAAGGGCAAGCTCGCGGTGCGCGCCCACGTCACCGGCAATATCGGCATCTATCATCTGCGGGGGTGTCCGAGCTACGCCGCGACCACCAAGCCCGACCGCTGGTTCTGCACCGAAGACGACGCGCAGGCCTCGGGCTTCCGCAAGGCCTATAATTGCCGCCGGCCAAAGTGAACAATTAGTTCACGCAGCCGTGAGTGGTAGGCCAAGACAGTATTGATCCGGAATTGAACTGAAACGGAAGTTGCTGCACCTATATGTGTACGCAAGCGCTTTGCGCGTGCGTTTCCTTGGCGGCAATCCGGCTTCGGCCGATTGCTTTGCTCGGGCGTTTCCTCCCTAGACTTGGGCCGCTTGTCACACGCAAGCGGCTCTTCTTTTTTGTGCAGATCTAGCTGTGCATCCGGATGAACTGATCCATCGGCGGCATGTTCTGGTTGAGGTGCGCCATGATCCAGACGGTGCCGCCGACGACCAGGAAGACGACCAGCAAACCAAAGGCCAGTGCCAGTACGTTGTTGGTGTTGTCAGGTCCCGTGGTGATGTGCAGGAAGAACACCAGATGCACGCCCATCTGCGCGATCGCCAGCACGATCAGCGCGACGGGAATCGACGGCTGCCAGACCAGATTGGTGCCTGCGATGAAGAACGAGGTCGCAGTGAGCAGCAGCGCCAGGCCAAGGCCAACGACATAGCCGAGGACACGCTCGCCGACGCTGTGTTGCTCTTCTTCGCCCGGCGCGAGATCATGTTCGATGTGCGTCTGATCGGTCATGCGCCACCTCCAAGCAGATAGACGACGGAAAACACCCCGACCCAGATGATGTCGAGCGCGTGCCAGAACAGTGCAAAGCACATCATCCGGCGTAGGACGTCGGCGCGAAAGCCCTTTGCGAAGACCTGGGCCATCATGGTGAGCAGCCAGAGCACGCCGGCTGACACGTGCAAGCCGTGGCATCCGACCAGCGAGAAAAACGCGGTCAGGAACGCGCTGCGCGACGGACCATAGCCGCGGGCGACGAGGTCGGCGAATTCCTTGAACTCGATGGCGAGGAAGATCAGCCCGAGCGCGCACGTTACGCCCATGCCGAGGTAGAACCAGAACCGGTTGCGGACGTCGGCCGCGATACTGGCCATGCCGCAGGTGAAGCTCGACAGCAGCAGGCAGACCGTCTCGATCGCGACGTTACGCTGCTCAAAAATCTCCGAGCCCTTGGGGCCGTCCGCGGTCTGGCCGGCCAGCACCGCATAGGCCGCAAAGAAGCAGGAGAACATCACGATGTCGGAGAGCAGGAACACCCAAAAGCCGTAGGCGGTGACGATCCGCTTCGGCGCGGGCCCGGGATGCTCGACGACAAGGCCAATGTGATGGGGATCGGCATGCGCGTGGCCGACGGTCGCGGTCATCGCCATCAGATTGCCCCCGCCATGCTGACGAGGCTGCGCCGCTCCTCGAGGTTGACACGGTCGATCGCGGCGACCTCAGCGGCCGGGATGACGTACTCGTCATGGTCGCGCCAGGCGAACACGACGAAGGTCGCGAACGCGCCGATGCCGCCCAAAATCACCATCCACCAGATGTGCCAGATCAGTGCGAAGCCCATGATGGTCGCGAAGAACGCGCAGACGAATCCTGTCGGCGAGTTTCTGGGCATCTCGATATCTTGATACTCGGGCGTCTCGTGCTCGAGCGATTGCTGCCGGGCATGGATCTTCATGTCCCAATAAGCATCTTCGCCGCGCACATCAGGATGGAAGGCGAAATTGAACACCGGCGGTGGCGACGAGGTCGCCCATTCCAGTGAGCGTCCATCCCAGGGATCGCCGGTCCGGTCGCGCAGCGCCTCGCGATTGCGGATGCTGACCACGAGCTGCATGATCTGGCAGATGACGCCGACTGACAGCACCGCCATGCCAATCGCCGCCACGATCATCCAGGGTCGCCACTCCGCGACGTCATAGTGCTGCATGCGCCGCGTCATCCCGAGCATGCCGGCGACATAGAGCGGGACGAAAGTGATGTAGAAGCCTGAGAAGGTGAACCAGAAGGCCAGCTTGCCCCACCGCTCGTCGAGACGGAAGCCGAACGCCTTCGGAAACCAGTACTCGAAACCGGCGAAGGCGCCGAACAGCACGCCGCCGATGATGACGTTGTGGAAGTGCGCGACCAGGAACATGCTGTTGTGGAGCATGAAATCCGCGGGCGGCACCGCGACCAGCACGCCGGTCAAGCCTCCGATGATGAAGGTGACCATGAAGCCGACGGCCCACAGCATCGGCGGCGCGAAGCGGATGCGGCCGCCATACATCGTGAACAGCCAGTTGTAGATCTTCACCCCCGTCGGCACCGCGATGATCATGCTGGCGATGCCGAAGATGGCGTTGACATCAGGACCAGCCCCCATCGTGAAGAAGTGGTGCAACCAGACCATGAAGGAGATGACGCAGATCGCCATGGTGGCGAGCACCATGGAGCGGTAGCCGAACAGCGCCTTGCCGGAGAAGGTCGAGACGACCTCTGAGAAGATGCCGAAGGCGGGCAGCACCAGGATGTAGACCTCGGGATGCCCCCAGGCCCAGATCAGATTCATGAACATCATGACGTTGCCGCCAGCCTCGTTGGTGAAGAAATGAAAGCCGAGGTAGCGGTCGAGCAGCAGCATCGCGAGAGTGGCGGTAAGGATTGGGAAGGCTGCGACGATCAGCAGGTTGGAAGCCAGCGTGGTCCAGCAGAACATCGGCATGCGCAGATAGTTCATGCCCTTGGTCCGCAGCTTCAGCACCGTGGTCACAAGATTGATCCCCGCGACCAGCGTGCCGACGCCAGAGATCTGGAGCGACCAGGCGTAATAGTCGACGCCGACGCCGGGCGAATAGGACAGCTCCGACAGCGGCGGAAAGGCGAGCCAGCCAGTACGGGCGAACTCGCCGACCACGAGCGAGAGATTGACCAGCAGCGCGCCGGTCGCCGTGAGCCAGAAGCCGACCGAGTTCAGCGTCGGGAATGCGACGTCGCGCACGCCGAGCTGCAACGGCACGACGAGGTTCATCAGCCCGATCACGAACGGCATCGCCACGAAGAAGATCATGATCGTGCCGTGCGCAGAGAAGATCTGGTTATAATGCTCCGGCGGCAGATAGCCCTGCGACTGGTACGCAATCGCCTGCTGGATCCGCATCATGATGGCGTCGCTGCCGCCACGCAGCAGCATCACCGACGCCAGCAGGATGTACATGACACCGATCCGCTTGTGATCGACGCTCGTGATCCATTCGTGCCAGAGGTAAGGCAGATGGCCCTTCACGACGACCCAGATCAGCACCGCCAAAACCGCAACCAGTACGATCGCACCCGCGATAAGCGGAATGGGTTGATCGAAAGGAATGGCCGACCAGTCGAGCTTACCGAGCATCAACGCCCCCACTGTGAGGACGGCCGGCATCGGAGACGAGCTCCGGTCCCGGCCCCGGCGGAATGTGCTGGGTGGCAATCAGGTCGAACAGGCGCGGGTCGTCCAGCCGATAGGTCGGCCTGCCCTTCTCGACGCCCTGCTGCATCAGCTTCTTGTAGCTGTCCTCGTTCAGCACGGCGTCAGTCTTCGCCGTGGTCGCGACCCAATCCGGAAATGACAGCGGCGAGATCACATTGACGTCGAACATCATGTCCGGAAAGCCATCGCCGGAGAAATGCGCCGACAAGCCCTTGAGCTTGCCCTCATTGTCGGCGCGCAGGTTCAGCCTCGTCACCATTCCGTTCATGGTGTAGATCATGCTGCCGAGCTGCGGGATGAAGAACGTGTTCATCACGCTCGACGACGTCAGCTGGAAATTCAGCTCGGCACCCGCCGGCACCGTCAGCGTATTGACGGTGGCGATGCGCTGGTCCGGATAGATGAAGAGCCACTTCCAGTCGAGCGAGACGGCCTGGATACGCACCGGGCTGCCTGTGCCCGGCACCGGCGCCGCGGGATCGAGCTGGTGCGAGCCGATCCAGGCGACGCCGCCAAGCAGGATGACGGTGAGCGCAGGGATCGCCCACACCACCATCTCGACGCGGCCGGAATAGACGAAGTCAGGCTGATAGCGTGCTTTGGTGTTCGACGCCCGAAACCAGAATGCAAAAGCCAAAATCGCGAAGATGGTCGGCACCACGATCGCGAGCATGATGAAGACGGAATCGACCAAAATGGTGCTGTTGGCCGCAGCCACGGGCCCTTGTGGATCAAGCAGATTCATCGGCAAGCCACTGGCGGTTGGGAGTCCCCGGGACGGAGCCTAACGCGGGAAAGGCTCCGCAGAAAACGCGATCGCGTGAAGTCGGTTCCTCCAGGCGCGCGCCGGTGCGTTCGCAATCTCGTCCGGCGGCATGCAATTCCGTGCGATGTCAATGACATCGGCGCGGGACCGCCGGCCTTCTCACCTCGACACGGCATTGCTAACTTGCACGAAAATATCCGGGATGGAACGACATGCAGGGTCCTGAGGACGATGCCGGCCTCGCCGGCAAGGTGGCGTTGATCAGCGGCGGCGGCGCCGCAGGCGACGGCATCGGCAACGGCCGCGCTGCAGCAATTCTGCTCGCCCGCTCCGGCACGAAAGTGCTGGTCGCCGATCGCGATCTCAAGCTCGCCGAGCGTACTGTCGAGATGATCGCGGCCGAAGGCGGTACGGCCGCGGCCCACGGCGGCGACGTCACCAGCGAAGCCGACTGCAAGATGCTGGTCGAGGCCGCGCTCGACCGATGGGGCCGGCTCGATTTCCTCGACAACAATGTCGGCATCGGCAGTCGCGGCAGCGTCGTCGAGGAGACGCCCGAGCAATATCGCCGCGTCATGCAGGTCAATGTCGAGACCATGTTCCTGCTCTCCAAGCACGCGATCCCCGCGATGATCAGGACGGCCAGGGGCGGCGCGATCGTCAACATCTCCTCGATCTCGGCGCTGCGCCCGCGCGGGCTCACGACCTACACGACCTCGAAAGCCGCGATCATCGGGCTCACCCGCGCGATGGCGGTCGACCACGGCCGCGACAATATCCGTGTCAACTGCATCTGCCCGGGACCGATGTACACGCCGATGGTCTATGCCCGCGGCATGAGCGAGCAGGCCCGCGCCCAGCGCGCCAAGGCGCGCCGTGCTAAAGACCGAAGGCACCGGCTGGGACGTAGGCCACGCCGTCAAGTTTCTGCTGAGCAATTTTGCACGCTACATCACAGGCCAGGTGCTGGTGGTCGACGGCGGCGTAACGCTACAAGCTCCCGAACGCGAGTCACAAGAGCACTAGGGGAAACACATCCATGGCCCGCCTGCCCTACCTCGAGGCCGATCAGGTCGCGCCCGAATATCGCGACATGCTCAAGCGCAACACCAATCTGCACAAGCTGCTGGTCAACTCGCCGGAGATGGCGCGCGCCTTCAACGGCATCGGCAGCTACATCCGCTTCAAGAGCAAGCTCGATCCGCGCCTGCGCGAGCTCGCCATCCTCCAGGTCGGCTGGATGGAGAAATCGGAGTATGAATTCACCCATCACGTCAAGATCGGCAAGGAGTTCGGGGTCACCGACGAGGACATCGCGGGCCTGATGGCAGAGACCGAGGGCAAGCCGTCGAAGCTGGAGCCGCTCGCCAGGGCGATCCTGAAAGGCGCCCGCGAGATGGTGCGGGAGCTAGCGATGTCGGGTGCGACCTTCGCCGAGATCAAGCACCATTTGTCCGATGAGCACATGACCGACCTCGTCCTCACCATCGCCTTCTATTGCGGCGTGGTACGCGTGCTCGCGACCATGAAAATCGACAACGAGCCCACTTACAAAGAGGTACTCCAGCAGTACCCGATCCCGGGAGTGAACTGACATGCGCTTGAAGGACAAGATTGCGATCGTGGTCGGCGCCGGCCAGAGCCCCGGCGAAGGCATGGGCAACGGCCGCGCCACCGCGCTCATCTTTGCGCGCGAAGGTGCCAAGGTGCTGTGCGTCGACCATCATCTGGAGTCGGCGCAGGAGACCGTCGATCTGATCGCGGCGCAGCAAGGCATCGCCGCGGCCTTCAAGGCCGACGTGACCAAGTCCGCCGACATCAAGGCGATGGTTGCCGACGCCAAATCGCGCTGGGGCCGCATCGACGTGCTGCACAACAATGTCGGCGTGAGTCTCGCCGGAGGCGATGCCGAGCTTCTGGCGATCACCGAAGAGGCCTTCGACCGCGTCGTCGCGATCAACCTGAAAAGCTGCATTCTCGCAGCTAAGGAGGTGATCCCGATCATGCGTGCGCAGAAGAGCGGCGCCATCATCAACATCTCCTCGATGGCCGCGATCACGACTTATCCTTACGTCGCCTACAAGGCGACGAAGTCGGCGATGATCGCCTTCACCGAGCAGTTGGCCTACCAGAACGCCGAATACGGCATCCGCGCCAACGTCATCCTACCCGGCCTGATGAATACGCCGATGGCCGTCGACACCCGCGCCCGCGAATGGCACAAGACCCGCGCCGAGGTCGAAGCCGAACGCGACAGCAAGGTGCCGCTGCGCAAGAAGATGGGCACCGGATGGGACGTCGCGAATGCCGCGCTGTTCCTGGCGTCGGATGAAGCGAATTTCATTACGGGCGTGACCCTGCCGGTGGATGGCGGAGCGAGCGTGCGGCGGGGGTAAAGCGAGCCGAACCCGATGCCTCTTCCCTTCTCCCCCTGCAGGGCCCTGCAAGGGGCGAGGGTGCACCGCCACGGCCGCTCGCTAGTGCGTCACCCGCCAGATCGTGCCGCCAGTATCCTCTGAAATCAGCAGTGCGCCATCCTTCGCCACTGCAATGCCGACCGGCCGTCCCCATACCTGGCCGTCGTTCACGACAAAGCCCGTGACAAAATCCTCGTACTCGCCAGTCGGCTTGCCGTCCCTCATCCTGATGCGGATCACCTTGTAGCCGGTGCGCTTCGAGCGGTTCCAGGAGCCGTGCTCGGCGGCGAAGGCATCGCCCTTGTATTCGGATGGAAACTGCGTGCCCTGGTAGAACGTCATGCCGAGGGAGGCGGAATGCGGCTGCACCAGGACGTCAGGCACCGTCACCTTGTCCTTGAGGTCCGGCCGCGCGCCGGCATGACGCGGGTCTTCGTTGTTGCCGATGTAGAACCACGGCCAGCCGTAGAAGGCGCCCTCCTTCACGCTGGTGACGTAGTCGGGCACGAGATCATCGCCGAGCCCGTCGCGCTCGTTGGTCGAGCACCACGGAAGCCCGGTTTGCGGCTGGATCGCGAGGCCGACGCAGTTGCGGATGCCGGTCGCATAGAGCCTGCGGTCCTTGCCCTCGGGGGTGAAGGAGAGTACCGCGGCGCGCTCTGCCTCATAGCCCCAGGACGCGCCGACCGCTTGCGTGCGCGACCAGGCCTCGAGCCCGCCAGGTGGACTCCCCATGCCCTCGGCGACATTGCTGGCGGAGCCGACCGACACCAGCATGCGCTTGCCGTCGGGCGTGAACACAATGTCGCGCGTGGAATGGCCCGACCCTTGCGCGAGGTTCGTCACCACGACGTCAGCCCTGCCCGACGCCTTCAGGTCGCCCGCGTGATAGGGAAAGCGGACGACATTGCCGGTGTTGGCGACATAGACCCATTGCGGATTGTCGCCGTTCGGGAAGAAGGCGATGCCGAACGGGCGGGTGAGCCCGCTGGCAAAGACCTCATTGATCGCAACCTTGCCGCTCTCCCCGAGACGCAGCACGCGGATGCGTCCGGGTCCCGTCTCGGCAACGAAAATGTCGCCGTTCGGCGCGACGCGCAGCACCCGCGCATCGGAGAGGCCGTCGGCCAAAAGCTCGATCTTGAATCCATCGGGCACGAGCGGCATCGCGCTGCCGCGCGTCGTCACGCGCGTGGGATTGGAGACCGAGGGCGAGGCGCCGGGCTTGGCCATATCCTGCGGGCGGATCAGCCTGACTGTGCCGGGCTTGTCGACCTGCCAGCTGCCATAGGCGTCCTTGCCCTGCAACACGGGCTCGCCTTGCGCGCCGCCGCACGCGAGCAGCATCCACACAGGCAGCATGATTTGCGAAACACGAGATATCACGTCGCCTTCCTCCCCGACTTCATCTGCCAAATCCCACGTCAGCTCATGCCCGCACGATGTGCATTTGCTAAGACCCATCGTACTGGAAAACGGCACGGATCGGTGCAACACATTGTGAGGGCGCGACCGGCGGCTGCGGTCATCAAAGCTGCGGCATCGGCGTCGCGATTGATGGGGTGATCATGTGGGGATCGATCATATCGGAATGGGCGAGCCTGCTGCTGCGCTGGCTGCACGTGGTAGCCGCGATCGCCTGGATCGGCAGCTCGTTCTATTTCATCGCCCTCGACCTCAGCCTCAAGCCCAGGAGCGATCTGCCTGATGGTGTGCAGGGTGAGGCCTGGCAGGTTCATGGCGGCGGCTTCTACCGGATCATGAAATATCTGGTGGCCCCTGGCCAAATGCCGGACGAACTCACCTGGTTCAAATGGGAGGCCTATACCACCTGGCTGTCCGGCTTCGCGCTGATGGTGGTGGTGTATTATCTCGACGCCGATCTGTTCCTGGTCGACAAGTCGACCCTCGACCTCACGCCATTCCAGGCCGGACTGTTCAGCTTGTGCAGCCTCGCGCTGGCCTGGTTGCTCTATGAGGCCGCCTGTCGCACCGGGCTCGCGCAGCGAGAGCTGCCGTTTGCGATCGGCGGTTATCTATTCCTGGTCGCGCTGACTTACGCGTTCACCCACGTGCTGAGCGGACGCGGGGCTTTCAACCAAATCGGCGCGCTGATCGGCACCATCATGGTCGCCAACGTCTTCGCGGTGATCATTCCGAACCAGAAGAAGATCGTCGCGGCGTTGATCGCCGGACAGGCGCCCGACCCGAAGCTGGGCAAGACCAGCAAGGAGCGCTCGGTCCACAACAATTATCTGACGCTGCCCGTCGTCGTGCTGATGATCAGCAACCACTATCCCCTGCTCTACGCCACGCGCTTCAACTGGATCATCGTCGCGATCGTGCTGGCGCTGGGGCCGGTGATCCGTCACTTCTTCAACGAAGGTCATGCCGGGCGCAAATCACCGTGGTGGGTGTGGGGCGTCGCAGCCGTGGGCGCGATCGCGATCCTCTTCCTGTCCGCGGCCGGGCCTCGCGAGGTCAAGGCGGGCTCGCTGTCAGCGCAGCCCACGGTCGCCAATGTCGAGGAGATCGTGATGTCCCGCTGCAGCATGTGCCATGCGGCCGAGCCGGTCTGGGCCGGCATCGTCACTGCACCGAAGGGGATCTTGCTCGATGCGCCCGAGCACATCCATCGGAACATCCGCCTGATCGGCCGCGTCGCTGCGTGGTCGACCGCGATGCCGCCGGGTAATATCACCGAAATGACCAGCGAAGAGCGCGCCATCCTCGCCGCCTATATCGGCGAGCAGGATCGCTGAGGCCATCACGTGTCGATACCGCATTTCGCGGAATGAAATTCCTGATCCCCCGCCGATTTGAAAATGACTTGTGCGCCCATCCGGCGTAGACAGGGCAAACGGCCGCCATGGTGGTCTCAAGTCAGTTTGTAATCCTTGCCGGGGAAATCACAGTGGCCCTCAAGAACATCATCGGAATCGACCACGCCGTGGTCATGGTGAAAGACCTCGACAGTGCCGCCGAAAATTACCGAAAGCTGGGCTTCACCCTGTCGCCGCGCGGCACCCACAGCGCGCATATGGGCACCGGCAACTACACCATCATGTTCGATCCTGACTATATGGAGCTGCTCGGAGTGCTGGTGCCGACCGAGCACAACGCGCCGGCGCGCGCCTTCGTCGAACGGCACGGCGAGGGCATCGAGCGCATCGCCTTCACGGCGATCGATTCCGCCGCCGGCGCCGAGGAAATCCGCGCGCGCGGCTTCACGCCGATCGGCCCGACCGACTTCGAGCGGCCTGTGACGCTGCCTGACGGCACGGTCTCGGCCGCCAAGTTTCGCACCTTCATGTGGCCGACGGCGGAGACGCCCGGCGGCGTGCGCATCTTTGCCTGCCAGCACAAGACCCGCGAGACGGTGTGGATCCCCGAACTGATGAGGCACGCCAACGCCGCGAAGCAGATCAGCGAGGTGCTGATCGCGACGCCCGAGCCGGCGAAGGACTCGGCGCATCTGGCCCAGTTGATCGATCGCGAGCCGAAGGCGGAGGCCGATGGCGCGGTGACGGTGACCTCGGGCGGCGACCGTGCCGATTTCGTCTATCTGACGCTGGACCAGCTCGGCAAGCGCTATCCCGGCGTACCGCTGGCCGGTCTCTCCGAGCGCGGCGGCGCGGCGCTGGTGCTCGTCAGCGGCGATCTCGCGGCGACCGAGAAGTCCCTCGGACCGGCAGGCGTCCGCAGCGGAGCGGCGATCGTCGTGCCTCCGGCCAAGGCCAACGGCACCCTGCTCGCCTTCATTGCCGGCTGATTTGAGCCAATTCTTTAACGCGCGTTTACCGGGCGGCTCTAGGATTCGTCGATAGTCCAAGCCGCCCGAGGCCATGCCTATGTTCAAAGAGGGATCGCCGATCGCTTACGATGCGCCGGCCGAGCTGAAGAAATGGCCGTCGCTGAAGGGCGAGCGCCAGAAGGACCGTGGTCCGCCCTATCTCGTCTACAACGGTACACTCGCCGACTGCGTCCGCGAGCTCATGGGCAAGCCCATCAAGGGCGGCATCTCGCTCTACGACATCATGACGCCGCCGCAAGCAGCCTTCGACCAGACCGTGCTGTCGCCCGGTGATGCCGCCGAGATCGCGATGCGCCAGGATTTTCCCAAGGCGTAAACGCCGAAGGCCTCCCGCAATACCGTTTGAGGTCCTGATTTCCCCTCGGTTCCCGTAGAACCGCGGGACAAGAGTCGCGTTCTTGGCGCGGGAACACCGTACTAACACCTGCCGTAGCGCGGAATCGCAGCTTCGCCGCAATTACGGTTAAGAAGTCCTTGTCACCGGCACACCGCTGGTCGTTCCCCCACAGTTCGAGGACTCTGAACCGAGATGCGATTTCTTGTCGCCGCTTGCGCTGCGTTCCTGATTCTGATGTGCGACGTCAGTTCGCCGCCAACCTGGCAAGCGTCAAGCTTCGACGACACAGCTCGCAAGGCTGATCGCGCGCCCTCCCTGGTCCCCCTTGTCGAACTGTTCCTGACAAGCGTGCAGGCCATCGAGCTTGCCAATGCGCGCGCGTCCTACGAACAGACGATCGAGCCGACGCCTTCGGTCGAAACGGCCGTGCAGACTCCGGCGTCTCCGACCGAGCAGTTTTGCCGTGCACTGAAGGAAGCGGCCGAGGAGAGCGGCATTCCCGTGCCGTTCTTCGCTCGCCTGCTCTGGCAAGAGAGCCGCTTCAGGTCCAACGAGGTCAGCCAAGCCGGCGCCCAGGGCGTTGCGCAATTCATGCCGGAGACGGCCGCCGAAGTCGGGCTCGATGATCCCTTCGATCCCATGAAGGCGCTGCCGGCATCGGCAAAGTTCCTGCGCAAGCTCCGCGACGATTTCGGTAATCTTGGCCTGGCCGCAGCCGCCTACAATGCTGGCCCCGGCCGCATCCAGAAATGGCTCGCCAAGGAGAGCGAGTTGCCGCGCGAGACGCGCGACTACGTCCGCATCATCACCGGTACCAAGGCCGAAGATTGGATCGAGCGCACGGAAGCTCTCGCGATCCGGATCGACCTGCCCCGCGAGGCGCCTTGCGAAGGCGTCGCCAGCCTGTCCAAGACCAAGGACGTCGCCTGGGTGCCGGCAAACCTGACGCCATCAACCGCGACCATCATTCGCAAGGCCGAGCAGCTGGCAGTGCGGCTCGCAGCAAACCGCGCCCGCAAGCGACTCGTCGCCCTGCTCCGCAAGAACGGCGCGGCCCATGGCAAGGCGCGCAGCATGATCTCAGCACGCGCGAAAGCAGCGAGGGTCCGCGCCGTCCGCCTCGCATCGAGCGAGCGCTAATCGGTCAGACCGGCTTCTCGTCGTCGGTGACTGGCGACGTCACCACCAAAAAAACGAGATCGGTCAACCCCGAGTTCGAGATCGCGTGTTCGACACCGGGCGGCAGAAAGATCACGTCGTGCTTGCGCACGACATGGTTCTTTCCCGCGATCTCCATCAACCCTTCGCCGTCGAGCACGTGATAGACTTGCTCCTGCACCTTGTGATGATGCCGCGCCACATAGGCCATCGGCTGGTACATCGAGATGCGGTAATCGATGTGGCGTGAGCGCGCGTTCTCCGGCATCACCAGCGGCTTCGACAGCGCGCCGCCGAAATGGTTGGGAAACTCGCGCCAGGGCACTTCCGCAATGTTGCGGATGAAGGCGCCATTGCTTTCCTCGGCCATGCTCCTGCTCCTTAATTCACCAGCGCGCCGCCGTCGACATAGACGATCGAGCCCGTTGCAAATCCGTTGCTCATGAAGCTTCCGATCTGCTGGGCGATGTCCTCGGCCATACCGACGCGCCCGACTGGCAGTGCGGCCGCCGTCTTGGCCAGCATCTCCTTCCGCGCTGCCTCCGGCATCGCAGCCCGGATCGGCGTATCGATCACGCCAGGCGACACCGCATTCACACGCACCGGCGCAAGCTCGAGCGCCAGCGCGCGGGCGAGCGACTCCAGCGCGCCATTGGCAGCACTAATGATCGCCGAATTCGGCCGTGGCCGGACGCTGAGGAAACCGGTGACCAGCGTCAGCGAGCCGCCGGGCCGAATCTCGGCCTCGCGCGCGACGCGCCATGCGCCCCAGAATTTCCCTTCCATCGTGGCCCGCACGTCTTCCATCGCGACCGTCCTGAACGGCCCGGTGCGAAGCTGCGCGGCCGTCAGCACGACGTGATCGACAGGGCCGGTGCGCTTGAACAGCCCGGCCACGCTCTGATCGTTGGTGACGTCGGTTGGAATCGCCATCACTTTCAGCCGCTCAGCGATCGGATCTAGCTTCGATGCGCTGCGCGACGCGATGACGACATCAGCACCTTGGTTCTTCGCGAGTTCCGCCGTAGCGAGGCCGATGCCTGAGGAGCCGCCAATCACGACGACCTTCTTGCCTGCGAGCGTCATTCCCATCTCCCTATTTTTCTTATCTGGTGATTTGCAGGCCGCGATCAGCCCGGCTGGAACCGCGTGCCGATGCCGGCCTTGCTCTGGCCAAGACCCGGCAATTCCCAGACGCCGGCACCGGCCGGGTTGACGTCGGCGGCGATGTCGACGTCGATCAGATAGGGCCTATTGGCCGCAATGCCCTTGCGTATCGCTTCTCCGATATCGCCGGCGCGATCGACCCGCACGCCCTCCACACCGCATGAGCGCGCCATCGCCGCGAAATCCGGATTGTAGCGCTCGCCCGTTTCCGGATGCTTGAAGTCGGTGGCAAGCTCGCGCCCGCCGAGATAGCCGCGCTGCAGTCCGCGGATCGAGGCATAGGCGTAATTGTTCCAGACGACCCAGACCACCGGCAGATTGTATTCGACCGCCGTCCCGAGCACGTTGGCATGCATGAAGAAGGCGCCGTCGCCGCAGACCGACACGCAGGGGCGATCTGGCGCCGCAAACTTCGCGCCCATCACGCCGGCAACGCCAAAGCCCATCGGGCCAAAGCCCATCGACCCAATCAGCGAGTCCGGTCGCTTCGGCTTGCAGAAGCCGAGCAGCCAATTGTGATGCACGCCGATGTCGGAGACGAGGATCGCGTCCTCCGGCAACGCCTTGTCGATCTCGGCGGCCGCGCGCTGCGGGTTGATCGGCACGGTATCGTCGGAAAAGCCGGGCGCGACGAACTTGTCCCACTCCTTGCGATAGCCGTCGATCTGCGCCAGCCATTTCTGGCGGGCATCAGCCTTCTTGGAGAGATTGTCGCGGCGATCGAGCTCGGCATGAACCTGCCGCAGGAAGGTACGGACGTCGGCCATCAATCCGAGCGCGACAGGGTAGTTGCGGCCGATCTCTTCAGGGTCGATGTCGACGTGGATCAATCGCGTCGGCGGGATCGTGAAGGAATAGCCGGGAATCCACGAGCTCGATGTGCGGTCGTCGAAGCGGACGCCGAGCGCGAGCAGCACGTCGGCCTGGCGTGCGGCGTGATTGGCCTGGTAATGCCCGGCGCGCGCGACGAGGCCGAGCGCCAGCGGATGATTGACATCGAGCGCGCCGAGGCCGCTCGCGGATGCCGCCACGGGGATCTGAAGCCGCTCGGCGAGCTTGCGCAGCTCCTCCGCCGCTCCGCCATAGCGCACACCCTGCCCGACCAGTATCACCGGCCGCTCGGCCGCGAGCAGCATGTCGACAGCCCTCTCGACACCATCAGGATCGGCGCCGCAGCGGCTGGAGATGTTGGCACTCCACTCGATCGCTTTTGGCGCCTCTTCGGCTGCTGATTCCATGAACACATCGAAGGGAACGTCGATCACGACAGGCCCCGGCCTCCCCGTAATCATGGTCTTCCAGGCCTGCCGCACCGCGAGCGGCACCATCTCGCCACGGGTCGGCTGGAACACCTTCTTGCACATCGTGCGCACTGTGGAAGGGAAGTCGGCCTGATAGTGCCGGTACATCTCCTGGAACGCGCCGCGATTGAACTGGCTGGTCGGCACATTGCCGGTGATCGCCATGAACGGCACGGAATCGAGAAAGGCGTTCGCAAGCGAGATCGGCAGATTCGCCGAGCCCGGCCCGCAGGAGGTGAAGGTCGCGGTCGGCCGGCCGGAGACGCGGTAATAGACGTCGGCCATGAAGCCGGCGACGCTCTCGTGATGCACGGAGATCGTCTTGATGTCGGACGAACGCTCGTACAGCGCGTCGATGAACTGGATGTTGCCGTGGCCGCAGAGCCCGAACACCTGCGGCACTTTCTCCTGGATCAGATAATCGACAATGACCTGGGCGCCATTGAGCATGTTTCGCGACATCAACCGGTCTCCCTCTCGGCCCGTCGACGTCTTCTGTACCGATGCGGAGAACGCGGCCGGTCATCACAGGGCCGCGCGCAGCCTATTTCTCATAATGCTGTACGTCAATTTATATTGTGATAGGCTTCGCGGCGAAGGAACGTCGAGCTCCGCGCCGACGGCCGCGCCCGTTGCGTGCTACTGTCGCTGACGCAGAGCCGAAACGATTCACCCGAGGGAGCCCAGTCCTTGAGATCGCGTACCAAGCCAACGACCGGCGAGAAGCCTGCAAGCCCGCGCAAGGCCGCGATTGCCAAACTGGTCCCCGCTCCCAAGCCTGATGGCGACGACGAGGCCGACGACAAGCAGCGCGGCGGCGGGGTCCAGTCGCTCGGACGTGCCTTCTCGATCCTCGAAGAGGTGGCGCGCCATCGTGAAGGCATTGGCCTCGCCGAGCTGAGCAAGCTGGTCGGCCTGCATAACTCCACCACGTTTCATCTCGCCAAGACGCTGGTCTCGCTCGGCTACCTCCGCCAGGAGAAGGATAACAAGCGCTACCGCATCGGTCGCCCCTTGTTTGCGCTCGCCGCAAGCGCGCTCGACGAGATCGAGATGGTCAATGTCGCGACGCCCGTGCTGGAGGAGCTATCGCGCCAGACCGGCGAAAGCGGGCATTTTGCCGTGCGAATGGGCGACGCGGTGGTCGTCATCGCGCGCACGAGCGGCCCCGGCGCGTTCCAGCTCACCGATCGTGTCGGCGTGGTGCGGCCCGCCCATTGCACGGCGCTCGGCAAGATCATTCTGGCGTCTCTCCGCCCCGAGCAGCTCAAGCGTTTCATCGATCGCGTCGAACTGAAACCGTCGACGCCAAAATCCATCAGCGATGTCGGCGCACTGATGCGCGAGATTGCCGAGGTGCAACGCACCGGCGTCGCCTTCGACGACGGCGAGTTCAATCCGGAAGTGCGCTGCGTCGCTGTGCCCGTGACCGATTTCACCGGGCAGGTGATCGGTGCGCTCGGCATTTCCGGGCCGATCTGGCGCCTGTCCAACCAGGCGCTGCATGCCGGCGCACAAATCGTGCAGGCCGCCGCCGACCGCCTGTCGGTCGAATTCGGCGCCAAGGACCGGGCGCACAAGGCACTTACAACGAAAGTCTAGGTCGCAACCCGGGCGGTGATTTTGCCGGTTGACACCGGCGATGACGCTCGCGATTATCATCCAGCATTAAAACAAGCTCTCTCACAATACCGGATACCCGGTTTTGAAGGGAGGCACGCGATGCACCCCGGGAGGAGACAGAGATGATCCGCTACCCACGACGGACGTTGTTGCGCGCGGGCGCAGCTTTTGCCGGCGCTGCCGCGCTCGGCTTTCCCGCCATCTTGAGGGCGCAGGCCGATAAGATCCGGATCGGACACCTGACGCCGCTCACCGGCTTTCTCGGCGTGATCGGCGGCTACGCCCAACTCGGCGTGAAGCTCGCAGCGGAAGAGATCAACGCCTCCGGCGGCATTCTTGGCAAGCAGATCGACCTTCTCTCGGAAGATTCGATCAACCCCGCGACCGCCGCGACCAAGGCGCAGCGCATGCTGGAGCAGGACGGCGCGGTGGTGCTGCTCGGTGAAATCTCGTCGGCCTCCGCGCTTACCATCATGCAGGTGGCCGAGCGCAACAAGAAGGTGTTCTTCTCGACCGGCGCCCGCTCGGACGCGCTGCGCGGCAAGAGCTGCAACAAATATTCGTTCCACTGCGACATTCCCAACACCGTGATGGTGAACGCGGTCGGCACCGCGCTATCGCAGCAGGGCATGGTGAAGGGCAAGAAGTTCTTCACGCTGACGGCGGACTACATCTTCGGCCATGACCTGCTGAAGGCCGCAAAGGTGTTCTTCGGCGCGCATGATGCCAACCTGATCGGCGACGAGCTGATCGCGACCGACGTGACCGACTTCAGCCCGTATCTGCTGAAGGTCCGGCAGGCAAAGCCGGACGTGGTCTGCTGCAACCTCGCCGGCAACCAGGTGACCAATCTCGTCAAGCAATATGCCGAGTTCGGCTTCCCCTATCCGCTGGTCGGCTTCAACCTCAACACCGGCGATGCCTGGGCCGCAGGCGCGGGCAATCTCAGCGGCACCTGGCCGACGGTCTGGTATCACACGCTGCAAAACCCGACATCGCAGGCCTTCGTCGCGGCCTTCACCAAGAAATACGGCAAGCCGCCGGAGAACCATGCCTGGATCGACTACATCACCCTGAAGCTGCTGGCGGAGGCGATCAACACCACCAAGTCGACCGACAGCGGCGAGTTGATCGCCTATTTCGAGAAGCAGGCGCAGTTCGACATCGGCAAGGCGCGCAAGGCGTACTTCCGCGCCTGGGATCATCAGCTGGTGCAGGAAGCCTATCCGTTCACGGTCAAACCGAAAGACCAGATGAAGGACCAGTGGGACATGCTGGTGCTGGGCGAGCCGGTGCCGGCGGCGAAGGATCCGCTGGAGACGATCTACCCGACCAAGGAACAGAACCCTTGCGAGATGAAAGCCTGACGCGCTCGCGCGCGGCAAGGACGCAACATGCAGTTCGAGTTCTTGCTGGAACAGGTGGTCAACGGCCTCGTGCTCGGCGGCTATTACCTGCTCATCGCGCTCGGGCTGTCGCTGATCTTCTCCGTCGGCGGCATCGTCAATCTCGCGCATGGCGCATTCTATGCGCTCGGCGCCTATGTCTGCGTCGAACTGACCAGCCGCCTCGGCTTCGGCGCCTCCGTGGTGATCTCGCCGCTGGCTGTGGCACTGCTCGGCATCCTGTTCGAGCGCTTCATCCTGCGCCGCTTCTACACGGCTGATCCGATTCTCAGCCTGCTCGTGACCTTCGGTCTTGCGATGGTCGCGGAGCAGGCGATCCGCATGATCTGGGGCGCCGCCCCCGTCTCGACCGAGATCCCGCAGAGCTTTCGCGGCTCGGTCATCGTCGGCGACTTCCTGTTCTCGCGCTATCGCCTGCTGATCCTCGGCGTGGTCGCGGCGATCCTGCTTGGCGTCTGGTGGCTGCTGCAAAAGACCTCGTTCGGACGCGTGGTGCGCGCCGGCATCCAGCGGCCGGACATGGTGGCGGCACTCGGCATTCGCCTGCAGCCCTACATGACCGCGATCGTGATGCTCGGCGTCGGCCTCGCCGCGCTCGGCGGCGCCTTCTTCGCGCCGATCACGACGGTGCATCCGGCGATGGGCTCGGACATCATGACCATCGCCTTCGTCGTGGTCGTGATCGGCGGGCTCGGCAGTTTCTGGGGCGTCGTCATCGCCGCCCTTCTCGTCGGCGTCGTGCGCGGCATCGCCATCCATTTCGAGCCGGCGGCAGGTGAAGCCTCGATCTACCTCCTGATGTTCCTGGTGCTGCTGGTGCGCCCGCGCGGCCTGCTCGGCGAACGCATCGAGAAGTTCGAATGAGGAATGCCTCGACCATCGAGCGGCTGAGGCCGCTGCTGATCGCGATCGTTGCGATGATCGCACTGCCGTTCCTGTTGCGGGCGCTGGGGCTGTCGCTCAACACCGGCACGTGGATACTCGGCCTTGCCATCGCGGCGATGGGGCTCAACCTCTGCATCGGCTACACCGGCCTGGTCTCGTTCGGCCACAGCACCTGGTTCGGTATCGGTGCCTATGCAGCCGGTTTGATCCAGTTGCATTTCTTCCCGGGTCAGATCTGGCTGCCACTCCTGGGATCGATGGCCGTTGTCGCGATCGCCTCGATCATCACGGGCCTGCTGATCCTGCGCCGGCGCGGCGTCTATTTCTCGCTGCTGACGCTGGCGCTGGCAGCCCTCGTCTATACCACAGCCTTTCGCTGGACGAGCCTCACCGGCGGCGAGGACGGGCTTGGCGGGCTGAAGCGCGGCGGCATCGGCGCCGTCAACTTCGACAGCGCGCTCAACTATTACATCGTGGTCGCGATCGTCGGCCTCGCCGTACTCTACGTGCTGATGCGCCTGGTGCGCTCCCCGTTCGGGCACGTGCTGGTCGCGATCCGCGAGAACCAGCTGCGCGCGAGCTTTCAGGGCTATCCGGTCGAGCGCTACAAGCTCGCGGTGTTCGTGATCTCCGCCGTCGTCACGGGACTCGCCGGCGCGCTGATCGCGTTCCTGAACTATCTCGTCTCGGCCGAAGCCGTCTCGGTGCCGTTCGCCGGCGAGCTACTGGCGATGGTGGTGATCGGCGGCATGCGCAGCCTGCTCGGGCCCGCGCTCGGCGCGGTGTTCTTCATCCTGTTCCGGGAGCTGTTCTCGATCTGGACGTCGGACTGGCTGTTCTGGTTCGGCCTCATTTTCGTGGCCTTCGTGATGTATTCGCCCGGCGGCCTCGTCGGGATCGGTTCGCTGATCATGCGGCGCCTCCGTCCACCGCCGGAAGAGACGGCGGCGATGAGCCGGCGCAAGATCTATGACGGCCTGCCGCTGCCCGACTTCCTGCGGCCGGAGGCGTTGACGGGCACCGTGCTCGAGGTCAGCGGGGTCTCGCGAAAGTTCGGCGGCATCCGCGCAGTCGAGAACGCCAGCCTCGAGGTCGCCGCCGGCGAAATCCACGCGCTGATCGGCCCGAACGGCGCCGGCAAGACCACGCTGTTCAATCTGGTCTCCGGCCTCTACGCGCCCGACCGGGGCACGATCCGCCTGCATGGGCGCGACATCGCCGGCGTGCCGGCGAACCTGATCTGCCACCAGGGGCTGGCGCGCTCGTTCCAGATCACCAACCTGTTTCGCGGGCTCTCGATCTACGAGAATTTGCGCCTGTCGCTGCAGGCGCGGCGCGCCATGCGCTTCAACATCTGGAACGACATCGACGCGTACGAGGACATCCACGCCGAGACCGCCGCACTGACGAAGTTTCTCGGGCTCGAGGGCATCGAGGAGATCGAGGGCGGCGAGCTCTCCTATGGCGGGCAGCGGCTGGTCGATCTCGGCATCGCGCTCGGCTCCAAGCCCCAGGTGCTGCTGCTCGACGAGCCGCTCGCGGGCCTCGCCGCGGCCGAGCGCGAGCGCGTGTCCAACCTCGTCAGGAACATCGCCGCGAACATTCCCGTGCTGATCGTCGAGCACGACATCGACCGCGTGCTGGGATTCTCGCAAGTGGTCACCGTGATGAACCAGGGCGAGGTGCTGATGTCCGACTGCCCCAAGGCGGTGCGAGCCGACCTGCGGGTGCAGGAGATCTATACCGGCAAGGGGATTCCTCCTGTCGAGCATCGGCGCAGCGACGAGACAGCCGGCACGCGCGAGACCGTGCTGCGGCTCGACGGCGTCAACACGTTCTACGGCAAGAGCCACATCCTCAACGACGCCGCGCTCGACGTGCGCGAGGGCGAGATCGTCGCGCTGCTCGGACGCAACGGTGCCGGCAAGTCGACGCTGCTGAAAACCATCGCCGGTCTCGTGCCGGCGGCGTCGGGCAGCATCGCCTATCGCGGCGATGACATTGCAAGCCTCCCCGCCCCCGACATCGCCCGCCGCGGCATCGGCTATGTGCCGCAGGGGCGCGGGCTGTTCGCCGGCATGACCGTGCGCGAGAACCTCGCGCTCGGGCGCCTCGCGCGCAAGACCGACGGCGGCGACGGCGTGGTCTGGCACGAGGAGCAGATCCTGCAATACTTCCCCCGGCTGAAGGAGCGCATGAACATCGCGGCGGACTATCTGTCCGGCGGCGAGCAGCAGATGGTCGCGGTCGCCCGCGCGATGTCGGGCAATGTACGCCTGCTGCTGCTCGACGAGCCGTTCGAGGGTCTCGCGCCGGCCGTGACGCTCGAGCTGTTCAGGGTGTTCGACCAGCTCCGCAGCCACATGTCGATCGTGATCGTCGAGCACAATCTCGATCTCGTGCTGGCGCTGGCCGACCGCGTCTTCGCGCTGGAGCGCGGCGCCGTGTTCCACCAGGGACCCGCGGCTCCGCTGCTCAACGACCTCGGCTATCGCAAGCAGATCCTGTGGCTGTGAGCGGGCCCGGACAAAACGCCAAAACAACCCCATGCACCGTAGCCGGCCCCGTGACGTCATCTGCTGAATCTCCGAAATCCCGTTTGACTCGTCGGGCAAAACAGGAGCATGATGGCATCATCGCGATATCGGCCATTCTCCGCGCTACGCCCGGTGACGGGAGCGCCGCAGGCCTTGCTGCGCGAAAACGCCTCATCGACGTCCGAAACTCACAACCGCCGTACAGCAGGGGTGCGACCGGCTTTGCCGGCCGCGAGCCCTTGCGCCTGCACGGCCAAAGGACACACCGCATGACGACATCCCTGACCCGTACCAAGACCATCCCCGTCACGATCAACGATCGTGCCGCGGCGATCGCAAGCCCGAAGGTAAGGCTTCGCCGCAACCGCATCGTGATCGACCACGCCGACCCAGGCGCCGGCGAACAGCTCCTGGCCGAGGCGCTCGGCGCCGCCGACCGCGACGCGTTGCATGGCCTCCTGAGCCAGCTCGTGAAAGCCAGCGCGGTTGCGCGAAAGCCCGACCAAAGCAACCTCTCCTTCATGGTCTCGATGCTGAAAAGCATTGCGCCGAAGGATTCGCTCGAGGCCATGCTGGCGGCGCAGATGGTGGGCATTCAGGTCGCGGCGATGCGCTGCGCCTGCCGCCTCGCCTGCACGGACGACGTGCCGCAGCAGGAGAGCCTGACGCGCGCCCTCACCCGGCTGTCGCGCACCTTCGCGAGCATGATGGAGGCCCTGAACCGGCATCGCAGCAACGGCGCGTGCGCGATCACGGTGCAGAATCTGTCGGTGCAGGATGGCGGCAAGGCCGTCGTCGGCCATTTCACGCAACATGCGAGCCTGATCGCCGCGCAGCCGGGCCTGGCGGATGCCGTTCCCGCATGAGCCACGTCCGCAACACCGGCGCGATGCAGGCGAGCCCGCGCTGCGGCGCGCAATCACGTCGCGGTGAACCGTGCCGCGCGCCCGCGCTGCGCGGCAAGGCGCGCTGCCGCATGCACGGAGGGGCCGCAGGCTCCGGGGCGCCGTTTGGGAACAGCAATGCCGTCACGCACGGCTACTTCACGAGCGAGGCGATCGAGGAGCGGAGGTTCGTTCGCGCCGTACTGATCGAAGCGGAGAGTCTTCTGCGCCGACTGCCCGCAGGCTCGGAAACAATCGGCAACCCAAGCGAGAGCGAAATCGAGCGCACCACGCTGGGAACATATTCCGCCCTTCGCGCTTAACAAATGATAGGAATGAGGTGCAATCATGGGCCAGTCAAAGCCGATCCGGCCGACCGCAATCGTCGTCGAAGATGACGACATTCAGCGAGAGATGCTCGCGCTGCTGCTCGAAGAGAGCAATTTTGACGTGCTCCAGTGCGAGGACGCAGAGACCGCCGCCCTGGCGCTGAAAGTCCGCCACCCCTCCCTGATGGTCACCGACATCAATCTGGTCGGGAAGATGGACGGCGTGGATCTGGCGCACTTCGCCAAGCAGCACAATGCCGACATGCGGATCATCGTGATCTCCGGCCGGCCGCTGCCCCGGCCGCTGCCGCCCGGCGCGAAGTTCTTCACCAAGCCGGTCTACCCGACGATGCTGCTCGCGGAAGCAGGACAATAGAAGCAATTTGCCGGCGTCGGACGCAGGCGTCACCCTCGAACCCGTAGCGCCGCCGGCCATCAGCATCGCTGCGCGACGGGAGGAGCGCGTGAACGAATGCGATGCCGGATAGCAGCTCAGCCCCAATGGGCGGACATCTCCAGCGTTCGTCGCGCGGTCTCACACGGGCCGGAGGAAAGCTCCGGAGACGGCACTTTCACTCGATTACCCGTGTTGCCCGTGCCAGCATGATTGGTGGGACTTGAAGGCCGAGCACCTGCGCCGTCTTGAGATTGAACACCAGATCGAATGCCGTCGGCTCCTGAACCGGAATGTTTTCGGGCTTTTCACCTTCGAGAATTTTCTTCACCAGCGGAGCCGCGTCTCGGGCGACTGTCGTCCAATTTGCTCCATAGGACATCAAAAGCCCGGCTTCAGGATAAGGATCAGCCTGACCGATCACCGGCAGCTTTGCTGCAACGGCTAGTTCCGCTATTCGCCGCAATACGAAGACGTGCCACCCACTGGCGCCGAGTATCGCCGCGCCAAACCGACTCGCCTTCGAAAACGCATCTTCAAGACCTTCCGGGCCGCTGCATTCGAACGACCCGAATGACAGTCCGAGCTGTTTTGCGGCTTTGCCCGTATCCTCGAGCTCTGGCTGGGTGGCAAAATGAAATGCAGGACTCGGGTCCCAGATCATTGCAACGCTCGACAGCGAGGGAATGGTATCCTTGAGCAGTTCCACGCGCTTCGCGGCAAGATACGCCGTGACATGCGCGATTCCCGTGACATTTCCTCCTGGACGATTGAGGCTCGACACAAGGCCGGATCCCACCGGATTTGGGTTGTATACAAAGACAATGGGAATGCTGCTCGTTGCCCGCTGAAGCGCCAGGGCCGGCGGAATGGTGATTCCCATCAAAACGTCGCACTTCAACTCAACCAATTGCCTTGCCAACAAATCGAGGTTCTCCGAATTTTTGTCGAAGAACCGATCCTCGAAGATTATGCTGTCCTCGCCATATCCAATGGCCTTGAAGCCATCTCGCAGCGGCTTGAAGTATGGATGGGTCTCGGCATTTGCTCCCTGCCAGAGGACACCAACCCTGGGAATTTTTTTCGACTGCTGCGCTCGCACGACCGCGGGCCACGTCACGGCACCCCCGATCAGTCCGACGAATTCGCGCCGCTTCATTCGTCCTCCCGCCGTGTAACGCCCATGGCGATCATATGACCACACACAACGGTCGCAGGGCTAGAGGCCAAAAGAGCGCCTTGGGTCCACAAGCCGACCACGCCTTCCGCAGCCTTGCTTCGGAGGTGATGGCAACGCCGAGGAATGATGATCGACGATGAGCCAACGGCCACCGTCCTTGACGTAAGTGAGGCTGTAGCGCGCGACCGATGCAGAGCTGGCCGCTGTTCATCTGAAATTGGTAAATTCCAAGAACTTCAGACGGGAAGGAGGCGGCCCGTCTAGACGACCTCGTTTCCGCTCAGGGGTCACTAGCGAACTTCGCCGCTCCCCGCCGTAAGTCGGCTACGAGCCATGTGTGGACGGCTCTACGGGGGACGTCCGCTGACGTGACGTAAAAGCAGAACGATCACGCACATCGCTGCTACCGAAATGGCGAAAGATAGCGACACTACTGGAAATCCGCGCGACGAAGTTCCGCTTACAAACAGGTATTGCAGTGTGATTGCTATCAACTTCCAAACAAAGAACCAAAGTATCCCGATGCCAGCAGCAGCGATCAACGTGAAGCCCGCGCCACCGGCCTTGTGAGCGGTTGGGTTTTCTTCGATCGGCTCTAATGTTTGCGCGCCGATCGAGCGTTCGGCAGTTATCGGTGCTCGCAGCAGCAAGAACGCCAATGCGGTGAAGAAAACTATAATCCCGACCGCAAGGGGGAATATGAGCCCCAAACGCAATTGCCATCCTCCCTCGCGATCAGATGCCCAGCCCGAACTTACTTTTGGTTGTGCATGTCCGGCGCGTCAATCAATCGCGCCACAGATGCTCAATTTTCCATAAACACGGATTAGTCTGCTTCGGATCAAAAGCAGGCGCCGCTCGCGACCTCGACATGTCTGCCACGGGCCAAGCAGCCGACATATCCTCGGTCGTAGGATGCGGCAGCGATCGGCCACACGCGGGCATCCCTCGATCACACCGTTGGTACGCCATAACGGCTTATAGCAGTTTTGCTGGACTGCCGCCGCAGACGCCGGGAGGATCGGCAGCGCGGCCCGCCTAGAAGCTGGCCCGGACCTACCACGGCCCGGGCCGCTGTGGCGCGATCAGTGTAAGACAGTAGGCCAATCGACCCAGCTGTGGCTTCCGTCCGGGGTGCACGAAATTTCCATCCCGATGTTAGGTAGCCAGATTCTCATAATATCATTTGGCCGCCCGCCGGAAACTGAATCCAATTCGCTATCGCAAAGCGTATCGATTTCTCGCTCAGCAGCGTTCGTCTTCATTGCAATCTCCTGTTTTACGAAGGGATACTTCTCCTCGTAGTTGCGGGATACGGCAACTACTAGCGACGATCAGTGATTCAGATCACACGCCTACTTGCATCGGTCGTTCCGTTTACAGGCGCGCCCCTAGAGGACGTCGATTAGCCCAAATTGATGCGGCTGAAGCTGGCGCTTCAGAGCGGCAGATCACGGATGATCTTGCGCCAGTGACGCGGATCAAAAGAAAACCTTGCCTGCCCGAGCGCATGTCGGCGTTGGGTCAACAGCGCCGTTCTGCCGAAAGTAGCTTTGCGAGCTATTCAATCATCTCGTCAGCGAGCGCCATTAGCCTTGCTGGGATTTCGAGACCGAGCGCTTTCGCCGTCCTTGCGTTGATACTTAAAACCAACTTTGTGGGCGCTTGCACCGGCATTTCGGCTGGCTTCTCTCCTGTAAGGATACGATTGACGTACCCCGCCACTTCTCTGAGGAATTCGTCCGTGTACCCCGCATCGGGACCGTAAGATATGAGCCCACCGGCGACGACAAAATCGCGCCAAGGGTAGATTGCCGGAAGGCGCTGCCTTGCTATCAATTGGACGAGTTCATTTCGACGCGCATACGTGACGGCATCCGGGAGAAAAACCAAACCGCGGCGTGACGTGTTTCCGAGGTCGACGATGGTGCGTTCGATGTCCGCGCTGTTTGCATGGGGAGTGACGATCCTCTTGATAGCGAAAGATGGTGCGGCACTTTCGATGGCCCGCAAGAAACCCATGGAGTTGTTGCCCGGCTCAGGATTGAAGATGACGCCCAAGCCTTCAATCGAGGGCGCCAGCTCCTTCAAGGAAGACAACCACTTGCTGCCCATCGACGGTTCGAACGGCGTGGCGCCGGTGACACTGCCTCCTGGGTGCGACAGGCTTTCAACATATCCCATTCCTACTGGATCGCTGACGTTTACAAATACAACCGGAATAGTCGTAGCTTCGTGATGCAAAGCCGCCATTGACGTATTCGTCACGGCAACAATGACAGACGGTCGCATCTCTATTAGTTCTTTGGCGCAAGCCCGCGTTGCATCGGTGTCTCCACCTGAAAAACGATACTGGATTACTGCTTTAGCGCCGGACGCCGGACTGCGCTGGTCTTCAAGCCGCTGGGGAAACGCAGCCGTGAACAATTTGGCGAAAGGGC
This sequence comes from Bradyrhizobium sp. CCBAU 53338, assembly GCF_015291665.1. Classification (NCBI taxonomy): domain Bacteria; kingdom Pseudomonadati; phylum Pseudomonadota; class Alphaproteobacteria; order Hyphomicrobiales; family Nitrobacteraceae; genus Bradyrhizobium; species Bradyrhizobium sp. CCBAU 53338. The sequence goes on from NZ_CP030048.1 coordinate 5,519,526, forward strand.
TTTCGGCACTGTCGGCGAACAAGACGCCAATCAGGGGAGGACCCGCCGACTGGCCTGCCCGGATCGATAGCGGCCAGCCTGCCACGGAAACCGCAATCATCGTGATGAGATCGCGCCGTTTCATTTTCTCTACTCAAATGCTCCCAATGGGTGACAGCATGTTGAACAAAGGCCGACATTAAAGGGCGAACATTAAATGAGTTCGACGATGGACGATACCGTACGAAAGTTCGATGACCGCTCTGGGTCCATCAGCGGACTTCAGCCGTTCCCCGCCTTGGGTCAGCCACGGGCCACAAGGAGACATGAGCTGAATGTGTCGTCTACGCCGTCTGAGCTATTGAACGGCCGCGAACAAATCCCAATGCCCCGGCAGTCCCTTCAGATCAAACGAGCCTCGGTTTGTGAACGTTAATCCGGCACCAGCAACCAAATCGGTAACGACGCGCGACACAAATACTTCGTTCTCGCCCGACTGCCCCATAATCCGGGCAGCGACATGAACCGCAATTCCACCTACGTCGTCGCCACGCATCTCGACCTCACCCGTGTGCAGCCCCGCGCGTATAGGCAAACCAATCTGCTGGGCGGCTTCACCGAGCGCCAAAGCGCAACGAACACCGCGTCCGGGGCCATCGAACATGGCTAAAATCCCATCGCCTGTGTTCTTGACTATCTTTCCCCGATGCTTCTCGACGACTTGAGCGGCCAAGCGATCATGAGTGTCCAAAAGAGCGCGCCAACGACGATCCCCGAGCTCTATCGCTCGTGTCGTTGAGTTGACTATGTCGGTAAACAATACGGTCGCCAGGACGCGGCCAACGTCATCCGAAATGTCAGGTCGGTGCCCTGTGACAAACTCCTCGATGTCGTCCATCACCTCTTCGCATCCCGGAGTAAGTAGAAGACCGTGCGGAAGATTGTCATATTCGACGTACTTTGCTCCAACAATCGCATGCGCCAGCTTCCGTCCCTCAGCGACGGGAACAACAGCATCCATCTTGCTGTGAAGTAGAAGAGTTGGCACCCGCACACTTTGCAAAATAGGTTCGACATCTATGCGTCGATTCATCACCATCACTGCTTTGAACGCACCTGGGCTACAGCTCATCCGCTCGAATTTTCCTAGGGCCGCGAGCTGCTCCTTTGTACCCTCCGTTATCCCGACGACGCGTTTCATCATTTGCCCCGAGCCCCAGCCAGCAACGATCTGGTCCGCAATTGCCTCAAACTGAGCTTCAGGGACGGAGTAACCGGCTCGAATGAACCCGCCCGCTAGAACCAAGTGGGAAACACGGTCTGGATAAGTCGCGGAAAAAAGAAGGCTCATGGCACTGCCCTCTGAGAAACCCAACAGAGCCGTTTTGCGGGACCCCACCGCATCCAGCACCGCACGAATGTCGTCTACGCGCTCTTCAAGTGACGGCACCCCCGGTACTCGGTCCGACAGGCCCACGCCACGCTTGTCGAAAGTTATGATCCGAGCGAAGCGAGCTAGCCGGAGCACGTTGTCGATTACGCCCGGCAGCTCGAGAATGAGCTCAATATGCGAGATCGCGCCAGGGATGATCATAAGATCGATCGGTCCGTCGCCAATGACGTGGTACGCAATGTTTATGTCGCCGCTGCGCGCGTATTGAGTTTGCGGCATAATAAAATGGGCCATATCTGGCTCCAACGTCCCGGGACGTTCTACGCTTAGAATGAAGTCTCAAGAACAAATTTTAGAGTTTCACCACCAACGCCTATCATATTAGCCGAGCTGCGTCTTCGTGCTCATGCAGCGCCGCAAAATCCACGCACTATTCGATCACCTCGTCGGCGCTTGCGAGCAAGGTTGGTGGGATAGTAATCCCAATCTCTCGCGCCGCTTTGGTGCTGATCGAGAACTTGAAGGAGGTAGGTTGACGAAATGGCATTTCTGCAGGATTTCCACCATCGAGTATCTGAGCCGCCTGATCGGCGACTTGGCGGAACGCATCAAACAAGTCACGGTAATAGGCCATAAGGCCCCCTGCGACCACGAGATCGCGAAACGGATACATGGCCGGGATTTGCGCGTTCGTTGCGATACCGACCAACACCTTACTGTTCGGCAGGTGTTGAGGTTCGTCCGAAACCAGCAAGAGTTCGGCACCCACCTTCACGACCGAGTCGTAGGCGGCCTTGTAGGCTCGCTCATTTAGACTGTTACCGAGGTCGACGTGCAGAAAGGAAAGCTTTAGTTCTTCCGCCGCTTGTTTCGCCATCGCTGCTTGAGGTTGCTGCATCGCCTGGGATGACGAGAGGTAGGCGAGCCGGGTTGCATCGGGTCGAGTTTCCCGCAAGAGCGACAGCCGCTTACCACTAAGCTCAGCACCCGCATCGACCGTTATGCCTGTGACGTTTCCGCCCGGTCGCGCTAGACTGGACACGAGCCCCAATGCCACTGGATCGCCGATGACGGTAACGATTGGAATCGTCTGAGTTGCAGCTTTCAGGGCTAAGGTCATCGGAGGCGCGCCTGTCACGATAACCTCCGGGTGATTGCCAACTACCGTTGCTGCCAAATCAGCGAAACGATCCATGCTGCCCATGGCCGCATAACGGTCCACGATCAGATTGCGCCCTTCCACGTAACCGTGACGAACCAACCCGTCTAGAAATTCGGCCTCAACGGGATTGATCTTGGTACCGTCCCAGCCAGGAAGAACGATTCCTATCCGCCTCTGCCGAGCGGACTGTTGCGCGTGCGCGGAGCAGGCAAGTGCGCTCGCCGAAGCTAGTGCAAGAAAATCCCGTCTCCTCATTCGATTGAACCATCAGAGTTGGAGCGGACAGGCGCGTCGTCACCATAGGTATTGAAGCCGACAAAGCGCGCGGAGACAAGGCTCCCAGGCCGGAGTTGGGTCAATCGCGACGGTATGGCCCGGGTTAAGTTGGGCCCGCTCTACCCCTGACAGCCGACATATCCTCGGTCGTAGGATGCGGCAGCGATGGGCCAAAGGCGGACGCTGCGCCCGCCCAAGATCCTTCGTGTTTGAAAATAGTTGGCCCCGGAGTGCCTAGGAGTCCGGGGCCATAGCCTAAACGGCAGGGTTGGGTTGGCGTGCCGCTCGACTATTGTTCGAGCCTAGCCAAATTGTCCCCCATCACGTTGATCTGCAGCAAATCGAGCCACTAAGAAAGTACGTGGACCTTGGCTCTGTTGAGTTGCTGAATTTCGACAGACTTCGGTATTTCACCGGAGGTGTGAAACGTACGACCCGAAACTACGGTGCGGCGCACGTGAGCGAGCGTAGGTATGACGGGCCGTCGCAACAAACAAAATCCACCTGTTTTGATCTGCCAAGAGTGCCGTCGCGCAATGGATTATCTCGCGACACTGCCAAAGATTGCAAATCTGCCGGCAGTGCACGCTTACAGGTGCTTGCCATGTTGCAGAGTGGATACCATCGATCTCAAATAAGACCGCCAGCTTTTGTGCGCGCCTGGTCCAAAAGGCCCAATATTGCGGAGCGCTGAGCGATCAAGGCGTCCTTCCGCTCTCCATCAGCACACCGTTCGATGACTGCGGTGGTCTTTCGCATATATTCCTCGAGCCGCTCCAAAAGTTCCGGAATGTGCTCGCTGGCGACCTCTCCGAAGAAACGCGCAAGCTGGCTCGGGACATTCGGCAGCACGACAACTTTTGGCATGGCGATCTCGCAGTTATTGGCGAGCAGCTTGATACCGTCGATGTCTTACTTAAGCCGGCAATTCTTCTATCGAAAATCAGAAGCGCGCAGAAATTGGGCTCCGCTGAAACATCGTTAGGAGCAACAGGGTCACCAAGTATGGTTTTGATCAGAGGTAGCCGTCTGTTCGGTGCAACGGACTTTTGTCGTCGGATCGCGGTTGGGCTATGCCCTCCTCTGCTTACCCGGAGCTTCGTGCGCGAGTCAGAGTTTCGGACGGAAGTTCTCCGAAATGGATTTTGTAGGCGCGCGAAAAGTCGCCCATGTGCCAGAACCCGTTTGCCAGTGCGATATCTTTGACCGTCGCCATCGGAGCGCCTGCTTTGAGTTTGCGGCGAACAGCCCAAAGTCGCTTTCCAGCGAGGTATCGATGCGGACTCATTCCATGAACTGCATGAACGGCCGCCTGAAGCGTCCGCTGGCTGACGCTAAGTTCTCTTGCTATCTGGTCGCAGTGGAGCAAACTCATTGAGTTAGATTGAGTTAGCTCGTCCAAGTCACGGACCAATTTTTGATACCTATCGAAGCTGCGCCCGCGTTCGCGATGCGTCGCTTCGGATAGCAAGATGTAATCGAGTGCGGCGACGAGAGTTTCGTGCATCGGCTCTCGCACGTTGTCCAAGTGCTTTGCCTTTGCGGCGAAGTGAAACATCTCCAAGATGATGGCGCCCAACTTCTCTACGCGGTCCAGCGTCGTGGTGGCGGGCACGATTCCTGTGTCGAAGTCGGCCCAACCCCGGTTCCTCATGTCAGAATTAAAGCGGAGCATGAGGTAAGTATTCGGCTGCTCTTCAACCGCTATCGTAGGCGTTTTGCCTCGCATGACGGCTACAGTTGAATTATCGAACACACGACCGTTGATCGTTGCATTGAAGGACAAGGGGACAACCATTCCTAACCCATATTCAGCGCCCATGTTGGTCTCCAGGCGGCGCGCGAAAGACCGTTGAAGGACGAGGAGACTGTTTGGGAAAGGTAGAATGGCGCGAACGGCCGATGAGTTCTTCGGGTCCAGTGGCACGCTGACGCCACCGCCGACCACCTCATTGGGACGATATTCTTCGGCAGTCGCAAATCGCTCGATGCCGAGCACAGGCGATGGCGAAAGGCTACGGACAGCCATGGCAAGATGATCCGGTTCATCAAACGTGAAACGATAGCCCAACGTTGGTTAGAACGTTCTTAAGGATTATTCGGAGTCGCCCAATTTGCGGGAAGGCCGATGGTCGCTCCGCGAAGAAGTAAGGTCTGCGTCAGGATTGCCGTGGCGGATAATGCGCTTTGTTCCAGCGCTCGCATTGTTTAGCTCCCTAGGTCTGCCCCGGGTCAAAAGCCGGCCTCGGCTCCCGCGCGCGGGAACGTCTGCTTAGGAATGAGCGCAGACTCGGATTGCCTGCAGTTGGCGTTCATCGATCGACGCGAACCCAGGCGCCATTCGCCGCGGATGATCGCACCGCCGCGTCGATGAACTTCATGCCGGCGAGCCCATCATGCACCGTCGGGTAGATCACCGCCGGATCGGGCTTGACGCCTGATGTGGCGGCGCGAATGGCGCGCGCGGCTTCGGCATAGATCGTCGCGAATCCTTCGAGGTAACCTTCGGGGTGACCGGACGGCACGCGGGTGACGCGGCCGGCCTCCGGCAACGCGCCGGCGCCGCCGCGGGTCAGCAATCGTTTCGGCTGGCCGTAGGGCGTGAACCAGAGATAGTTCGGATCGGACTGCGCCCATTCGAGGCCGCCCTTGGTGCCGTGGACGCGCAGCTTCAATCCATTCTCGTTGCCGACAGCGACCTGGCTGGCCCACAGCATGCCCTTGGCGCCACCCTTCCACCTCAGAAGGATCTGGACGTCGTCGTCGAGCAGCCGGCCCGGCACGAAGGTCGAGAGCTGGGCGAGCAGCTCGTCGAGCTCGAGCCCGCTGACGAAGCAGGCGAGATGATAGGCATGCGTTCCGATGTCGCCGATGCAGCCGCCGGCGCCGGAGCGGGCCGGATCGGTCCGCCACGCCGCCTGTTTCTGGCCCGTGGCCTCCAGCCACTCCGTCAGCCAGTCCTGCAGATACTCGGCCTGGACCAGCCTGATCTCGCCGAGATCGCCTGATGCCACCATGGCGCGGGCCTGGCGGATCATCGGATAGCCCGCATAATTGTGCGTGACGACGAAGACCTTGCCGGTCTTCTTCACCAGCGCCGCCAATTCCTCGGCCTCCGTGACACCAGTCGTCAGCGGCTTGTCGCAGATCACATGGATGCCGGCTGCGAGGAAAGCCTTTGCCACCGGACCATGCATGTGATTGGGGGTGACGATCGAGACCGCCTCGATGCCATCAGGCCGGGCGGCTTCCGCTCGTGCCATCTCCTCATAGCCGCCATAGGCGCGGTCCGCCGCGATCCCGAGCTCCCTTGCCGAAGCCATGGCGCGCGCAGGGTCCGAGGCGAGCGCACCCGCCACGAGCTCGAACTGGTCATCGATCCTGAAAGCGATGCGATGCACCGCGCCGATGAAAGCCCCCTGCCCGCCGCCGACCATGCCGAGCCGGATGCGGCGGTGGCCGCCGGTCTCGTTGCCTGCCTCGATTGCCATCTGTTGCCTCGCTCAGGTGATGCCGAGCATCGTGCGGACCATCTCGACGTCGGTGCCGGCGCCGGCGAAATCGTCGAAGGCCTTTTCGGTGACCCGGATGATGTGGTTCCTGATGAACTCGGCGCCCTCGCGCGCACCGTCCTCGGGATGCTTCAGCGCGCATTCCCATTCGAGCACCGCCCAGCTGCCGTAGTCATACTGCGTCAGCTTCGAGAACACCGCGCCGAAATCGATCTGTCCGTCCCCCGGCGAGCGGAAGCGGCCGGCCCTGTTCACCCAGCCCTGGAATCCGCCATAGACGCCCTGCCGGCCGGTCGGGTTGAACTCGGCGTCCTTGACGTGAAACGCCTTGATGCGCTCGTGGTAGATGTCGATGTAGTCGAGATAGTCGAGCTGCTGCAGCACGAAGTGCGAGGGGTCGTAGAGCAGGTTCGCGCGCCGATGGTTGTTCACCCTGTCGAGGAACATCTCGTAGGAGACGCCGTCGTGAAGATCTTCGCCGGGGTGGATCTCATAGGCGAGATCGACGCCGTGCGCGTCGGCCTCGTCGAGGATCGGCCGCCATCGCCTCGCAAGCTCGTCGAAGGCCTCATCGACCAGACCAGGCGGACGTTGCGGCCACGGATAGATGTAGGGCCAGGCGAGTGCGCCCGAGAAGGTCGCGTGCGCCGTGAGGCCGAGGCGCTTCGAGGCGCGGATCGCCGACTTGACCTGGTCGACGGCCCATTCGGTACGTGCCTTCGGATTGCCCCGCACTTCGGGCGCGGCGAAGCCGTCGAACACGGAATCATAGGCCGGATGAACGGCGACGAGCTGGCCCTGGAGATGGGTCGAAAGCTCCGTGATCGCGAGACCGTGACTGGCGGCGACGCCCTTCACCTCGTCAGCGTAGCCTTGCGACTCCGCCGCCTTCTTCAGATCGAACAGCCGCGCATCCCAGCTCGGGATCTGCACGCCGATGTAGCCGAGCGAGGCGGCCCATCTGCAGATCGCATCGAAGGAATTGAACGGCGCCGCGTCGGCTGCGAACTGAGCGAGGAAGATTGCAGGTCCCTTGATCATCTTCATCGCATGACTCCTTCCGACCTGGTTGCGCGTGGCGGCCCAACAGACGGTACGACGCTATTTGCCCAGGGCGGCGGCGACTTCGCCGACCAGCTGCTCTGCCAGCATGTGATAGCCCTCCGGCGTGAGATGCTGCCCATCGGGTTGATGCGGCAGGCCGCGCAGCATCCCGTTCGGAAGCATGACGACCTTGATGCCCATCGCGCCCAGCCGGCTCTGGATGGCAGGCGTGTTGTCGGCGGCGAGCTTCCTCCGGTCGTTTCCGCCGGGTTGAAGGATCACGACGCTCGTTCCCTTCGGAACCACGCGATCGAGGCGCGCCAGCATGCCTCCCGTGGTGTCACCGTTGATGCCGGCATTGACGACGCGGACGCTCAGACCCCTTGCGCGGAGAAGCGCTTCGAGCTGTGCGGGATAGGCCTGGCTGCGCGACACACCCTTGCCAAAAGTGTTGCTGGCGCCAAGGGCCACGACGGTTGCCGCGTGAGCCGCGCCAGGCGCGGAGAACATCGCAAATGCACCAAGAAGAATGATCCGGCCAAGCTTTGCGGTCACTTTTGCGCTCCCCGACAGGCTTGATGGTCCCGCCCCATGCTTATCACCGATTACGCGATCGCGGACCAGAGGCGCTTTCACCTCTCCATCCACCGGCCCAAATCTGTCTGAGCTTGCTACGGGCCAATGCCGCCACGGCTGGCGGGCCATGCGATAAGCCGCCCCCTCGCAGCATTGGCATGCCCTCGCCAATCATGTAACCCGGCCAAAACGCTTGCGAATACCCTTGCCGGGACGGGACGCTGATGAGTGCGGTTGCCGATGACGAAGCGGGACATGGCACCCGCGCGCTGATCCTTGCGCTGGTGGCCTTGGCCTGCGGGCACATGCTGTCGACCCTGCTGCGCACCATCCCGGCGCTCAGCCTGGATCTGATGGCGGCGGATTTCCATGTGCAGCCGCAGGCGCTGGCGAGCCTCACCTCGGTTTATCATTTCGCCTTTGCGGCCTCGCAGATCCCGGTCGGCGCGGCGATGGACCGCTTCGGCGTGCGGCCGGTGTCGCTCAGCCTGCTCGCGGGAACCATCGTCGGCGCCATCGCGTCGGGCTTTGCGACGGGGCCCTCGAGCTTTGCCTTCGGCCAGTTGCTGCTGGGCATCGCGACATCGGGCATGCTGATGTGTCCGATGACGCTGGCCGCCAAGCAATTGTCGGCGGCGCGCTTCGGGCTGTGGTCGGGCGCGATCCTGTCGATCGGCAATATCGGCATGCTGCTGTCGTCGAGCCCGCTCGCCTTCGTGGTCGATCAATATGGCTGGCGCGCCGGATTCTGGATCGCGGCGCTCGGGGGCGTCGTGGTGGCGCTCGCCGTGTTCGCGCTGGTGCCGAACCAGCCGGCCGAGCACAAGGACGATTCCTCGCCGCTGTCGCAGATGATCGAAGTGCTCAGGCTCGGCTTATCTCGCCCGCTTCGTGGGTTGATCGCGCTGGCGATGGTGTCGCTGGCGACCTCGCTGGTGCTGCGCGGCTTGTGGGGCGGGCCATGGCTGATGGAGATCAAGGGCCTGTCGCGGGTCGAGGCCGGCAATCAGCTCGGCGCCTACACGCTGGCGATGATCGCGGGGCCCCTGTGCATCGGGATGATCGACCGCAGGATCGGCCGCCGCCGCGAGCTCGTCGCCGGCACGCACACGCTGGCGGCGCTGCTGGTGGTGCTGATGGCGCTCGGCGCGCCGCATTATGCGGTTGCATGGCTGTTCGGCGTGCCGGTCATGCCGCCGCAATATGATCTCGTGCTGTTCGTGCTGATCGGCCTAGCAACCTCCGCGCAACCACTGCTGTTCGGCATGTGCCGGCAACTGGTGGACGCGCAAGTGGCGGGCAAGGCATTGGCCGCAGTGAACCTCGCCTTCTTCCTCGGCACCGCACTGATGCAGTCGATGTCAGGTGCGGTCGCGGCCTTCGCGGGGCTGCCGGCGGTGCTGCTGTTCATGGCGGCGATGCTGCTCGTGGGGGTGATGATCTTTTTGACTTACACCTCGTCGCATTCGTAGGATGCGTGGTTCGAGCATCAAAGGGAATCCAGTTCATGCCTGTCGACACCAAAGCCGCCACCGACCGCCTCATGCGCTTCCTCGCCGTGGAAGGCGTCACCGGACAGGAGGCGGCGATCGGGCGTGAGCTCACCGCCGCGCTGAAGGAGAGCGGCGTGCCTGAAAAGGCGATCCGCCTCGACGACGCCAATAGCCGCATTCCCGTGCCGACCGAAACCGGCAACCTCATCGTCGACCTGCCCGGCCGCGGCGCGCTGCACAACCAGCCGCGCATCATGTTCATGACGCACATGGACACCGTGCCGCTCTGCGCCGGCGCCAAGCCGAAGAAATCCGGCCGCAAGATCGTCAACGAGGCCAGGACCGCGCTCGGCGGCGACAACCGATGCGGCTGCGGCGTGCTGGTGACGCTGGCGGCCGAGCTGGAAAAGCAGAAGCTCGACCATCCGCCGATCACGCTGCTGTTCTGCGTGCGCGAGGAGAGCGGGCTGTACGGCGCGCGTCACGTCAAGCTGGACGAGCTGGGATCCCCGGTGATGGCCTTCAACTACGACGGCGGCTCGGCCTCCAACGTCGTGATCGGCGCGGTCGGCGCCGACCGCTGGACCGTCGAGATCTTCGGCCGCGCCTCGCATGCCGGCGTTGCGCCGGAGCGCGGCATCTCCTCGACCATGATCATGGCGCTGGCGCTCGCCGACGTGAAGGCCGGCGGCTGGTTCGGCAAGGTGGTGAAGGGCAAGGGCACGAGCGCGCGGATGGGCACCAGCAATGTCGGCCCCGTCACCGGCGGCGAAGGCCGTCCCGCGGGCGATGCCACCAACGTCGTCACCGACTACGTGCATGTGCGCGGCGAATGCCGCAGCCATGACGGAAAGTTCTTCAAGGAGATCACGAAAGCCTACAAGGCCGCGTTCGAGAAGGCGGCCAAGAAGGTCACCAATGCGCAAGGCAAGTCCGGCAAGGTCAAGTTCAAGGCCGAGACCGACTATTATCCGTTCCGCATGAAGGAGAACCTGCCCGTCGTGAAACGTGCGATCGAGGCGGTGTCCGCCGTCGGCGGCACGCCGAACGTCCGCGCCGCCAATGGCGGCCTCGATGCCAACTGGATGGTCCGCCACGGCGTCCCGACCGTGACCTTCGGCGCGGGGCAGAACGAGGCGCACACGATCGACGAGTGGATCAACCTGGACGAATACGACCGCGCCTGCGCACTGGCGCTGCAGCTCGCGACGATGCGCTGAGGTGCCCTGCGCTGCCCGCGCTTGCCGGGCAGCGCACATCGGCCTAGCCTGCAAAGAAAAACGCAGGGAGGCCACATGCCACGCATCGCTGACATCGAGACCGGATTCTACCGGATCCCCCTCCCCGTCACGCTGTCCGATTCCACCCATGGCGAGATCGCGGCGTTCGAGCTGATCACCTGCCGCATCCGCGATGCCGATGGCGCCGAAGGCGTCGGCTACACCTACACGGTCGGGCGCAACGGCGGCGCCGTCGCCGATATATTGAAGCGCGAGATCCCGCCGCTGGTCGAGGGCCGCGAGGCCGACGACACCGAAGCGATCTGGCATCACGTGTGGTGGGGCCTGCATTATGGCGGCCGCGGCGGGCCGGCGGTGCTGGCACTCTCCGCGCTCGACATCGCGTTGTGGGATTTGAAGGCGCGGCGCGCCAAGCTGCCGCTGTTCCGCCTGCTCGGCGGCTTCGACGCGCGCGTGCCCTGTTACGCCGGCGGCATCGACCTCGATCTCTCGGTCGAAGCGCTGCTCAAGCAGACCGTCGGCAATCTCGCCAAGGGTTTTCGCGCCATCAAGATGAAGGTCGGCCGGCCCGATCTCAAATCCGACGTCGCGCGCGTCGCGGCGATGCGACAGCATCTCGGCGACGGCTTTCCCCTGATGGCGGATGCCAACATGAAATGGACGGTGGAAGAAGCGATCCGCGCCGCCCGCGCCTTCGTGCCGTACGATCTCACCTGGCTGGAAGAGCCTGTCATCCCCGACGATGTCGCGGGCCATGCCCGCATCATGCAGGCCGGCGGCGTGCCGATCGCGGCCGGCGAAAATCTGCGCTCGCTGTGGGAGTTCAAGAACTACATCGTTTCAGGCGCGGTGTCCTACCCCGAGCCCGACGTCACCAATTGCGGCGGCGTTTCCGCCTTCATGAAGATCGCGCGGCTGGCGGAGGCCTTCAACCTGCCCGTCACCAGCCACGGCGCCCACGACATCACCGTTCATCTGCTCGCGGCCTGCCCGAACCGGTCGTATCTCGAGGCGCACGGCTTTGGCCTCGACAAATACATCGAGCATCCGCTGGTGCTCGAGGACGGCAGGGCAGTGGCTCCGAACCGTCCAGGCCACGGCATCAGCTTCGACTGGAAGGGGCTGGCGAAGCTTTCGCCGTAGGAACGCATTGCTGCACGAGAGGCATTCCAAGGGGCTTGATGCGGGGCGCGGATAATCGGCTAGAGTGGTGACAGCCGTCATCATCAAAAAGAGCTGCGCCTTTGACCCCCGAACTGCACGAGAAACTGACTGCGTGGCGCCAGCATCTGCATGCCCACCCCGAGCTGTCCCTGCAGGAGAAGGCCACCGCCGCCTTCGTGCAGGAGCGGCTGACCGAGCTCGGGATTCCCTTCGAAGCCGGCATCGGCGGGCACGGGGTGGTCGCGACGCTGACGCGCGGATCTGCCGAGGGGCGCATCGGCCTGCGCGCCGACATGGACGCGCTGCCGATCACGGAGGATACGGGCCTCGCCTACGCCTCGAAAACTCGAGGCGTGATGCACGCCTGCGGACATGACGGGCATACGGTTTCGCTGCTCGGCGCCGCCGCGCTGCTGGCGGCGGACACGAGCTGGAGCGGCACCGTCGATTTCATCTTCCAGCCGGCCGAGGAAGGTTTTGGCGGCTCGCGCGCGATGGTCGCGGCCGGGCTGTTCGAGCGCTTCCCGATGGACCGGGTGTTCGGATTCCACAACTGGCCGGGCCTCGAGGCCGGCACCATCGCGGTCCATGATGGGGCGGTCATGGCCTCCGGCGGACGCGTCACCATCACCATCGAGGGCCATGCGGGCCACGCCGGCATGCCGCATCTGACCCGCGATCCCGTGATGGCGGCCGGCCACCTGATCGTGGCGATGCAAGGAATCGTGTCGCGCAGCGTCGATCCGCTCGACACCGCGGTGCTCTCGCTGTCGACGATCGAGGGCGGCACCGCGCCCAACCAGATCGCCGGCAAGGTCACAATCCGCGGCACGCTGCGGCATCACCGCAACGAGGTGAAGGACATCATCCTCGCGCGGATCGGCGAGATCTGCGCCGGCATCGCCACGAGCTTCGACGTCAAGGTCACTCCCGACATCGTCATGGGCGTCGGCGTGACCATCAACTCGCCGGAGGAAGCCGGCCTCGCGCGCATGGCCGCGGACAAGGTGCGGGCAAAAGTGCGGCGCGACCTCGCGCCCAGCATGGCCGGCGAGGATTTCGCCTTCTATCTCCAGAAGCGCCCCGGGGCGTTCGTGTGGATCGGCAACGGACCCCTGCGCGATGGCGCCGAGCTGCACGGCCCGCGCTACGATTTCAACGACGCGATCCTGCCGGTGGCATCGGGCTGGATGGCCGAAGTCGCCAAGACGGCGCTGTCGGCGAACTAGAGGCGGCCCCGTGGCTCCGCCGGATCGGTTGCGCTAGAATAGACGCTGGTTCAAGGCAGCGAGATCCGGATGAACCGGCGCGAATTCGTTTCGGGGTTGACGGCGGCAATTGCGTTCGCGGGTGTGGCCTCGACGGCTGAAGCCGCGGAAGGCAAGCGGGTCGCACTCGTCATCGGCAACGGCGCCTACGGGAACGTGCCCGCGCTGCTCAATCCGCCGAACGATGCGAGCGATATCGCCGCGGCGCTGAAACGGCTTGGCTTCACGGTCTCCCTGGCGACCAATGCAAACTTCGATGAGATGCGCCGCAGCCTGATCGCCTTGGGGCGCGACGCCGCCGGCGCCGACATGGCGGCGGTGTATTTCGCCGGCCACGGCATGGAGATCAACGGCGAGAACTGGCTGATCCCTGTTGACGCGGACCTGAAGCGGGACACCGACGCGGCGAACGAAGCCATCAATTTGCAAAGCGTGATGCAGCAGGTATCCAACACCACGAGCCTCGGCCTCGTCATCCTGGACGCCTGCCGCAACAATCCCTTTGCCGCCAAGATGAACAGGTCGATCGCCACGCGCGCGGCCCCCGTGAGCGGGCTCGGCCGCATCGAGCCTGTCGGCAACGTTCTCGTCGCCTATGCCGCACGCGACGGCACGACCGCGCTCGACGGCGACGCGCGCAACAGCCCGTTTGCAGCAGCACTCCTGCGCAACATCGAAGCACCCGGTGTCGAGGTCACCTTCATGTTCCGCAATGTCCGCGACGACGTGATGGAGGCGACGCGCAACGAGCAGCAGCCCTTCGTCTACGGTTCGCTGTCGCGCAAGGCGATCTACCTCGCGGGCCGGCCGGCGGCTGGTGGTGAGCAAGCACTTCCGGCTGCTGTCTCCCCTGCTCCGCCGCGGACGCCGACGATCGATCCCGCGCTGGTCGGCACCTGGGAGATCATGGTGCCGAGCGGCCGCGGCCAGTCGCGCTGGATCTGGCAGATCATGGGCGACGGCACCTACAAATTCCACGCCGAGCCGCAGCGCTCGGCGCATCCGCACGAAGGCACGATCACTGCCGCGAACGGCCGCTGGACCCTGCACGCCATCAGGGGCCTGGCAGGCTATAGCGACGCCGGCGTCTACGAAATCCACGATGCACTGGCTGTGATCACCGGCAAGCTCGGCACCGGCGCCTGGAAGCGCAGCGCCGAGTAGATGCGCTTGCACGCGATGATGCCGTCTCGATAGCGTCCGCGTCATAGCTCCACCTTGCTCTCAGGAACCCGGATTTCCCCGCTGCCTCAACGCCGCGCGCCTTGACGCACCGCGCCCGGACGGGTTTAATGGATTTCAACAACAATTGTTCGCATTCCGAACACTTTGCCGCCGGGTAAAAGCGGGCTCACAACGCCGCATCCCTGCGCCACCAGAGGAAACGTCAGAGATGCAAGCCCTGCTCAACGGCGAAAGCACGCTCATCGTCACGATGATCATCGCCTATATCGCCTTCACCTCCTGGCTCACGCTGAAGCTGCGCAGCCGCACCAGCGATCAGTTCATGACCGCGTCGCGCGCGATGCCGGCCGTGGTCGTCGGCGTGCTGATGATGAGCGAATTCGTCGGCGCCAAATCGACCGTCGGCACGGCGCAGGAAGCGTTCCAGTCAGGCATGGCCGCCGGCTGGGCCGTGCTCGGCGCCTCGATCGGCTTCCTGCTGTTCGGCATGCTGATGGTGAAGAAGCTCTACAATTCCGGCGAGTACACCATCTCGGCGGCGATCGCGCAGAAATACGGCAAGTCGACCATGCTCACCGTGTCGGTGATCATGATCTACGCGCTGCTGCTGGTGAATGTCGGCAATTACGTCAGTGGCGCGGCTGCGATCGCCACCGCGCTGCATGTCAGCCTGCCGGTTGCAATGTGCATCATCGCGGTGGTCTCGACCTTCTACTACGTGTTCGGCGGATTGAAGGGCGTCGCCTGGGTGACGATCCTGCACAGCGCCTTCAAGGTCGTCGGCATCATCATCATCTTCGCGGTCGCGATGTCGCTGACCGGCGGCATCGCGCCGATCCAGGCCAAGCTGCCGGCCTATTATTTCAGCTGGGACGGCAAGATCGGCTTTGCGACCATCTTCGCCTGGACCTTCGGCACGGTCGGCGCGATCTTCTCGACGCAGTTCATCGTGCAGGCGATCGCCTCGACGCCGAGCGCCGACGAGGCCCGCAAGGCGACCTACTACGCCGCAGCGTTCTGCCTTCCGCTCGGCTTCCTGCTCGCGCTGATCGGCGTTGCCGCGAAGTATCTCTACCCCGACATGAACAGCCTCTACGCGCTGCCGGTGTTCCTGGAGAAGATGCCGCCGCTGGCCTCCGCCTTCGTGACGACCTCGCTGGTCGCCTCGATCTTCGTCAGCGTCTGCACCGTCGCGCTCGCGATCGCTTCGCTCGTGGTGCGCGACTTCTACGTGCCCTACTGGAAGCCGTCGCCGGAGCGCGAGCTGAAGATGACGCGCGTGTTCTCGATCGTGATCGCGATCGTGCCGCTGGTGTTCGTGTTCTTCATTCCGGAGATCCTGAAACTGTCGTTCTTCACCCGCGCACTGCGCCTGTCGATCACGATGGTGGCGATGCTCGGCTTCTACCTGCCGCTGTTCGCCAGCAACCGCGGCGCCACCGCCGGCCTGATCGGCGCCGCCGTCTCGACCACGGTCTGGTACGTGCTCGGCAATCCCTTCGGCATCGACAACATGTACATCGCCGCGGTGACACCGTTGCTGGTGATGGCGATCGAGCGCCTGGTGATGGGCCAGGCGCCTGCCGCGCCGCAGGCCGCGCAACCAAATGCATTCGCTGAAAGGACTTCGACGTGACCGCCGAACTCGAGATCACGGCCGACGGCGCCGTTCGCGTGGCGGCCGGCGACCCTGATAGGTTCAACGCCTTCATCCCCTCAACGTGCGTGCAGAACCACGCCGCCAACCTGATGCCGCTCGCCAATGGCGATCTCGCCTGCGTCTGGTTCGGCGGCACGCAGGAGGGCATGTCCGACATTTCGGTGTATTTCTCGCGGCTTTCCCGCGGCGCGGCGGAGTGGTCGCGCGCGGAGAAGCTCTCCGACGATTCCGGTCGCTCCGAGCAGAACCCGGTGCTGTTCCCCGCCCCCGATGGCACATTGTGGCTGATGTGGACGGCGCAGCTCGCCGGCAACCAGGACACCGCCATCATCCGCCGCCGTCTCTCGCGCGACAACGGCAAGAGCTGGGGTCCGATCGAGACGCTGTTCCCCGAGCATCGCGGCCGCGGCACCTTCATCCGCCAGCCGATCGTCGTGCTCGACAACGGCGACTGGCTGCTGCCTGTGTTCTATTGCCACAGCACGCCGGGCCGGAAATGGAATGGCGACGAGGACACCAGCGCGGTGAAGATCTCCTCCGATGCCGGCAAGACCTGGCGGGATGTTGACGTCCCCGGCAGCCGCGGCTGCGTGCATATGAGCATCGCGCGCCTCGACGACGGTTCGCTGGTTGCGATGTATCGCAGCCGCTGGGCCGACAACATCTATCAGAGCCGCTCGACCGATCACGGCCGCAGCTGGTCGGCGCCTGAAGCGACGTCGCTGCCCAACAACAATTCCTCGATCCAGCTGACGCGGCTTGACAACGGTCACCTCGCATTGGTCTTCAACGATTCCAGCGCCAGGGACGCGACCGGGCGCCGCCTCTCGCTCTATGACGAGATCGAGGACGACCTTCCGCCCGTGCTCGCCGGCGACGGCAGCAACGCAGACGGACGCACCGCGTTCTGGGGCGCGCCGCGGGCGCCGGTGACGCTGGCGATCTCGGCCGACGACGGAAAGAGCTGGCGCAAGCGCAACGTGGAAGTTGGCGACGGTTATTGCATGACCAACAATTCGCGCGACCAGACCAATCGCGAGCTGTCCTACCCCTCGGTCAAGCAGACCGCCGACGGCGCGATTCACATGGCCTTTACCTTCCATCGCCGCGCCATCAAATATGTCCGCGTGACCGAGGCGTGGGTGAAGCAGGGCTGAATTGATGGACAAGCGGCCGCACGCGCTCGTCACGGGCGCCAGCTCGGGGATTGGTGCTGCGATCATCGAGCGCCTGCTGCGCGACGGCTGGCGCGTCACCGGGATCAGTCGGCGTGCTGGGACGTTCGATCATCCGGCGTTCACGCATTTGGCACTCGATCTCAACGATGTCGACACCATCGCGAGCGCTGTTGCTGACATCGCGCCGACCGCGCTGGTTCACGCCGCAGGCCTGCTCAAGGTGGGTCCGCTCGGATCATTGGACCACGACGACGGCGCTGCGATGTGGCGGCTGCATGTCGATGTTGCCGGGCGTCTCGCCGACGCGCTGGCGCCGCGCCTGCCGAAAGGCGGCCGCATCGTCTTCATCGGTAGCCGTACCGCTTCGGGCGCAGCCGGTCGCGGTCAATATGCCGCGACGAAGGCGGCGCTGGTGGCGCTGGCGCGGTCCTGGGCGAGCGAGCTCGCACCGCGCGGAATCACCGTCAACGTGGTGGCGCCCGCCGCGACCGAAACGCCGATGCTGAAGGATCCGACGCGCGCCAACGTCGCACCAAAACTGCCGCCGATCGGCCGCTTCATTCAGCCGGAGGAAGTCGCAGCCGCCGTGGCGTTCCTGCTCTCAGGCGAAGCCGCTGCCATCACGGGCCAGCAGCTCGTGATCTGCGGCGGGAGCTCGCTCTGAGCTGGCTCACGACTCGTCGAGAAGCTCGAGCAATTCCTCGACCCGCTCGAACGGAGCATCTCGCATCGGGCTGTGATAGACGACCCGGTCGCCGTCGCGTTGCAGGGACTTCCCCTTGGACTTCCGCAATCGCCCCGGCAGGAACGTCGCGGCCACCGCGCTCTGGCCGACGTCGAGCCGGATGATACCTCTGCGCTTGCAATCCAGCCGCAGCCGCGCCGCCGCAAAGAAATCGCGCCCGCCCTGCGGCAAGGGTCCGAAGCGGCGCGAGGTCTCCTCCTCGAGATCGTCGAGATCGTCCTCATCGGCGCAGCGCGCGGCGCGGGCATAGAGCTCGAGCCGCACCGGCGCCGATTGCACGTAGCTCGCGGGCAGCATGTCCGCGACCGGCAGATTGAGGTCGGGCACCCACACCACGGACATGCCGTCATCGACCTTCTCCGAGGCCATCTTCAGGAGATGGCTGTAGAGGATCGGCCCGAAGACATGAACGTGACCGGATTGCTGCTCCGTGAACAGATCGCCAGCGCCGCGCAGATCGAGATCGCGCTCGCTGATGGCAAAGCCCGCGCCCGGCCGGCTGAACTCTTCCAGCACGGCAAGCCGCTTCTCGGACTGGCTCGAGGCCGACTCGGTCAGGAGATACGCGAAGGCGCGGATGCCGCCGCGCCCCACACGCCCGCGCAGCTGATGCAGCTGGGCCAGGCCGAAATTTTCCGGCCAACACACCACGATGGTGTTGGCGCGCGGGATATCGAGGCCGCTCTCGACGATGTTGGTGGCAAGCAGCACGTCGGCCTTGCCCTCGACGAAGGTCATCATGCGCTCGTCGATCTCGTCCGCCGGCAATTTGCCGTGCAGGCAGACGATCTTGAGATCGGGCGCGACTGCCTGCACCCGCGCCAGCATCGGCTCGAGATCCTGGATGCGCGGGCAGATCAGAAAGCTCTGCCCGTGCCGCCGCTGTTCGCGCAGCAGGGCCGAGGCGATCGCGGCGTCCGAGAGCGGCGCGATCTTGGTTGCGACCGGCAACCGATGAACCGGCGGAGATGCGATGACGCTGAGATCCCGGAAGCCGGCAAGGCCGGCGGCCAACGTGCGCGGGATCGGCGTGGCGCTCATCCAGAGCGTATGGGCATTCTTCGCAAGACCGGACAGCTTCGCCTTCTCGGCGGCGCCGAAATGCTGCTCCTCGTCGATGATGACGAGGCCGAGATCGTCGAACTTCACGTCCTTCGAGGTCAGCGCCTGGGTGCCGACCACGATCTGGATCCGGCCGCTGCGCAAGCCTTCCTTGGTCTCCCGCACCTCCGCGCCAGAGGTGGCGCGCGACAGGCTGCCGACCTCGATGCCGAGTGGCGCAAAACGTTTGCGGAAGGTTGCGACGTGCTGCCGGGCGAGCACGGTCGTCGGCACCGCAATCGCGACCTGCTTGCCCGAGAGCACCACGGCCGCGGCCGCGCGCAGCGCCACCTCGGTCTTGCCGAACCCGACGTCGCCGCAGATCACCCGGTCCATGGGATGGCCGGAGGCGAGATCGTCCAGCACGTCGTGGATCGCCTTGGCCTGGTCGATGGTCGTGAAATAGGGAAAGCGCGCGACGAATTTTTCGTAAGGCGCTCCCGGCGGGACCAGCTTGGCCGCCTTGCGCCGCTTGCGCTGGCTGATGTGCTTGGCGAGCACCTTGCCGGCGGCCTGGATCTCCTGCTCGGCCTCGCCGCGGCGGGCCCACCATGTGCTGCCATCCGCCTTGTCGAGCGCGAGCTTGCCGCGCTCGGTCGAGTAGGGCCACATCTGCGCCAGATCGGGCGGCGGCACCAGGACCGCGTTGTCGCCGGCGAAGGACAGCCGGACCATCTCGCGCATCGCACCGCCGCCGGTGTTGACGGTCTGCAAGCCATCGAGCACGCCGATGCCGCGCTGGAGATGCACGACCACCGTCCCCTGCTCCGGCACGTCGGCATGATCGAAGGCCGCGCTCCAGCTTCGCGCCATCGGCTGCGGATGATGCGCGCGGCTGCCGAGCACGTCGGTCGCGGTCAGGACGACGGCGGGCTTCTTGCCCGGGATGACGAAGCCGCCATCGAGATCGGCGAGCAGTGCCACGTCACGTTGGCGCGCGGCCTCAGCCTCCGCCCAATCCGCGACGCGCTCCGTGCGCACGCCGCTCAGCCGCTCCATCGCGCGCAGGTCTTCCTCCTGCGCCGCGACGAAGATGAAACGCGAGCCGTCGTGCCTGACGTCCTCGACGAAGGCGCGAAGAGCCTTCCTTGCGGACGACAGTTTTGAGAATTCCGGTGTCGCCTGGAACGGAGCGGTCCGCTGCAGCACCTTCATGCCGCGGGTCGCCTGCTTCCAGTCGCTGCGTCCGAGATACTCGCGCTCCCGGTCGGCACGGCCCGCGGCCTCCTCGATCGTGCTCAACCAGGCGTCGGCATGTACGGCAACGCCGGCATCCGCGATACACTTGGCCTTGCCGCAATAGTCGAACAGCGTCGCGCGCCTGGCCCGCGCGCCGGTGATCGCAAGCCGCTCCGACATGGGATCGACGAGAAGCTCTTTCGTTTCGAAGATGATGTCGTGCTCTTGCGGATCGAACGCCACGATCCGCTTGATCGCGCGCCCGGAATGCTCCACCCGGAACGGTCCCAAGGCACCGGCGGGAAAGATTTCAAAGGTCTGGCCGTGAAACAGCGCGCCGCCCGGATAATCCGGCTCGTCGTCGAGGTCATAGCCCAGCTCTTCGAGGCGAACGCGAAGCTCGCTCTCGGAGTAGGTGCCGCCGACCTTCAAGGACGTGTTCAGGCGCAACAGGCTCGCCGGCGGCGGCAGGCGCTCCATCACGGCTTCAGCC
Organism: Bradyrhizobium sp. CCBAU 53338; assembly: GCF_015291665.1. Lineage (NCBI taxonomy): Bacteria > Pseudomonadati > Pseudomonadota > Alphaproteobacteria > Hyphomicrobiales > Nitrobacteraceae > Bradyrhizobium > Bradyrhizobium sp. CCBAU 53338. The sequence continues at coordinate 5,540,175 of NZ_CP030048.1, forward strand.
GTCGAGACCAGAAAGATCGGCTGCCTCGATTTGGCGAGGCGCCGCAGCACCGAGGCTCGACGGCCGGCGATCTCGCGCGATGGTTCCAACTGGTCGAACGGCAGCGTGTTCAGCCGCGGAAACACCAGCACTTCACACGACGGATCGAACGCGTGAATGACGCTGCCGAGCCGCTCCGCCCTGTTCTCGCTTTCCGCGAGGAACACGAGACCGCTGCGGCCGGACTCTTTCCATTGCGCCAAGAGATGCAGCGCCATCATGCCGAGCGGCGACGACGAGGAGATCGAGGCGCGCTGCGCGCCCTTGCTTGGCTTCGGCGAAGCCTTGCCTGGCGAGCGTCTGCTGGTCGGGCTCTTTGCGAGCGCGCGCTTCTTGGGCGAACTCTTGACCGCCGCTTTCTTGGCCGGTCGCAATGTCTTGGAATGACGCACGTGAATCCGTTTCTCGTCGTGAACAGTCATCAATGCCATGCGCCGCCGAACTCATGCCTGGTCGGTCGCGGATGGTCATGCAGATAGGACGGGGCGCGCGGGGGCGCGCCTCCCCAGAACCTCATGCGACGCAGAGGTCGCCGGCCAACGCAGAAAAGCGCGAGGATGAGCCGCCAGTCGTCTAGCAGACGAGCCGGCCCATTTCCACTCTTGTCTCGATGCAGCGGCTAAATGATGCCGCCCTGCCGCAGCGCTGCAATCGCAGCCTTGTCGTAGCCGAGTTCCGCGAGCACCGAATCAGTATGCTCGCCAAGCGTCGGTGGACGCGCCGCGATCTCGCCGGGCGTTTCCGACAATCGCACTGCCGCGCGGGCCACCGGCGCCTGCTTCGGCAGGCCGGGATAGTCGACGTCCTGAAGAAAGCCTGCGGCGCGAATGTGCGGATGGTCGAGCGCCTGCTGCGGGCTCAAGACCGGCCCGGTTGGAATCATCGCCTTGCCGAGGGTATCCACAGCCTCCTGCGTGGTGCGCATCGCGCACCAGCGCGCCATCCGCTCGCTGATAACAGGGCCGTTGTTGCCGCGGCTGATGTCGTCGGCAAAGCGCGGATCGTTCAGCCAAAACTCCTCCTCGCCCATCAGCCTGGCCCAGCGCTTGAACAGCGGGTGGCCCGTGACCTGGCACAGCACCCAGCCATCCCTGGTGCGGTAGATATCCGCAGGCGCTGCGGTCTGGCCGAGATTGCCTGTCGGAACACGGTTCACATTGATGACCGCCTGCTCGATCAGCGTCGCATTGGTGAAGGACAAAGCAGTCGCGAGCAGTGCGCCCTCGACGATCTGCCCGCGCCCGGATTTGCCGCGCTCGATCAGCGCCGCGAGCGTGCCGAACGCGCAATGGAGCGCAGTGCCGAAATCGACCCAGTTCACGGCCGCGCGGTAAGGCGGATCGCCGGCGCCGGTCATGTAGACCGATCCCGACATCACCTGCCCGACGCCGTCGAAGCCGACGCGGTCGGACCACGGTCCCGGCCCGCCGAATGCGGTGGCCGTCGTCAGGATGATATCGGGCTTGATCGCCTTCAACTGCTCGTAGTCGAGCTTCATCGCGCGCAAGGTCTGCGGCGGCAGATTGGCGACGACGACGTCCGCGGTCGCGATCAGCCGGCGCATCACCTCCTGCCCCTGCTCCGTCATCGGATCGAGCGTGATGCACTTCTTGTTGCGGTTGACCTGGAGGAACAGCGCGCCCTCGCCGCTTTCGCCGACAGGTGCGACGAAGCGGTCCTCGCTGCCGTCGCGCTTTTCGACCCTGATGACCTCGGCACCGAACTCGGCCAGCAACGTCGCGCAATACGGCCCCGCGATATAGCGCCCGAAATCGAGGACGCGCACGCCTTCCAGAACTCCCCCCATCGACCTCATTCCTTGTCTCTTTCAGGTCAGATTACAGCGAATGCCTGCCGCGGCAAGGCCGCAGCGCACATGGTGCCCTGCACGCAAGATGTGATCCGCCAAATGTTTCGGCCGGCGGAAATTCTGCTCTAGTATGGCGCCAGCAGTCAGTCCCTCCAGCGAGAAGCGCACAGCCATGCCGCAACAATTCGACAGGTCCGCAGAAGATCTCGGCAACGCCATCCATTTCGAGCACGTCAACATCACGGTTCCGGACCAGCGCCTCGCCACGCTGTTCTACGTCACCGGCCTCGGGCTGACCCGCGATCCCTATCTGATGGTGTCCGATACCAACATGTGGATCAATGCCGGACGGAGCCAGTTTCATCTTCCAAGCGGCAAGGCGCAGGTGCTGCGCGGCCATACCGGGCTCGTCATCGAGGGACGCGAGGCGCTGCTGGCGCGGCTGGCTTCGGTCAAAGGCAAGCTCGAAGATACGGCGTTCAAATACGCCGAGCACAATGATTACGTCGAAGCGACCTGCCCGTGGGGCAACCGCATCCGCATCCATGAGCCGGATGCCGCGCGCTTCGGGCGCATCACGCTCGGCATTCCCTATGTCGAGTTCGACGTGCCGGCCGGTTCGGCAGAGGCGATCTGCGCCTTCTATCCTGACATCATGGGCATGCCCGCGAGTCTCCGCAACGGCGACGGCAAGGTTGCGGCGGTGAAGACCGGTCGCGACCAGCATCTGCTATTCCGCGAGACCGACCGGCCGCAGCCCGGCTACGACGGCCACCATGTGCAGATGTACATCACCGACTTCTCCGGCCCCTACCGCAAGCTGCTGGCGCGCAACCTGATCTCGCGCGAAGACAATCAGTACCAGTACCGCTTCTGCGACATCGTCGATCTCGACAGCGGCAAGCCTCTCTTCACCGTGGAGCACGAGGTGCGCAGCGCGACGCATCCGATGTTCATGCGGCCGATGGTCAATCGCAATCCCGTCGTCAACAATCGCAACTACGCCTACGGCCACGATCAGGCGTCGTGGGCGATGGGCCCGGATCAATACGAGGGATAGGAGCCCGGCGACAAGATTGGCGGCGGCAATCCGATGAAGCTGCCCGCCAACGGCGGCCTCTCGGCGGCCGGGTTAGCTGCTCCACCACGAAACTCCCGGACACGTCCGGAAGCTTCGTTTTGGGATGACCAGACCGGCGCGCCGCTCAGAGCATCTGGCGCCGCGCGAACGAGGCGAACATGCCGGATGCGGCATTCAGCTCGGCGAACGTTCCGGCCTCGACGATCTTGCCGTCGACCAGCACGATGATCCGGTCCGCCCGCTGCACGGTGCTGAGCCGGTGCGCGATCACGACGCGGGTGACGTTGAGATTCTCCAGAGCGTCGCTGACGATGGCCTGGGACTGGTTGTCCAGCGAGCTCGTGGCTTCGTCGAACAGCAGGATGCGCGGCCGCCGCGCGATCGCCCGCGCGATCATGATGCGCTGGCGCTGGCCGCCGGACAGCGTGCTGACGCCCTCGGACACCTGGGTGAGCATGCCCATCGGCATCGCCTTGATGTCGTCTGCGATGCCGGCGAGACGCGCGGCCTCCCAGGCCTGGTCGAGCGGCAGCCGGACGCCGCCGCAGATATTGTCGTAGAGGTTTCCGTTGGCGAGCTTGGCGTTTTGAAGGACCACGCCGAGCTGGCGCCGCAGCGCGCTCGCATCCAGCGTCTCGATCGACTTGCCGTCGTAGAACACCGCGCCGGATTCCGCCCGCTCGAAGCCGAGCAGCAGCCGGAACAAGGACGATTTCCCGCTGCCTGACGGGCCCACCACCGCGACATATTCGCCCGGCGTGATCTTCAAGGTGACGTTGTCGAGCACAAGGGGGCCGTTGGCGAGATAACGGAACGACACGCGCGCGAGCTCGACCGATCCGGACAGTTCGCCCGGCGACTTCCGGTCGTCGGGAACTTCCGTCGGGCTCGCAATCAGCGGCCGCAGCCGAAGCAGCGGCGGGATGGCAATCAGCGCCTCGCTGACGCCGGCCGCCCAGGAGCCGACCGATCCCATCGACTGGCCGAAGGCGGAAAAGAACGCGAAGAACGTGCCGATGTCGGTGAGCAGGCCGCTGCTCGAATAGGACGCATAGGCATAGATGATCAGCGTTGCGATGGTCGGAAACGCGGTCTCGAACGCGCCGAGGCCGTTGCCCGCCACCTGCGACGACACGAAGTACTGCTTCTGTGTCGCGAACTGCTTCGACCAGATCGCGAGCGCGCGCGACGTCGCCGCAGAGACGCGCAGCTTGCCGACGCCGGTGAGGAGCTGGAGGACGAAGCCGCTGACCTTGCCCTGCTGGTTGAAATGCCTGCTCTCGAAATGCAGCCGCACCAGATTGGTGCCGATGATGGCCGCGGCCCGGACGAATGTCAGCGCGATCGCCAGCAGCGCCAGCTTGAGGCTGTAGTAGAGCATCAGGCCGAGGCTGAACAGACAGAACAGGCCGGCGATCATGCCGCGCAAGGCGTGCCCCGTCAGCGCTCGTCGCGCGGCATCGATGCCCATGGCGCGGTCGACCAGTTCGCCCGCGGTGTACTCGCGGAAGATGGCGGTCGGCAGCCGCAGCAGGCGGTCGATCATCGCCGCCTGGAGACGCCAGTCGATCGTGGCTTCCATCCGCAGCATGACAAAACCCTGCATGACCTGGACGCCGGCCACCGAGAGCCCCGCCAGAATCAGCGCGAGCGCGCAGAAGGCGAGTTGGTCCAGCTCCGACCGCGGGATGATCGAGCTGATCAGCAGATTGGTGATGAACGGCGTCACCAGCGACAGCAGCCCGATCATCACGACCGACACCGCTATGCGCGGTCCGCTGCCGCGGATGTGACGCAGGGAGAATTGCAGAAGGTCCTTGAATTTCAGGGCGCGCGACGGCAGTGGCGGATAGAACGTGGCCGCTTCCGGGGCGATCTGCGCCGCGATGGCCCGATCGACCGGCCGCCGCGCCTTGGTCAGCGGGTCGACCACGATGTATCCGCGGCCCGGCTCGTAGACGAGCGCGACCGGGACGCGCGCCTCGCCGTACCAACCGACCATCGGGCCTGCATCCAGTCGCCACCAACCGTGCCGGAGCAGGACTTCGCGCAGCCTCAGGCGTGCCGCCTGCGCGATCTGGGCGAGGCCGGAAAAATCCTGCGCGCTGCCATCGCCGCGACCGGAGACCGAGATCGGCGCGCGCATCGCGTTGCCGACGATCTGGCAGGCGCCGACCAGGCGGTCGGACCAGGAGGCATCGACCGCATCATGATCGAAGCGCCGCACGATGATGCCGGACAGGCGGTCGAAGGCCTCCACCGCCTGCGTCGCGGCAAGCCCGGTCCGGCTTGCCAGCCGCGCGCTCTCGTTTTGCGCCTCGCGGGCCAGAATGCCCCGGATGCATTCGACGAAGTTCTGGTGGAACAGATCGACCGCCGGCCAGATCAGGTCGCCCGCCGGGGCGTGGCCGGCAACGCTCGCGGTGCATCCGTCTGTACCCGTCTCGATCCACAGACCCGATGTCAGCGGCAACGGAGGACTTCCGGCCGTGTAAGCCGTGCCTCGCCCGATCAGACGGAGTGCACCGTGCTGCACGGTGAGCCAGAGCAAGCCGCGCATCGGTCCGCGACGCGGCTCGCCCGCGGCCAGCGTCACCTCGCCCTCGGGCAATTCAGCCACTTGCCACTGCGGCGCCGGTCCCGCGACGAAGCGTGCAAGTCGGTCGATCCAGCGCAGCACCCGTTCCGACGCCGGACCGCTCCTGGGCACGACGGCGACAAGCGTGTCCTGCGCGCCGACCGCGATGAAGCGCAGGCCGTCTGGAGACGAGGCCGGGAAGGCCGGAAGATCAGGAATGACGTCGCCGCGCTCGACGCGGAACAGATGATACCGGCTGCCGGATTTTCCCCCATTCACATCGATGGCGAAGATGTCGGCGTGACCCGCGACGATTTCGAGCAGATGACCGCGGTGATCGAGCAGGATGGGCCGACGACCGTCGAGCGCGATTTCGCCAGGCGATTCCAGCGCCGCGACGAGGTCCGCACCGGACATGATATGGTCGATCCGGCCGCTCATTCCTGCGACACCAGGCGGGCATATTCGCCGTTCGTGGCAAGAAGGGTCTCGTGCGTGCCGCGCTCGGCGACCTTGCCCTGCCGCAACACGACGATCTCGTCGCAATCCCTGATCGTGCTCAGGCGATGCGCGATGATGATGCAGGTGCAGCCACAACGCCGGAGATTGTCGTCGATGGCCTTCTCGGTGACGGGGTCGAGCGCCGCGGTCGCCTCGTCGAGCACGACGATGGACGGACGGCCGACCAGTGCGCGGGCGATCTCGATGCGCTGGCGCTGGCCGCCGCTGAAATTGGTGCCGCCCTCGCTGACATAGGAATCGTAATTGCCGGCGCGGATGGCGATATCGTCCTGGATCTCGCCGTCCTTGAGCGCGCGGGTGAGGTCGATGTCCGGAGTGGTCCGGTCCCAGAGCGTGAGATTGTCGCGGACCGTTCCCTCGAACAGAAAAATGTCCTGGTCGACATAGGCGATCGAGTTGGCACGAATGTCGGGCGGGATATCCTGGAGCAGCGTTCCGTCGATCAGGATCTCTCCTGCCCAGGGCTTGTAGAGCCCGCAGACGAGGCGGCCGAGCGTGGATTTTCCACTGCCGGAAGCGCCAACCAGCGCGACGCGCGATCCCGGAGCCACGGTGATCGACAGATCGGAAATCAGCGGCGGCTCGAGCAGAGAATAGCCGAACTGCACGTCCCGAAATTCGATGCGTCCGTCCAGCCTCGCAGGGAAGGTCTTGTCCGATGCGCGCGGGGGATCGCCGAGCGGATAGTTGTAGACGTCCTCGAGGCGGTCGAGCGCGCCCTTGATCAGCTGAAAGCTGCCGGCCTGATTGACCAGCGTTGCCACCGGCTCGGAGAAGCTCGCCATCAGCGACTGGAAGGCGACGAGGCTGCCGAGCGTGAGCGAGCCTTCGATCACCCTGAGGCCGCCGAGGATCAGGATCGCAGTCATGGTCATGCCGGCGATCAGGGTCGGGATCATGTCGAGCACGATCGACGACGAGGCAAGATCGCGCTCGGCGTTCAACACCTTGGCCTGGACGCCCGACCACTGGCCGAAGGCCTCGTCCTCGAGCCCGCTCGCCTTGATCGTCTCGATCGACCTGACGATGCTGACGACGGCGCCGAGGAGCTTGCCGCGCTCGAGCGAGAGCCCGCGGCTGAGATCCTCCCGACGCCGCATCGACAGCCGCAAGGTGAGGACGTTGAGCAGCGACAAAGCGATACACACCGCGGCCAGCCGGGGATCGTAGACGATCATCGCGAAGGCGAAGAATGCCACCGAGGTGAGGCTGAGCGCGTTGGCCGCAATGCCGCCCGCCAGCAGGCGCGCAATCTGGTCATTGGCCCCGACCCGCGCCGCGATGTCGCCGGCGTGGCGCTGGGTGAAGAACTCGATCGGCAAGGCCATCACCCGCCAGAGAAAGCGGCTGATCATCACCACCGAGAGTTTTGTCTGCAGACGCAGCAGCAGGGATTGCTGCAACAGCGTCAGGATGGTGCGGATCAGCGCGGTCGCCGCCATGCCGAGCAGCAGCGGGCGCAGCCATCCGTTCAGGTGCTGAATCAGGATGTCGTCGATGAATATCTTGGAGAAGCTCGCGGCCACGAGACCGGGAACGACCATGACGAAGCTGAGCAGGATCAGCAGGCCGACCGCGGCTTTCGATCCGCGCAACTCCCGCAGCAGCAGCCGCAGTCCGGCCGGCTTGGCGCCGCTCGGCGCGAATCCGGGCCCCGGCTCCATGGTGAGGACGACGCCGGTAAAGCTCCGGTCGAGCTCGTCGATGCCGACCTGCCGCCGTCCAAACGCGGGATCGTTGATGGAGGCGGACTTGCCCTTGATCCCTTCAAGGACGACGAAATGGTTGAAGTTCCAGTGGATGATGCACGGCGTCGGCGCCGAACCGAGCGCCGCAAGGTCCAGCCGAAATCCCTTCGCCGACAGTCCGAAGCGCTTTGCCGCCCGGACCACGTTGCTCGCCTTGCTGCCGTCGCGCGAGACGCCGCATTCGACGCGAAGCCGTTCGAGCGGCACCCACGCCCCGTAATGCGCCAGCACCATGGCAAGGCAGGCGGCGCCGCACTCGGCCGCTTCCATTTGCAGAATGGTCGGCGTGCGCCTGACATGTCCGGTGGATGAAGCGGGACTATCCATCGATCCCCGTCCACTTCCGCAACAGGGGAACGACGAGATCGATCGGGCGCCGGCTTCGCGTGGTGATCTCGGCCTGCGCGAGCGTGCCGCTGGTGAGATGGACTTGCGGTCCCTTGCCCACGGCCCAGCGATATCCGCTCGCGGTCGATGAATCCTTGTCCAGCGACACCGACACCGCATAAGGCGCGCCGTCATGGGAGAACACCTTGACGAGCTGATCGTTGTGCAGAACGGCGGTCATGCCCTGCGGCGTCACCGGAAATTCCGAGATGCTCGAGACCACACCGATCATGGTGCCGAATTCCTCGCGCTTCACGGTGCTGGGCGCAACGCGCACCTGGTAGCCCGGCTTGACGCTCTTGCCTTGCTCGGCGGGAATGTAGATCACGGCTTCCAGCCGCGCGCCCTCGTCCTCGATGAGAACGACCGGCGTGCCCACGGCGAGAACCGAGCCCGAGGATGTCTTGATCTCCAGCACGCGTCCGGCAATGGGGCTGAGGACCTGCGAATTGCGTCCCAGCGTCCCGGCCAGCGCCTGCATCTCGCGGCGCGCGTTGTTCGCGGCGAACTCGGCCTGCTGCAATTCGCGCTCGCGCTGGGTTTCGAGATCGGTCTTCTGCGCGTGAAGCTTGAGGATCTCGTTTTGCGAATCCGTCCGGCGCTGCTGCGCCTCGGTCAGTTCGAGACGGCGGTCCTCGAGCGTCTTCCGCGTCGTCAGGCCCTTCGCCATCAGCTGCTCGAGATTCTTCACGTCGACATCGAGGGACTGCACGCGCTGGCCGGTTGCCTCGATGACCTTGTTGAAGGCCGCTTCGAGCTTGTCGAAGTTGGAGGCCTTGACGGAAAGCTCCGCTGCGACTTTCGCCGCCATGTCGTCATGCTCGCGCTGGCGCTCCTTGTAGGTTTCGACGGCGTTGCTGTATTTCTGCTCGATCTCGGTCTGCGAGATCTGGGCGATCACCTGCCCGCGCTCGACATGGTCGCCGACGGAGACACTGAGCGAGGCGAGCCGTCCTTCGGCGGCGGAGACCGCGTCGACGACGCGACCACTGCCGACCAGAATCCCCTGCCCCGACACGCGCGACGGGATCCGGCCGTAAACGCCCCAGACCAGCGCGGCAACCAGCGCGATCGTCACGATCGCCGCCAGGATCCAGTCCGCGGGCTTGGTGATCGCCACGAGATGATCGAGCTCCTCCGGCGAGGCCGCACGCTGCAGCGCGCTGGCGCGGAAGATTTTGTCAGTGCCCTCAGTCACACTGTACTCCGTCGCAAGACATTTCGGTGTGATCGTCCGCGCGGACGACGCCGAGAATGGGATTGAGCGAAATTGTGAGCGGAGCTAAGCTCGCAACGAAATCGAATTGAACCTGTCGAGGCCGGGAGCATCGGACACATCAGATGAATTGGCAAGCGGATCGCATCACGCCGGTTGCAGCGGCCCGCGCCTTGGCCGCTCGCCTGGCATGGCCGGTCCTCGGATTGCTGGTCGCGACGAATGCGTGCTTCGCCGGCGTGCTGAGCCAGGCCGATCTGAAGAGGGTCGAAGATCTCAGACCGATGTTCGCGGGGCTGATGGGCGATCTCGTACAGACCTCGAAGAGACCCGACATCTCCGCCGCCGACGCAGATTGCGTCAAGTCCACGATCCAGAATCTCGTCGAGATTTCTCAAGAGCTGTCCAGTTTCGAATATCTGATCACGATCGAGAAGGAGCTGACCAACGTCAGCGAGAATGACCCGACCCGCGACGTGGTGAAGTTTGCCGTCGAGCAGTCGACGAATATCCTGACCAGCCAGCGCAAGAAGATCGCGCAGTTGCCCGATCAGTGCGCAAGGTCGCCTCTCGCCTTGGCCAAGGCCCAGCAGGCGCTGCAAGTCGTCGATGCGACGACTGGAATCTTGAGTTCCATTCGCTCTCGACTTTGAGTGAGTCGATCGGAAGGTGGATCGAAAGAGATCATCCGATCGGATGGCCTCTTCGCACGGATCGTCTCGCGGCGGGCGGCCCGGCCGAGTTCGGGATCATCGCGGGTCGTCGGGCAGAATTGCAGATCGTTCGTTCTCGGATGTGCCAGGCTTGGTCACTGCCTTCTCCTCTTTGTCTTAGGAGGGACCGCCCCTCTCGATCAGTGACCGCAGATATAGGACTCTGGGGGGCGTGGAGGCTGTGAGGCCAGTCACACAGATCGTCGCACTCGTCCGGGATGCAACCACGGGAAGCGCGGCGGTTTCTGAATATGCGGGGAGTCCTGGCTGGGGCGGGAGGGATCGAACCTCCGAATGGCGGAATCAAAATCCGCTGCCTTACCGCTTGGCTACGCCCCATCAGGCGACAAAGAGAACGACGGACGACCTGGCACCCGCAGATTCCCTTCGGTCGCAGCCGGTCTATAGGGTGCGGCGCGGCATTTCAACCGCCTGGAGCGGCAAAATACCACCATGCGGACCGCAGTCGCGCCACACCTTATTATAGGCGGGGCAAAGGCCCGATGCGGTCCCGTATCGCGCCCATTGAGGCCCCAGCCAATTCATGGGAATACGACGGCCAAACCTGTCCACGGGGAGTGAGCCATGACCTACCGCGCGCCGATTTCCGACATGCTGCTGTCGCTCAACCACGGCGCCGGCCTGAAGGCGGCCGTGGACGCCGGCCATTACGGCGATTTCGACGGCGATATCGTCGCGGCCGTGCTGGAAGAGGCTGGCAAGTTCGCAACCGACGTGCTGGCGCCGCTCAACAAGATCGGCGACGAGCACGGCATCAAGCTTGACGACGGCAAGGTCACGACCGCGCCGGGCTGGCCGGATGCCTACAAGCGCTGGACCGAGGGCGGCTGGAACGCAGTCTCGGGCCCGGAGGATTTCGGCGGCCAGGGCTTGCCGATCGCGATCAACGCCGCCTGCACCGAGATCTGGAGCGCCTCCAATGTCGCCTTCGGTCTCTGCCCGCTGCTGACGGCCTCGGCGATCGAGGCGCTCGATGCGCATGGCAGCGACACGCTGAAAAAGATCTATCTCGAGAAGCTCGTCTCCGGCGAATGGACCGGCACGATGCAACTGACCGAGTCGCAGGCCGGCTCCGACGTCGGCGCACTGCGCACCCGTGCCGAGAAGCAGGCCGACGGCACCTATCGCATCAAGGGGACGAAGATCTTCATCACCTATGGCGAGCACGACATGACCGACAACATCGTGCATTTCGTGCTGGCACGCCTGCCCGACGCGCCCGCCGGCACCAAGGGGATCTCGCTCTTCCTCGTTCCCAAATTCATGGTCAACGCCGACGGCTCGCTCGGCGCGCGCAACGACATCTTTGCCTCGGGCGTCGAGCACAAGCTCGGCATGCATGCTTCACCGACCTGCACCATGACCATGGGCGATCATGGCGGCGCGATCGGCTTTTTGATCGGCGAAGAGAACCAGGGCATGCGCTGCATGTTCACGATGATGAACCAGGCCCGCCTCGGCGTCGGCCTCGAGGGTGTCGGCGTCGCCGATCGCGCCTATCAGCAGGCGCTCAGTTACGCGCAGGAGCGCAAGCAAGGCCGGGCGGTCGGCAGGAAGGGCGACGGCTCGGATGCGATCTTCGTACACCCCGACGTCAAGCGCATGCTGATGCGGATGCGGGCGCAGACGGCGGCCGCGCGCACCATCTGCTATGCGACCGCGGTTGCGATCGACGTCTCGACCCGCGCGAAAGACCCGAAGGTGCGCGCCGATGCCGCCGCGCGCGCGGCGCTGCTGACGCCGATGGCAAAGGGCTATTCCACCGACATCGGCAACGAGGTCGCCTATCTCGGCGTGCAGATACACGGAGGCATGGGCTTCATCGAGGAGACCGGCGCTGCGCAGCATTATCGCGATGCGCGCATCACCGCGATCTATGAAGGCACCAACGGCATCCAGGCAATCGACCTCGTCACGCGCAAGCTTGCGGCCAATGGCGGTGCATCGGTGTGGGCGCTGCTCGACGAGCTCGCGGCCACCGTGAAGCAGGTCGAGGCCTCCAACGATCCCGCCTTCGGCACGACGGGCGTGAAGCTGCGCGAGGCGCTGGAGGCGCTGACCCGCACAAGCAAGTGGCTGCTGGAGCGCGTCACGTCGGCGCCGAACGACGCCCTCGCCGGTGCGACGCCGTATCTGCAGCAGTTCGGCGCGACGCTCGGCGGCTGCATGCTGGCCTCCGAGGCGCTCGCGGCCAAGGCCGAAGGCAACACCGACGCGCCGCGTTACGTCTCGCTCGCGCGCTTCTTCGCCGAGAACATCACCGTGCAGGCTGGCAGCCTCGAGCGCACCGTGACGGAGAGCGCGGAGTCGGTCGCGGCGGCGGATGCGGTGCTGCTGGGGTAAGGTGAATCGTAGCCCGGATGAAGCGCAAGCATAATCCGGGACCGTCGACGAAGGAAGCACCTATCCCGGATTGCGCTGCGCTTCATCGGGGCTACGCAGCACCCCTCTGCGCCTCCCCGGTCGCCACAGCACGATGCCGGCCGCAACCACATCCAGCACCACGCACATCGCGAATGCCGTCGTGTAGTCACCGCTCGCGCTGCGCACGAGGCCGACGACGCCGGGGCCGAACGCGCTGACGATGCCGCTGATCGACGTCCCCAGCCCCATCGCGGCGGCGAACGCCGTGCTGCCGATCTCGCGCTGGATGATCAGGGGCGGAAACGTGATCATGTTGCCGATCGAGAAGCCGTAGACCGCGCAGCAGATCAGCAGCACGGTCGGGCTCTGGCTTTGCAGGAGAACGAGCAGCGCTGCCGCCTGGCTCGTCATCGATGCAGCGCAGGCAAGCCGCGGATCGAGCCGGTCGACGAACAGGCCGAGCGTCAGACGGCCGACCACCGCCATCGCCGCCATGATCGTCACGGCGAGGCCCGCGCTGGCGCGCCCGATCAGTGGCTCGAGAAACGTCACCTGGTGGATGATGAAGCCCATCTGCGCGAGCAGCGCGATCGCGATCGGCAGCACCATGGTCCAGAAGGACGCGCTGGCGAGCAGCTTCTTGCGCGAATGGCGCGCGGCCTTGCCCCCCGGGGCTGGTGAATTCGACGTGGCATCGACCCGCCAGCTGGTGAAGACGAGAACCACCGGCAGCACCAGCACCCCCATGACGATCGTGGCCGCCAGCATGGCCGAGCGGAAACCGATGCTGCTGCTCAGCGCCAGCAGAACCGGAACGAGAATAATGCCGCCGCAGGTGGCGCCGTTGAAGGCGAGGCTGAGCGCGAGCCCGCGCCTCCGCTCGAACCAGGCGTTCAGCACGGTCGCGATCACCACCGAGCCCATGCCGGTCCAACCGACCGACATCAGCGCATAGGCGAGGTAGAGCTGCCAGGGCGCCTGCATCAGTCCCAGCAGCGCCGTCGAAGCGCCAAGCGCTGTCAGCCCGCACAGGATCAGTGCCCTCAGTCCGATGCGGGCGAGCAGATCGTCGGTGAAAATGACGAGGACTGAGGTCAGCAAGAACGAGAAGGTGCTGGCCGCCGATACCATCGTGCCGGGCCAGCCATGGGCACGCTGGAGCTCGGCGAGATAGACGCCCTGGCCGTACAGACCAAAGCCGAACATGAAGAACGCCATCAGGAAACAGGCAAGCACGACGCGCCAGCCGCGATAATGCAGCGAGGATTCGTCAACGCGCGTTGCAGCAATCATCGATCGAGCAAGGGCCCAATGAAAGAAGACTACTGATCGTGCCGCACAACCCCCGGTTTTTCAATTGAAACATTGTAGCCGATTGTTGCAACGCGCAAGACGCCGCAACAGATGCGACGAGGCGTTCGTGTCACAGTTCCCCCGGGTGAGTACGCCTATCGGACGGGTGTCAGGCCACGACCTACGTGCATTACTGCCGAAATGGTTGAGCCGCAGGATTGGCACGACTGTCGGATCATGTAGGCTGGGCTATGCCGAGACTCGCCGACGGCAGGCGCCGCGGCGGCCGCAGGGAGTGCTCATGCCGAACGGCAACATCATCGTCACGGAGGAACGCTCCACGCGCGTGATCACCCTGCGCCGCCCCGGCAAGAAGAACGCGATCACCCAGGACATGTATCGCGAGATGAGCCGTGCGATCGATACGGCACAGAACAATCCCGACATCCGCTGCATGATCATCACCGGCGGCTCCGGCGTGTTCACCGCCGGCGACGACATCGACGATTTCATGAAGGCCGACGCCTCGCGTCCCGAGACGCTGTCGGACGGCGCCCGATTCCTGTATTCGCTGGCGCTCAACGCCAAGCCGATCATCGCCGCCGTCGACGGCGCCTCAATCGGCATGGGCACCGTGATGCTGTTTCACTGCGACTACGTGCTCGCCTCCAACGCCGCGACCTTCTCGGCGCCTTACATCAATCTCGGCCTCGTGCCGGTCGGCGCCGCCAGTCTCTTGATGCCGAGCACCATGGGCTATCAGCGCGCCTTCGCCATGCTGGTGATGGGCCGCAGCTTCACCGCCGCCGAAGCCCATGCCGCCGGCTTCGTCAACGCCGTGGTGTCGCCGGGACATACCGAGGTCGAAGCCCGCAAGGTGGCGCGCGAGATCTGCCGGCTGCCGGCCGAGGCGGTCGCGATCTCACGCAAATTGCTGCGCGCGCCGCCGGAAGAACTCACCCGCCGCATCGACCAGGAGGGCCATCTGTTCGGCGAGCGACTGAAATCCGAGGAGGCCATCGCGGCGTTCAATGCGTTTGCGAACAGGAAGAAGAGGTAGGAGCGACACCCTTCGTGAAATCTTCGCGCGGAACGACTAATCTGGTTCCATGCGATACCAATCCATCCTTGCCGCGCTTTCACTCGCGCTCGTTGCCCTGCCCGCCGCGGCCCAGACCGCGGCGCCCGTGGATCTGCGCATTCTCGCGATCAACGACTTCCACGGCAATCTCCGTCCGCCGCCGGGCGGCATCCGCATCAACGACCCCGAGGACAAGAGCAAGAAAGTGGCGGTGGCGGCCGGCGGCGCCGAATACATGGCAACGCTGGTGAAGCAATTGAGCGCGGGGCACAAGAACACGATCTTCGTCGCCGCGGGCGACCTGATCGGGGCGAGCCCGTTTTTGTCGGCGATGTTTCACGACGAGCCCTCGATCGAGTCGCTCTCGATGATGGGGCTTGCGATCACTTCGGTCGGCAACCACGAATTCGACGAGGGCAAGACCGAACTGCTCCGGATGCAGAATGGCGGCTGTCATCCGGAGGACGGCTGCCAGGGACCGCATCCGTTCACCGGCGCGAAATTCCATTATCTCGCGGCTTCGACCGTCGACACCGCGACCGGCAAGAGCGTGCTGCCGCCTTACGAGATCCGCGAGTTCGAGGGCATCCCCGTCGCCTTCATCGGTCTCACCTTGAAGGAGACGGCAGGCATCGTCTCGCCCAAGGGCATCGCGGGGCTTGAATTCCGCGACGAGGCCGAGACGGTGAATGCGCTGGTGCCCCAGTTGAAGGCGAAGGGCGTCGAAGCGATCGTGGTGCTGATCCACCAGGGCGGCGAGCCCTCCGGCGACTACAACGAATGCCCAGGCATCACGGGACCGATCGTCGACATCGTGAAGAAGTTCGACCGCGCCGTCGACGTCGTCGTCAGCGGCCACACCCATCGGGCCTATGTCTGCGACATCGACGGACGGCTCGTCACCAGCGGCGACAAATACGGCACGCTGGTCACCGCGATCGACCTCAAGCTCGATCCTGCCACCCGCGACATCGTCAGCGCCAAGGCCGAGAATGTCATCGTCGCCGACGCCTCGCTCGCCAAGGATCCCGACCAGACCGCGCTGATCGACGCCTATGACAAGCTCTCCGCCCCGATCGCCAATCGCCCGGCCGGATCGGTGACGCAGACGCTGTCGCGCGTTCCGAACGACGCCGGCGAAAGCGCGCTCGGCGACGTCATCGCCGATGCGCAGCTTGCCGCCACGCAGAATGCCGGGGATGGCAGCGCCGTCATCGCACTCACCAATCCCGGCGGCATCCGCACCGACATCATCCCCAAGGAGAACGGCGCGGTGTCGTATGGCGAGATATTCGCGAGCCAGCCGTTTCGCAATCGCCTCGTCACGATGACGCTGACCGGCAGCCAGCTCAAGGACATGCTGGAACAGCAATGGCTCGACCCGAAGCGGCCGCGGATCCTCCAGGTGTCGAACGGGTTCAGCTATAGCTGGGATGCATCCAGGCCGTTCGGCGAGCGCGTGTTGGCTGACAAGATGGCGCTCAACGGCAGGCCGCTCGAGCCGGCCGCCGGCTACCGCGTCACCGTCAACGATTACCTCGCCGTCGGCGGCGACGGCTTTACCGTCGCCAAGCAGGGCACCTCGCCGCAATATGGCGGTTACGACGCCGATGCGCTGTTTGCCTTCTTCAGGGCGCACGGCCCGATCGGCCCGCTGCCGCCGACCCGCATCCTGCGCGTCGATTGATCCGGATCAAACGGGCCGAAACGGACGACCCTTTGCCAATCGCGGGGGAACGCCTAGATTGGGTTTTGCATTGCGTTTTGGCGCCGGATGCGCCAAGCGACGTCGAGAGTTCGTTCCCAGTGAGGCCGACCTGATGAGCACGCTTCTTCTCTCCCACAAGGCCTGCCTCGACCACGTCACGCCGCCGGGTCACCCCGAGCGCCCGGACCGCCTGCGTGCGGTCGAGGAAGCGCTGTCGGTTGAACGCTTCCAGTTCCTGGCGCGCGACCTCGCACCGGAGGGCGATCTCGATCTCGTCACGCTGTGCCACAACGAGCACTACGTCACCGAACTGCGCCACATCGCGCCGACCAGCGGCCAGGTCTATCTCGACGGCGACACCTCGATGTCCCCCGGCACGTGGGAAGCGGTGATGCGCGGCGTCGGCGGCGCGGTGGCCGCGACCGAAGCCGTGATGAACGGCGAGCATCGCAACGCCTTCGTCGCGGTGCGCCCGCCCGGCCATCACGCCGAGATCGGCAAGCCGATGGGCTTCTGCTTCTTCGACAATGTCGCGATCGCCGCGCGCCACGCGCAGCGCAAATACGGCATCAAGCGCGCTGCCATCGTCGATTTCGACGTGCATCACGGCAACGGCACCCAGGACATCTTCTGGTCCGACCCGACCGTGATGTATTGCTCGACGCATCAGATGCCGCTATTTCCGGGCACCGGTGCCAAGGGCGAGCGCGGCGACCACGACACCATCGTCAACGCGCCGCTCGCCTCCGAAGACGGCGGACCCGAATTCCGCAGCGCGTTTGAAAACCTGATCCTGCCGCGCCTGACCGAATTCAGCCCCGAGCTTCTCATCATCTCCGCAGGGTTCGATGCGCATTTCCGCGATCCGCTGGCCTCGCTGAATCTGCGCGCGGAGGACTATGCCTGGGTGACGCGCAAGCTGATGGACCTCGCCGACAAGTCCGCAGGCGGACGCGTCGTTTCCGTGCTCGAAGGCGGCTACGACCTGCAAGGACTGAAAGAATCTGTTACGGCGCATGTCGGCGCCCTGATGGGCGCTTGAGATACCCGCCACATTACGCCCGCAAAACTCTGCTGTTTTGCATCAGAAGCGAATCGGGCAATCGGAAACGGATATGGCCGAAAATACCCAAGTCGACGTCTCCAGGCTCACCTTCGAGCGCGCGATCGAGGAACTCGAAACGATCGTGAAGCGGCTCGAGGACGGCAAGGTCCCGCTCGAGGAATCCGTCACGATCTACGAACGCGGCGAAGCCCTGAAGCGGCGCTGCGAGGAGCTTTTGCGCCAGGCCGAGGCCCGCGTCGACAAGATCACCACCGATGCCAATGGCCAGGCCGCCGGCACCGCCCCGCTCGACGTGCAGTAGGGCTCCGGTCGGAGCTGCCCGTCCACGGCATCGGCCACCCGCGTTTTTTCAGGATCGCACGTCCTTTTTCTGATCCCGGCCGGACCATCGCGACGGAGGGATTAAAAGAAATCTCCCTCTGGCGCCATCATCACCCTGTGAATCGGGCCAAAAAGGCTGTTCTTCGGTCCAAAATTCTGCCAAGGAACCGGGCAGGATTGGAACCACCACGCCGGCGCCGCGATTAACCAAATTGGCCCGCCGGTTGCACCTGCATACCCGTAATCGGTCGGGCGGGTTGGCTTTGGCCTAAGCTTTGGTGTAAAGCTGCGCGGAGTGTGGCTTTTTGTTAGCCTTGACGTGGGGACCGATTTTCGACGTCAAGCGCCTCAAATCGCTAATGAAATTGACCTGGACGGACGAAGCCGATCCACGTGATAGGGGTCACGGAGACTGAACCGGAGCGCACTTTGGCTCACCTAAGCTTGAACAAGGGGCCCTGCCCCATGCAGGTGGCTCCGACGGTTTGAGGACTCGCGCTGCGCCGAAATTGTGCAAACCCATCGCGCACCGGAACGACCTTCCGGCGCTGACAAATTGGAAATCGCTGTGAACGCATACAGTAAAACGCCGCTTCTCGACACCATCCGGACGCCGGAAGACCTGCGCAAGCTCAAGGTCGAGCAGGTTCGCCAGGTCGCCGACGAGCTGCGTCAGGAGACCATCGATGCCGTCTCGGTCACCGGCGGTCACTTCGGCGCGGGCCTCGGCGTGGTCGAGCTCACCACCGCGATTCACTACGTCTTCGACACGCCGCGCGACCGGCTGATCTGGGACGTCGGCCATCAGGCCTATCCGCACAAGATCCTCACCGGACGCCGCGACCGCATCCGCACGCTGCGCACCGGCGGCGGCCTGTCCGGCTTCACCAAGCGCAGCGAGAGCGATTACGATCCGTTCGGCGCAGCCCATTCCTCGACCTCGATCTCCGCCGGCCTCGGCATGGCCGTCGCCCGCGACCTCGCCGGCGGCAAGAACAACGTTATCGCCGTGATCGGTGACGGTGCGATGTCGGCGGGCATGGCCTATGAGGCCATGAACAATGCCGGCGCAATGAACTCGCGCCTGATCGTCATCCTCAACGACAACGACATGTCGATCGCCCCGCCGGTCGGCGCCATGAGCGCGTACCTGTCGCGCCTGTACTCGGGCAAGACCTATCGCACGCTGCGCGAGGCGGCCAAGCAGATCAACAAGCGCCTGCCGAAGATCCTCGCCAACCGCGCCAATCGCGTCGAGGAATATTCCCGCGGCTTCATGATGGACGGCGGCACGCTGTTCGAGGAGCTCGGCTTCTATTACGTCGGCCCGATCGACGGCCACAACCTCGACCATCTCCTGCCCGTGCTGAAGAACGTGCGCGACATGGAGACCGGCCCGATCCTGGTCCACGTCGTGACGCAGAAGGGCAAGGGCTACGGCCCGGCGGAAGCGTCCGCCGACAAGTACCACGCCGTCGTCAAGTTCGACGTCGCCACCGGCACCCAGGCGAAAGCCAAGCCGAACGCGCCGGCCTACCAGAACGTGTTCGGCCAGAGCCTCGTCAAGGAGGCGCAGAAGGACGACAAGATCGTCGCCATCACCGCGGCGATGCCGTCCGGCACCGGCGTCGACATCTTCAACAAGGCCTTCCCGGACCGCACCTTCGACGTCGGCATCGCCGAGCAGCACGCGGTGACGTTTGCCGCCGGTCTTGCGACCGAAGGCTACAAGCCGTTCTGTGCGATCTATTCGACCTTCCTGCAGCGCGGCTATGACCAGATCGTGCACGACGTCGCGATCCAGAACCTGCCCGTGCGCTTCGCCATCGACCGCGCCGGCCTCGTCGGTGCCGACGGCGCGACCCATGCCGGCTCGTTCGACAACGCCTATCTCGGCTGCCTGCCCAACATGGTGATCATGGCGGCGGCGGATGAAGCCGAGCTCGTGCACATGGTGGCGACCCAGGTCGCCATCGACGACCGTCCGAGTTCGCTGCGCTATCCGCGCGGCGAAGGCCGCGGCATCGAGATGCCCGACGTCGGCATTCCGCTCGAGATCGGCAAGGGCCGCATGATCCGCCAGGGCAACAAGATCGCCCTGCTTTCGTTCGGCACACGTCTGGCCGAATGCGAGAAGGCCGCCGACGAGCTCGCCGCTCATGGCCTCTCGACCTCGATTGCGGATGCGCGCTTCATGAAGCCGCTCGACACCGAGCTGGTGCTGAAGCTTGCCCGCGACCACGACGTGCTGATCACGGTCGAGGAAGGCTCGATCGGCGGCTTCGGCTCGCATGTGTCGCAGTTCCTGAGCGATCAGGGTGTGCTCGACACCGGCATGGTCAAGTTCCGCACGATGGTGCTGCCCGACGTATTCCAGGATCACGACACGCCGGCCGCGATGTACGCCCGCGCCGGTCTCGACGCCAAGGGCATCGTCGCAAAGGTGTTCGAAGCCCTCGGCAAGGACATCAAGACCGAGACCGTCAAGCTCGCCTGATAATGAGTTTACCTCTCCCGCTTGCTTGCGGGAGAGGTCGACGCGAAGCGTCGGGTGAGGGCTCTCTCCTCTCGGGGGTTCTCGCCTGCGGAGACACCCCCTCCCCGCAAGCGGGAGAGGGAGCAGAGCACGCGATGCGGCTCGTACGTCGATCCCACTTTCCGGCTTTGGCTCAATGAAAATCTATCTGGCAGGTCCCGACGTGTTCCTGCCGGATGCGGTCGAGATCGGCCGCCGCAAGGCGGCGATCTGCGCCGCGCACGGACTCACCGGCCTCTATCCCCTCGACAACATTGTCGACGTCACCGCGCCAGACGCCGCGCGGCAGATATTCTGTGGCAACGAGGCCATGATGGACGCGGCCAGCGCCATCATCGCCAATCTCACCCCGTTCCGCGGCGCCGGCGCCGATCCCGGTACCGTCTACGAGCTCGGCTACATGGCCGGCCGTCGCAAGTTCTGCCTGGCCTATTCGAACGACCCTGCAACCTATGCCGACCGCCTCGGCCGCTTCATGGACGTGACGTCGGAGGGCGATCGGCTGGTCGATGCGCAGGGGCTGACGGTCGAGGATTTCGGTCTCGCCGATAACCTCATGATGATCCACGCGCTGGAGCTGCACGGCTGCCCGCTGGTGACGCCGACCACGATGCCGGTCGACGTCTGGCACGATCTCGCCGCGTTCGAGACTTGCGTCCGAATGGCAGCCGCGCGATTGATTGCACCATAAGCCCTTCAGTCGTCGTTCGGAGATCCGATGTCCCCTGCCCGCAAGCGCGCGGATGTTCTGCTGGTCGAGCGCGGCCTGTTCGAGAGCCGGGCGCGGGCGCGCGCGGCGATCGAGGCCGGGCTCGTCACGGCTGACAGCAAGCAGGTCGCAAAACCATCGGAGACGATCGCCGAGGACGCGGTGATCCAGGCCGAGCCGGCGCATCCCTACGTCTCGCGCGGCGGTGTCAAGCTCGCGGGCGCTCTGGAGCGTTACCCGATCGAGATCGAGGACCACGTCTGTCTCGACGTCGGCGCCTCTACCGGGGGCTTCACCGAGGTGCTGCTGGCGAACGGCGCGAGCCTGGTGTTCGCCGTGGACGTCGGCACCAGCCAGTTGCACGCCTCGCTGCGCGGTCATCCGAAAATCATGTCGATGGAGGAGACAGACATCCGCAGCTACGAGGGCAAGCGGCTGCCCGCGCGGCCCGAAATCGTCGTCATCGACGTCAGCTTCATCTCGCTCAAGACGGTGCTCCCCGTCGCGCTGTCGCTCGCCGCCGCACCCATGAGCCTGCTGGCGCTGATCAAGCCGCAGTTCGAGGCTGATCGGAAACACAACAAGAAGGGCATCATCCGCGATGCCGCCGTGCACCAGGAGATCTGCGACGACATCGCGGCCTTTGCCGCCTCGCTCGGCTGCACCGATATCGAGATATTCCCTTCTTCCATTGCCGGCGGGGACGGCAACATCGAATTCTTCCTGGGCGCGCGCCGTGGTTGAGCGCCTCACGATCGACCATGTCGGCCATCGCGGCGACGGCGTTGCGCTCACGACGGGTGATGCGATCTATGTGCCCGGCACGCTCGGCGGCGAGACCGTCGAGGTCGACCATGTCGTTGGCCATCACCCTGATCGTCGCAAGCTGCTGGCGGTGGACGTCGCGAGCCCCGAGCGCATCGAGCCGTTCTGTCCGCATTTCGGCATCTGCGGCGGCTGCGCGATCCAGCATTGGGCGACCGAGCCCTACCAGGCCTGGAAGCGCAACATCGTGGTCGAGACGCTGGCGCAGGCCGGCATCGATTGCGCGGTCGCGCCGCTGCGCGACGCTCATGGCGCCGGCCGAAGACGGGTCACGCTGCACGGGCGGTTCGGCACGCATGACGTGCTCAAGGTCGGCTTCTCGGCCGCGAGCGCGCACGACGTGATTCCGATCCATCGCTGTCCGATCCTCGATCCGGCGCTGGAAGGCGCGCTCGATGCAGCCTGGGCACTGGCCGAGCCGCTGACGTCGAGGATGCCGGTGACGAAACCGCTCGACATCCAGGTCACCGCGACCGCCAACGGCCTCGATGTCGACGTGCGCGGCTCCGGCCCGCTGCCGACGCCGCTGGTCACGGCGCTGTCGCGCGTTGCCGAACAGCACCGTCTGGCGCGACTGACGCGGCACGGCGAGCTGGTGCTGCAACGCCTGCCGCCGACGGTGAGGATGGGCCGCGCTGAGGTGACGCTGCCGCCGGGCTCGTTCCTGCAAGCGACCGTGGCGGGCGAAGAAGCGCTGGCCGCTCTCGTTGCAGAGCGCATCGGCAAGGCGAAGGAGGTTCTCGACCTCTTTTGCGGTGTCGGCCCCTTCGCATTGCGTCTTGCGGAAAAGGCACGCGTCACCGCCTACGACAACGACGCCGGTGCCATCGCCGCGCTCGCGAAGGCCGCGCGCACGCCGGGCTTGAAGCCGATCAGGTGCGAGCCGCGCGACCTGTTCCGCCGTCCCTTGGTGCCACCGGAGCTGCGCGATTTCGATGCCGTCGTGTTCGATCCGCCGCGCCAGGGCGCGCAGGCTCAGGCGTTGAAACTCGCGG
The DNA here is from genome assembly GCF_015291665.1 of Bradyrhizobium sp. CCBAU 53338. NCBI lineage: Bacteria > Pseudomonadati > Pseudomonadota > Alphaproteobacteria > Hyphomicrobiales > Nitrobacteraceae > Bradyrhizobium > Bradyrhizobium sp. CCBAU 53338. The sequence continues at coordinate 5,563,188 of NZ_CP030048.1, forward strand.
CGAGCAGGGTGCCCGTGGTGATCGCAGTCTCCTGCAACGCCGCGACGTTTGCCCGCGACGCGCGGCTGTTGATCGATGGTGGTTACAAGATCGAAGCCGTCGTCCCGGTCGACCAGTTCCGCCACACGCCGCATGTGGAATTGGTCGCGCGATTTACGCGGTGAAATCTTAGCGCCGGAGCTGGCCGAGCGCCGGCGACTCGCCGGGCAGCATGTTCGACCTGATATCGCTGTCCATGCGGCCCGAGTCGCGCTGGGTGAACCCGGCCCCGAACGACAGGCTGAGGTTCGACGTCGGCTTGAATTCGACGCCCCCAAATGCGCCATAGCCGGGACCGGCGGCGGAAGTCAGCGGTGCGACCGAGCTGCCAATGCCGTTGCCGTATTTCAGCGTGTCGATGCCGGCAAAGAAGGTCACGGGCGAGCCACTCGTAGTCTTCATGTTGTAGCCGAACTGCGTGCTGTCGTAGGACAGCGCGCTGAAATTGCTCGCGGGTCCGGCCTGGTTGAAACCGCTCAAGCCGAGATTGCCGCTCCGGCTTCCGACAAAGAAGCCGGGGCGAAACTCGTAGCCGCCGTTGGCATCGCGGGTATTGAAGCTCGGAGAGTTGCCATAGCTCTCAGTGCCGCCGCCATAACCAAATCCCCCGCCCGGAATCCAATATTGCAGGGGTGCGACCTGCGCGTGAACACGCACTCCACCGAAGCAGAGCACTGCGAAAAGGGTTGCAAGACCGCAGGAACGAACAAAGCCGGGCATTCAGGGAACCGTCAGACTGATCGATAAATTATACGCACAGCGCCGTGCGAATGCCAGCGATGCGATGCCGCTGAGCACGGCACCAGGTTCCTGGATCGGGGTTTCCCACGCTTTGAACCTCCTCCGTGCCGGATTGACCCATTGAAAGGACGCGAAAGCTGAGGCCGCGGCGATGACCGCAAAAGGCCTGTCGCAGTCCGATCACGCGCAATTGCGCAGACCTTTGAAAATGCCCAACATTGGATGGAGGCTGTCATGGAGGTCAATGCCGACAGGTTGAATGCTTTTATGGGCAAGATGATCACCGAGGTCGGGGCCGCGATGAACGCATCGCTCATCCTCTTGGGCGACAAGCTCGGGCTCTATCGCGCCCTCGCCGCCAAGGGACCGATGAACTCCGCCGAGCTCGCGAAAGCCACGGGAACGGCGGAGCGCTACGTCCGCGAATGGCTGGCGAGCCAGGCGGCATCCGGCTACGTCGAATACGATGCCGGTTCAGGAAAATTCTCGATGCTGCCGGAGCAGGCGATGGCGCTCGCCGACCAGGATAGCCCGGTGTTTCTCGGCGCGGTCGGCAACGTCATTGCCGCCGCGTTTCTCGACGAGCCGAAGATCACGGACGCCTTCAAGTCCGGCAAGGGTGTCGGCTGGAACCGGCGCAGCGAGTGTCTGTTCTGCGGCACGGCGCGCTTCTTCCGCACCGGCTACATGCATCATCTCGTGCAGGAGTGGCTGCCCGCGCTCGACGACGTCGTCGACAAGCTCAAGCGCGGCGCCAAGGTTGCCGACGTCGGCTGCGGGCACGGCGTCTCGACACGGTTGATGGCGGAAGCCTTTCCGAACTCCCGCTTCTACGGGTTCGACTATCACGAGGGCTCGATCGAGGCGGCACGAAAAGCGGCGAGCGAGGCCAGGCTCGGTGACCGCGTCAGCTTCGCGGTTCACTCGGCCAAGACCTATCCGGCCGAGGGCTACGATCTCGTCTGCTTCTTCGATTGCCTGCACGACATGGGCGATCCCGTCGGCGCGATCAGCCACGTGCGCCAGACCATGGCGAAGGACGGCACCTGCATGCTGGTCGAGCCGTTCGCGGGCGACCGCCTCGAAGACAATCTCAACCCGGTCGGGCGCGTCTATTACGCGGCGTCGACCATGATCTGCACGCCGGCCTCGCTCGATCAGGAGGTGGGCCTCGCGCTCGGCGCGCAAGCCGGCGAGGCAAGGCTGCGCAAGGTCGCCGGCGAAGGCGGATTGTCACGCTTCCGCCGCGCCGCGGAGACGCCGTTCAACCTGATCCTTGAGGCACGGATCTGATCTCACCGGGCGCCGCGACCGAGCACGTCAGGCTGCGGCGTCCGTCCCCATCCCGAATGTGACCTGATTGCCGTCGGCATCGACCGCATCGAAGTCGCGCATGCCATAGTCGCGATCCCCCGGCTGGTTGATCAGCCTGGCGCCCCGCGCCGAGACCTCGTCGTAAAGCCGGTCCACGTCCCGGACGAAGATGCAGAGACCGCCGTGCCCGGGCAATCGCTTCGTCGCCATTGCTGCGAGCAGATGCAGGGCGACCTCGTCGCGGCACAGGCACGCATAGGACAAGGGCGCGCCATATTCGAACGTGACCTGAAAACCGAGCACGTCACGATAATAGGCAAGGCTCGCGTCGATGTCGGAGACGACGAAGACGGTCGCGGCGCCAACCATCATCGGATCTTCGTCGGTCATGGGGTTCTCCATCTGGCAAGCGATCTGGTTGGCGCAGCCTAGCATGCGCGCCCGACACCTTGCACGGATCGCGCCGCACCGTAAGCTGTCGATCGATCAGAGCGGCGCAGCAGAAGTTTGGCGAGCGTGGCATCATGGATATCGTCGGCCTGATCGGCTATTACGACCTGGTCTCGATGACGCTGATCACGATGCAGGCGGAATCCCCCCAACGACAGCGTGCCACCGCTGCCGCCACTGGCGGCGAAATAGAAGCAGCGCCGTTCATGCCGCACGATCCCTTGCTCACGCGCCTCTCATCCGTCTTCGCCGGGGTGCCGGGTATCGCGGCCATCGTGCTCGGCGGCTCGCGTGCGCGGGGCAGCGCGCATCCGACGTCCGACTACGACATCGGCCTCTATTTCACCGCGACCGCTCCGCTGGATACGGAACGGCTGCTGGCCGCGGCAAAGGCCGTCGCAGACGACCCGGCGGCCGCTTCGGTGACGCCGATCGGCGAATGGGGACCGTGGATCGTCGGCGGCGCGTGGCTGTCGGTTGAGGGACACAAGGTCGATCTGCTCTACCGCAACGCTGATGCCGTCGAAGCCGTGATGAAAGCCTGCCGCGCCGGCCAGGTCACGATGGACTACCAGCCCGGCCATCCGCATGGCTTCTGCTCGGCGATCTGGATGGGCGAGATCGCCTGTTGCCAGCCGCTGCACGATCCGCAGGCCCTGATCGCCCGGCTGAAATCGACCGCGCAGCCCTATCCGCGACCACTGCGCGATGCCCTGATCCGGCGCTTTCAATGGGAGGTGCTGTTCGGCATCGAGAACGCCGAGCTTGCCATCGCGCGCGACGAGCAGACCCACGTCGCCGGATGCATCTACCGGTCGCTGGCCTGCGTCGCGCAGGTCCTGTTCGCGCTGAACGACCGCTATCTCATCAACGAGAAGGGCGCACTGCCGGAAGCCGCGCGTTTGCCGCTAACGGTTCCGCATCTGGCCGAGAGAAGCAAAGAGGTCTGGCGGCTGATTGGCGACGGCACGCTTGCGGCCGCCTGTGAAGCGTTGCGGGACATCGAACGGCAATTGCAGGCGCTGACGCAGTCGCGCGGAACGCTGCTCTAAGCAGCTACGCGGTCTTGTCCACCGAGGATGACGAATCCGCCGGCGGATATTTCGTCACCGGCACCATGAAGGATTTGGTGCCGACCTGGTAGATGACCTTGCCGTTCTGCCCGTCGTCGGTTGCGATCTGCGACTGCCCGAACATGATGACGTTCTTGTAGACGATGCCGGTACCCTGGCGGGTGATGCCGTCGGTGGTGACGCTGACCTCGGCCTCGTTGCCGTTGACGGACAGCACGCGAAAGCTCGCGCTCTTGCCGTTGTCGCTGGAATAGCCGCCCCAGCTTCCCATCAGCCGGCTGTCGGAGGCCGGCGGCGCCTGCTTTGCGAGCGTGGCGGTCTGCTTGCCGGCACCGCCCGCGGAGAACAACAGCACCAGGTTCTTGCCGTCCTTGGTGCCGACCGTGATCGAGCCGAAGGTGATGAGCGAGCCGCTGACCTGGGCGAAACCGCGCTCGGTGTGTCCGTTGTGGGTGTACTCGACCTGAGCCCGGGCGCCTCTGATGTTCACGACCTTGAAGCCCACGGGCTGGTTGTTGCCCGCCCAATTGCCTTTCCATTCACCGAGCAGAGCGCTCTGGTGATACATCCGCTCGTTGGCCGGCGAAATCTGGCTGGTGCTTTGCGTGACGATGGGCATGGGCTTGCTCGGTGAACGGCCCCGACGAACTTGCCTGCATTCGAGCACCGGCAAACGGCATCGGAAACATTCGGAAACACTCCGACTAGGCCACGCCGCGGTTAACGAGCCGTTAACTTCAGCCACCTCGGCCGGCGAGGAATAGGCCTCGTCAGGCTGAGCCGTTAGCGGCCCCAGCGATCCGACCAGATCTTCTCGCCGATCAGACAGTTCACGCGCGGCTCCTTGTTCTTGTCCGCAACGTGCACCACTGGGGATGTGCGGCCGGCGACCTCCATCAGCAGCTTGGTGCGGATCGCCTCCTTGAACTTCTCGCGATCCTTGATTGCGATCACGAAGGAGCCGGGGCCGCCGATGACGCAATCCTCGTAATAGTAATCGAGGTTGTCGATATCCATGGTCGAATAGGACGGCTCCTTCACCATGATAGGCAGGCCGTTGATGACGATGCCCTTCTCGAGCGCGAGATCGCGCGCGACGGTGACTGGGCCGCCGTTGTTGTTCGGACCGTCGCCGGAGATGTCGATGACGCGGCGAAGCCCGTGATAAGGGTTCTCGTCGAACAGCGGCATCGCGAATCCGATCGCGCCTGATATCGAGGTGCGCGAGGCGCGCCGGATCGGCGTCTTCAGGATCTCGGCTGCGACGGCATCCGCCGTCTCGGGTCCGTCGATGAGGCGCCAGGGGATGATGATCTTCTGGTCACCGGTTGCGGCCCATTCGAAATACGTCACGGCGATCCTGCCGCTGGGGCCGGTCTTCAGCGCTTGCAAGAACTCCTTCGACTGGATCGCCTGCGCGTAGCCCTCGCGCTGGATCGCGAGCTCGTCCATGTCCATCGAATAGGACACGTCGACCGCGAGGATCAGTTCGACATCGACCGACTGCGCATCGCCGTCTGCCGCCTGCCGCTGCTGTCTTGATGGTTCGAATTGCGGCGGTTCAAATTTGGGACTTGGTGCCGCGATGCTCGCGACGTCCCCCCCGGCAAACACGCCGGCCACCAGCACAGCCCCGATCGAGAACAGCAAGCGCATCGCAGTCTCCCGTCGTACGGCGCGATGGTGACATGCAAACGCCTTGCCGCAAAGCGCCAAGATCGCTCGTGCTTCACATTCCAGTTAGGATTTTCAGCGCAGCGGCGCGAAATCGCCGTCATGTCGCCACGCATGCGCCGCCACGCATTCGCGACGCGGGACAGCGCGCCTCGCCCACTTGTTCCCCGTCATTTCCATGCTAGTCTGATGACACAGATGGGGATGGAGTCCCCCGACAACCGCCCGGCGGTCGAGCGATCGTAGTGGGCTGATGACTCCTGCTAGAGGTGGGGCAATAAGCCCCTGCCTTTGGCGGGAGCATGGACAACCCGCCGATGGCGGGTTTTTTATTGCCTGAAAGCGAAGGCCACGGGATGCCCAGGACGTGAAGACAACGACGTGACGACGATACCGAAAGCTGCACGCGCGAGGCTACCCAGGGGAATCTGGGTGCTCGGCTTTGTCTCGATGCTGATGGACATCTCCTCGGAGATGATCCATGCGCTGCTGCCGGTCTATCTCGTCACCGTGCTCGGCGCCTCCACGCTCACCGTCGGGTTCATCGAAGGCATCGCGGAGGCGACTGCCGCGATCACGAAAATCTTTTCCGGCGCATTGTCGGACTGGCTCGGCCGGCGCAAGCTGCTCGCGGCCTTGGGCTACGGGCTGGCCGCTCTGACGAAGCCGCTGTTTCCGCTCGCGCCCAGCATCGGCTGGCTGGTGGTTGCGCGCTTCATCGACCGGGTCGGCAAGGGCATTCGCGGGGCGCCCCGCGATGCGCTGGTCGCCGACATCGCGCCCGCGGGCCTGCGCGGCGCGAGCTTCGGCCTGCGGCAGTCGCTCGACACGATCGGCGCTTTTGTCGGACCGCTCGTCGCGATCGGCCTGATGTGGTGGACGGCAGATCATTTCGTCGCCGTGTTCTGGGTGGCCGTGGTGCCGGCGTTCCTGTCCTTTGGCCTCATTACGTTTGCGGTGAAGGAGCCGGACTCGAGCCGCGAGCCGGCGAAGAACCCGCTCAACGCCGCCGCGATGCGGCAGCTTGGATCCATGTATTGGCGCGTCGTCGCGATCGGCGTCGTGTTCACGCTGGCGCGTTTCAGCGAGGCCTTCCTGATCCTGCGCGCACAGAACATCGGCCTCAATGCAATGTGGGTGCCGGCGGTGCTGGTGCTGATGAACATCGCCTACGCGCTCTCGGCCTATCCGGCCGGCGTGCTGGCGGACCGGATCAACCGGACCGCCCTGCTCGCGCTGGGCCTCGTCGTTCTCGCCGGCGCCGACCTCGTCCTCGCGCTGCTGCCCAATCTCCCCGGCCTCGCCATCGGCGTCGTGCTGTGGGGCCTGCATATGGGGCTGACGCAAGGCCTGCTCTCGGCGCTCGTCGCCGATACTGCACCGCCAAGCCTGCGCGGCACCGCATTCGGCTATTTCAACCTGTTCACCGGCCTTGCGATGCTGGCCGCAAGCGTCATCGCCGGCGCGCTGTGGGACGCCTATGGTCCGGTCGGCACGTTCCTTGCCGGGCTAGGCTTCGCACTGGCCGCGCTGGTGGGGCTGCTTGCCGCCGGCAAGGGTCTGGCAATGGAGAACAAGTCATGACGGGGGACTGTTCATCGTGCTGAGCGGAGCGATCGCAATCATTGTCGGCAGTGTGCTGGGCGGCTGCACCCGCTATTTCGTCTCCGGCGCCATCGCGCGGCGGCTGGGCGAGACCTTTCCCTGGGGCACCATGACCATCAACGTCACAGGCGCCTTCCTGATCGGCATTCTTGGCGCGCTGGCGACTCATCCAGGCTCTCTCTTCGCCTCGCCCAGTCCGTGGCTGTTCGCGGTGACCGGCTTCCTCGGCTGCTACACGACGGTGTCCTCGTTCAGCCTGCAAACGCTGACACTGGCGCGCAGCGGCGAGCCGGTACACGCGCTCGGCAATGTCGTGTTCTCGGTCGGACTTTGCCTCGCGGCCGTGAGCTGCGGCTTCCTCCTCGCGGACAGCTTTGGAGGCTAGCCGCAGATGAATGCTTCCTCCGCCGACCGCTGGCGTACCGCGCTGCTCTATGCCTGGGTCTCTGCCGGCAGCATCGTCGGCGGCCTGACACGCTATCTGGTCGGGCTCGCCCTCGATACCGGCCCGGGTTTTCCCTTCGCGACGTTGTTCATCAACGCCACGGGCTCGCTCATCATCGGCTTCTACGCGACGCTGACCGGCCCGGACGGCCGTGTGCTGGCGCGGCCGGAGCATCGGCAGCTCGTCATGACCGGCTTCTGCGGCGGCTACACCACCTTCTCGACCTTCAGCCTGGAGACCTTCCGCCTGTTCCACGGCGGCCTGAAATATACCGCACTCGCCTATATCGCGGCGTCCGTCGTCTGCTGGCTGGTGTCGGTATGGGCAGGGCATATGATGGCGAACCGCTACAACCGCTTGAAAAGGAGCTGACCATGCAAATCCCCAATCAGGCTGTTTCGCTCCGGATCTTCATCGGCGAAAGCGACCATTGCAACGGCAAGCCGCTCTATGAAGCCATCGTGCTGGCGGCACGCGAGCGGCACATTGCCGGCGCTACCGTGCTGCGCGGCCCGATGGGGTTCGGCAAGTCGAGCCGGCTGCACACCTCGAAGATCCTGCGCCTCTCGGAAGACCTGCCGCTCCTGATCGAAATCGTCGACAGCGAGGACAACATCAACGCATTCCTGCCCATCCTGGATGGCATGATGTCTAGCGGCCTGATCACCTTGGAGAAGGTGCAGGTCCTCCAATATGGTACAAAGACCGCGAGCTGATCGCTCCGGCAGGGAACCGAGCCCGCCGTGTCCAGGAGGCGGAATGAACGACACCGTCACCACGCCGAAAACCAGGACCAAAACCAAGGTCGAGCGGCCGAAGCTGCACAAGGTCATCCTGATCAACGACGACTACACGCCACGTGAGTTCGTGACCATGGTGCTCAAGGCAGAATTCCGCATGACCGAGGATCAGGCCTACAAGGTCATGATCACCGCGCACAAGCTCGGCGCCTGCGTCGTTGCCGTCTTCACCAGGGACGTCGCCGAGACCAAGGCCACCCGCGCCACCGACGCCGGCCGCGCCAAGGGCTATCCGCTGCTGTTCACGACGGAGCCGGAGGAATAGGCCGCGCCAGTCCGTCGCGCGCCTTTGCGTCAATTTTACCGATCGGCGCTACCACGGGTTCAATCTCCTGTGTCACGACGGTGCGATGTCAGTCTCACTGCGCAAACAAATCGAATTCAAGCCCGCCCGCCACGAGACCTCGTTCGGTCCGTTCAAGCTGCTGCACGTCCTGCCCTGGCTGATCCTGGCGGCTGCGATGCGGGTGATCGCGTTCGGCGGCGGCCTCGTGGCGCTGCCGGCCATCATTATTGCGGACATTTCGGTGCTGCTGGCCTTCTTCGCGACCGCGCAGCAATCGATCGAGGCGGCCGGCGGCCAATCCTCGCTCGGCGAGTTGACATGGGGGGAGCAGTTCAGGCTCTCGTTCTCAATCCTGTGGCGGATCGCGCTGGTGATGGTCGCGGCAGCAATCAGCGCTGCGGCAGCCGGCTACGAGGAGGCGCATCATCTGATGGCGGGCCTCGACGGCATGGCCTTCGACCAGTTCACCCATCCCGGGCGATTCTGGAGCGCCGCGATCGCCGCGCTGGTGCTGCTGATGATCGTCCGCGCGGAGCGCGACGACGGCCAGATCGCGTTGTTTGCCGCGATCGGCGAGTTCGCGCGGCGCGGTCTGTGGCTCGGCGCGGCCGTGATCGCGCTCGGCGTCGTCAACATCGCGCTCGCCTACGGACAGGAAGCGGTACGCATCGCGATCTGGAATTTCTGGCAGACCTCGCAAGCAAGCGACTTCATCAAGAACCTGATCTATTTCTGCTTCATCTTCAGCTTTGCCATGCTTCGGCTGTGGATCACCGTGACGATCCTAACGCTCGGCTTGAAGCAGTCATATATCAGCGATGGCCGCAGCTAGCCCCTGAGGCGCGCCATGATGATCTCGTCGTGATGGATACCGTCGAGGAGGATCGCCCTTTTCTTGGTGCCCTCCTCGACGAACCCAACCTTGCGATAAAGGGCGGCCGCGACGGTGTTGGTCGCGAACACACCGAGCTCGATGCGGCGGAAGCCGAATACATCAGCAGCCTGAACGGCATGCTGCAACAGCCTTTCGCCGAAGCCTTGGCCGCGGAAATCCGGAACGAGCCCCATGAAGAGATCGCCGACATGCGCCGAGACAACGCGGCTGGCCGGCGGAATGTTGCACCATCCGACCACGGCGCCGTCGGCGACGGCGACGATCTGCGGATAGCCACGCTCGACATTGCGCGCAACGAAAGCGCGCACCTGCTCGATCGGCGGCGCCTCGCTCAGCGCGATGTATTTGCGCTCGCGAGCGACGATGTCTACCGCGGCACGGAAGGCGTCGGTATCGGCGATTTCGATCTGGCGGAATTCGACGGTCATGGATGAGCCTTCACGCCATCACCACTGGCGTCTCCTCCGCCAGCCCATACACGCGCTGCGCCTTGGAAAACCCCGCGATCGGAAAATCGCCGAGACTACGCCAGTCGTGCCCGCAGACCTTGGCAAAGCCCTCCGACACCACGACGGTCCGCCCCAGGCGACCGGCGATCTTCTCCAGCCGCGCGGCAAGATTGACGGCGGGACCGATGCAGGTGAAGTCGAGGCGATTGCCGCCACCGATATTACCGTAAAGTATGTTCCCGACGTGCAGAGCGACGCCGAAGCGGAAACGCTCGACGACGTCGCCGACGGGGTGCGCCAGCGCATCGACGCTGGCGCGGGCTTCGCGCGCGGCTTCCAGCGTCCGCGCGCAGACATGGGAGGCGTCGCCGACATATTCGTCGATCGGGAACACCGCGAGCAGGCCGTCGCCCATGAATTTCAGGACCTCGCCGCCATGCCCCCTGATGGCGGTGACCTGACAGTCGAAATAGCGGTTCAGGATCTCGACCACGGTCTCGGCCGGCAGCCGGTCCGACAGCGCGGTGAAGCCGCGCAGATCCGAGAGCCAGATCGCGGCCTGCATGGTGTCGTTGTGGCCGCGGCGGATCTGGCCGCCGAGGATGCGCGCACCCGCGCGGTTGCCGACATAGGTGTCGAGCAGCATCTCGGCGGTGCGGCGCAGGCTGACGATCTCGCTGACACGCGCGAGCGGCGCCATGATCATCCTGATCGCTGCGATGTCGTCGTCGCTGAAGCCGCCGGGTCGCCGCGTGACCCAACTCGTCGCATGGATCGAGCCATCGAGAAACGGCATCGGCACCGCGATGTAGTCGGTCACCCCTTCGGCGCGCATGTCGTCGAGGAACGGAAACCGCTTGCTGTCGGGGTCGTTCATGCGGCCCCGCACCTCGATCCCCTGCTCGAACACGATGCGAAGCGGGCTCTGGGCGAATTCGGGGGTATCCAGGATATCGAAATCGACGGTGCCCATCTCGACCTTCTGGCCCTGCCGCCAGATGAAGTTGCGACCGAAGATTTCCGGATGCAGCGTGCGGATGAAGATCCCGAAGCGCCACAGCGGCAGGCCGGCATCGACCAGCTTCTCGCAGACAGCGGCGATCATGTCGGCCGAGGTCCCCGAGGTCTTCGCCCCGTCGATCAGCCAATTCAAGACACGCTGGAGCCCGGACCTGTCCATGCCCGCATTTGCGGACGAAGTGGTGGAATCGTCAAGCTGCGCGGTGGGCTATTACCGCGACACGAGTGGCCGTCGACGCTAGCGCCCCACCTGCCCGCGGTCGCGCAGGAAGTGGTCGGCCAGCACGCAGGCCATCATGGCTTCGCCGACCGGGACGGCGCGGATGCCGACGCAGGGGTCGTGGCGGCCCTTGGTGAAGATCTCGGTATCAGTGCCCTTGCGATCGACGGTGAGGCGCGGCTGCAGGATCGAGGAGGTCGGCTTCACCGCGAAACGCACCACGATCGGCTGTCCCGTGGAGATGCCGCCCAATACGCCGCCGGCGTGGTTGGACAGGAAGCGCGTGCCATCATTGCCGGTGCGCATCTCGTCGGCGTTCTCTTCGCCGGTGAGCTCGGCTGCGCCAAAGCCGGCACCGATCTCGACGCCCTTCACGGCGTTGATGGTCATCATCGCGCCCGCGAGATCGGAATCGAGCTTGGCGTAGATCGGCGCGCCAAGTCCTGCCGGCACGCCCTCGGCGACGATCTCGAGCACCGCGCCGATCGAGGAGCCGCTCTTGCGGATGCCGTCGAGATAGGTCTCGAAGAACGCTGCCTTGTCCTTGTCGGGACAGAAGAACGGGTTCTTGGCGATCTCGTCCCAGTCCCACTTCTCGCGGTCGATCTTGTGCGGGCCGATCTGCACGAGCGCGCCGCGGACCTTCACATCCGGCAGCACCTTTCGCGCGATCGCACCGGCGGCGACGCGCGTCGCAGTCTCTCGCGCCGAGGAACGGCCGCCGCCGCGATAGTCGCGCAGGCCGTACTTGGCTTCATAGGTGAAGTCGGCATGACCGGGGCGAAACTTGTCCTTGATCTCCGAATAGTCCTTGGAGCGCTGGTCGGTGTTCTCGATCAGGAGCCCGATCGGCGTGCCCGTCGTCACCTGCACGCCGGTCTCGGGATGCGCCATGACGCCGGAGAGGATCTTCACCTGGTCCGGCTCCTGGCGCTGGGTGGTGAAGCGCGACTGACCCGGCCGGCGGCGATCGAGATCCTGCTGGATGTCCGCCTCGATGAGCGGGATCATCGGCGGGCAGCCGTCCACCACGCAGCCGATCGCCACCCCATGGCTCTCGCCAAAGGTGGTGACGCGGAACATGTGGCCGAAGGTGTTGAAGGACATTGCTTCTCGCTGGCTCGGTTCCGGCGTGTGGTAACGCGCGAGGGGCCGGGGGTCAAACCCGATAGGCAGGCCCTGGACCGACCGCGCCGAGGCTCAACTATACTTCTCCAGCCCGCCGCCGCGAAACACGTAGACGGCGCCCTGCTCGATATAGAGCTCCGCGGCGCTGGCCGGCGTCTCCAGGCCGAGCGAGACCATCAGGGCCCGGCAGGTGCCGCCATGGGCGACCGCAACCGTGTCGGTCCGCAGTTCGTCGTACCAGGCGCGAACGCGGACCTGGACGTCGGCATAGGTCTCGGCGTCCGCGGGTCCCACGGTCCATTTGTCGGCGAGGCGCCTCGCGTAGATCTCGGGATCTCTCGCCTCGCTTTCGGCCAGTGTCAGCCCTTCCCAGACGCCGTAGCCGATTTCGCGCAGGCGATCGTCCAGCGCATAGTCCGTCACAGGCAGTTCGAGCTTGGCGCGCGCGAGTTCCATGGTCTGGCGCGCACGGCCGAGCGGGCTCGACACATAGGGCAGCGCCGCCTTGTCGCGGCCGTCACGCCCGAGGAGGTCAGCCAGAATGCCGCCGGCCTGCACGGCCTGGTCGCGGCCGCGCGCATTCAATGGAATGTCCCTGGTGCCCTGGAGCCGTCCGAGCGCATTCCACTCGGTCTCGCCGTGGCGAAGATAATAGATCGTGGGCACGGGTATTCCAGGTGGTGGTTAGTCCTTGCCGCCGAGCGAGACGTCGGGCGCGTCGGGCCGTTTCATGCCGAGCACGTGGTAGCCGGCATCGACGTGATGCACCTCGCCGGTAACGCCGCGCGCGAGATCGGAGAGGAAATACAGCGCGCTGTCGCCGACCTCCTCGATCGTCACGTTACGCCGCAGCGGCGCGTTGAGCTCGTTGTATTTCAGCAGCAGCCGTGAATCGGCGATGCCGGCGAACGCCAGCGTCTTGATCGGTCCCGCCGAGATCGCGTTGACGCGGATCGCCTTCTCGCCGAGATCGGCGGCGAGATAGCGCACGCTCGCCTCCAGCGCGGCCTTGGCGACGCCCATGACGTTGTAGTTCGGCATCCACTTCTCGGAGCCATAATAGCTCAGCGTGACGATCGAACCGCCGTCGGTCATCAGCTTCTCGGCGCGCTGCGCGATCGCGGTCAGCGAGTAGCAGGAGATCAGCATCGACTTGGAGAAATTGTCCGCGGTGGTGTCGACGTAGCGGCCCTCGAGCTGATCCTTGTCGGCAAACGCGATCGCGTGCACGACGAAATCGATCTTGCCCCACTTCTCCTTCAGCACGTCGAACACGGCGTCGATGGTCGCGGCATCGGTGACGTCGCAATGGCCGAGCATGAGTGCGCCGAGTTCGGCGGCGAGCGGCTCGACCCGCTTCTTCAGCGCATCGCCCTGGTAGGTGAGTGCGATCTCGGCGCCGGCCGCCTGGCACGCCTTGGCGATGCCCCAGGCGATCGAGCGGTTGTTGGCAACGCCGAGGATGACCCCGCGCTTACCCTGCATCAGACCTGAATTCTGCGCCATTTCTTCACGTCCCGTCGAACTGGATCAAGGTCTGGAGGTACACCAGCCCTCCCCTGCGGTACAGTCCTAATCCGCGGCGTTAACGCTGTTTCCAGCGCCGGAATAGCCGTTCCATTCGGGTGTTATGATTGCTAGAGGCGCTCGCGCCGAACAGCAGGACGTCAAAGACGGCATGAGTGCGTTTCGCCAGAGCGTAGAAGCCATGATCCCGGCGTTGCGCCGCTACGCCCGCGCGCTGACGCGCGATGCGGATGCGGCCGACGATCTGGTGCAGGACACGCTGGTGCGTGCGTTGCGTTCGGAGCGATTGTTTCTCGGAGGCGACGTCAGGAGCTGGCTCTACACGATCCTGACCAACCTCAACAAGAACCGGCGGCGCTCGCTGGCGAGGCGGCCGCAATTCATGCAACTGACGGAGAACAACCCGGATGCCAGCGGGACGGAGGCCGAAGGACGCGACATCGAGCGGGCGCTCTCGACGCTGGTCGAGGAGCAACGCTCGGTGCTGCTGCTGGTGATGTTGGAGGGCATGAGCTACCGCGAGGTCGCCGACATCCAGGGCGTGCCGATCGGTACCGTGATGTCCCGCCTGGCGCGCGCCCGCGCGCACGTCAAGGCGTCGCTGGAGGGTGAGCGCCCGGCGCTCAGGCGGGTGAAATGATGGCAGGATCGATGCATCGCGCGTGCCGCGCCCCCTGCATGGAGAGAGAAGCAGCGCAATTGAACCGCGTCAGATATTTTGGGCCGCAGAGCCAGAGACGACCGATATGAACGACCGCAATATTCCCGTGACCGAAGACGAACTGCACGCCTTTGTCGACGGCGAGCTGCCGCCCGAGCGCCGCGCCGACGTCGAGGCCTGGCTTGCCGCCCACCCCGACGATGCCGAGCGGGTGCACTCCTGGCGCGCCATGGCCAAGATGCTGCATGCCCGTTACGACAGCATCGCCCAGGAGCCGGTGCCGGCCCGGCTGGAGCTCGAACGGCTGGAGCGCCGTCCGCGGCAATGGCTCTACGGGGCGGTGGCGGCCACCTTGGTTGCCTTCGTCGCCGGCGGCGCGGCCGGCTGGGTCGCGCATGGCGCCGCCAATGCGCCCTCGACCTTCCAGAGCTTTACGGCGGACGCGCTCGAAGCCCATCACCTCTATGTCGTCGAGGTCCGCCACCCCGTCGAGGTCGGCGGCAACGAGCGCGACCACCTCCAGGCCTGGCTGACCCGGCGGTGCGGCTGGACCGTGTTCGCGCCAAATCTCGAGCCGAGCGGGCTGAAGCTGGTCGGCGGCCGTCTGTTGCCGGGGCCGAACGGACCGGCGTCCTTCCTGATGTATGAGGGAGCCTCGGGCGAGCGCTACACGATCTACACCGCCAAGACCGAGACCGGCGCAACGCAGATGCGATACGCCAGGGCGGACAAGGATGGAGCGCTGTTCTGGGCCGAACGCGGCGTTGGCTACGTCGTCAGCGGCGGCGGCGCCGACCGCGATCGCCTGACCAAGGTGGCGCAAGCGGTGTACGACCAAGCCGAGAAAAGCGGCAGTTAGACAACCGTGAAAACGGCGTGCCTCGATTCCGTCATTGAAAATTTGGAATCAGGACATGTGTGCGTCTCATTATCGCACCGGGTGTTCACGCGATTATGAGTGGCGTTCGATCCGCCGATCGACGCGGGCGGCCTCGATTGGGGTTTTTGGTACCGCGCTGGTCCCCCTCTCGAGGCCGCACCTTTTTGTCGGCTGCCCCGCCGGACAGCCGACACGTCGGCCATACGAGCCGAGAAGCGCTACCACGCTTCCCGTGTATGATGGGCATCATCCGTTCGGAGATGCGTTAGGCCTTTAGGAGAACCCCTTCAGTTCCGATCTCTCGCTAAAGCGCGATGGCTCGCGCTTTAGCTCATTGTTTGCGCATGATCTTCTCGGAAAGCCGCTACACACTTCGCGCTAACGCGGCCCTCCGGGTCCGGATCATGTGTCAGCCAAGCCCGCTACGTGGATTGTAGGGGTGTTGGTCCCGCCACTTTTCCATCAATGCTTCAAGCTCGGCGTCGTTCCCGTCCGGTAGCATAATCCTGACGGTGACGAAGAGATCCCCGGTTCCGCCAGATTTCGGCAAGCCCTTACCTTTGAGGCGGAAGGTGCGGCCGCTGGAGGTGTTTTTCGGGACCGACAGTTCCACGGCATTGCCGAGCGTTGGCACACGAACCTTGCCGCCGAGAACAGCTTCGTAAAGCGTGACCGGCAGGTCGATCCGCAGATCCGCGCCATCGATCTTGAAGAACGGATGGGCCGCGATGTTGATGGTGATCAGGAGGTCGCCGGGCGGGTGACCCTGCGCGGTCTCGCCCTGCCCCCGCAGCCGGATCTGCTGACCTTCGATGACACCGGCCGGAATCTTGACGTTGAGTTCCTTGCCGTTCGGCAGCCGAACGCGCTTCTCGCCGCCCTTGACCGATTCTTCCAGCGAGACGGACATTGCGACGTTGACGTCGAGATCTAGTCCGATCCCGCCGGTGTCGAATTCGAACTGGGCACCGCCGCCGGCCCCGGGCCGCGCACCGCGCATCCCGCCGCCGAACATGCTGTTCAGGATGTCCTCGAACGCACCCGCGCCCTGGCCAGGACCCGCGCCGCTGCGGAAGCTGTAGCTCTCGAACCCGCCGGGACCGGCGCGACCCCGCGGCCCGCCACCGCCAGGAAAGCCCTGGAAGCGCGGCTTGCCCTCGGCGTCGATCTCGCCGCGGTCGAACTGCTTGCGCTTGTCCTCGTCGCCGATGATCTCGTTGGCCGAATTGATCTCGGAGAAGCGCTCGGCGGCCTTGGGATCATCCTTGTTGCTGTCGGGATGATGCTTCTTGGCCAGCTTGCGATAGGCGCTCTTGATCGCCGCAGCGCTCGCGCTCCGCGGCACCCCCAAGACCTCATAGGGGTCGCGCATCCGTCACGTCTCCTCTTGGGAAATCGAAATGTCGAAAGGGCTAGCCCGCCCCACCTGAACCTCATGTGGGGAGCGAGTGGCATTTTTGCAACTAGTCTGCTGAGCTGATTCCTAGCTCCGCCACGGCTTTAGCGTATGAATCTCCCAACGGCCACGGCTGCTTTGGCAGCCGGCCCCCTGGAGCCAGCTTTCGGTCGTCCCGTTGACATAGCTCGCCAGGAAGTCGCGGCACTTGCGACCATCCTCGGCGGCGTAGGATTGCGCGATCGGCGTCACCGAACCGCGCGCGCCGGTTTCCGGGTTCTCCCAGTGCTGGCTGGCATCCTTGTCGCCCATGCTCAGCACGTCGGAGGCGGCGTTGCGGGCGAAGGCGAGATCGGTCTCGGTCGGCCGGGCGCCCTTCACCGGCTGCGCGATCGAACCGGTGAGGTCGCTGTCGTCGGCCTTGGCATAGGCGTTCGCGTCCGTGCGGGACATGCTGCAGCCGCCGGCACTGACCCCGATCAGAATCATCGTCACGGCGAAGCTGGATGACCGCATCGCCGATAGGCCAACGCGTCCCCATGCCCTATATAGGGCGAGAGCAGACAACAGCGCGCTTTGGGCCGCGGGACGCAATTCGGACTCCAGACATGACCGACACGACCTCGATGAAACACCAGACACCCTTAACATCCGGTGATTTCACCGCCGCCGACGAGCCGTTTGCGCTGTTCGAGGCCTGGTTGAACGAAGCGATCAAGAGCGAGCCGAACGATCCGAACGCCATGGCGCTCGCGACCGTCGATCCGGACGGCCTGCCTGACGTGCGTATGGTCCTGATGAAAGGCTTCGATACCGGAGGTTTCGTCTTCTACAGCCACATCGCGAGCCAAAAGGGCCGCGAACTTGCCGCAAATCCTAAGGCCGCCTTACTTTTTCACTGGAAGTCGCTGCGCCGTCAGGTCCGCATCCGCGGCAACGTGACGCCGGTGACCGATGCCGAGGCCGACGCCTATTTCGCGACGCGGCCGAAGCAGGCGCAGATCGGCGCCTGGGCCAGCAAGCAGTCGCAGGAGCTGGAGAGCCGCTTCGCCTTCGAGCAGGCCATCGCCAAGGTCGCGGCCAAATACGTCATCGGCGAAGTGCCGCGGCCGCCGGGCTGGAGCGGCTGGCGTATCACACCTGTTCGCATCGAGTTCTGGCACGACCGCCCATTCCGTCTGCACGATCGCATCGAATTTCGTCGTGACGCAGCCGGCCAGCCGTGGTCCAAGACGCGGATGTATCCCTAGAGCCTTCTCTCGATCTTTGGGCCGACCTGAAAGATGTCCATGCCGCATTCGTCCAATGCGCCGCGCCGCACGCTGCTCCTGACCGGAGCGAGCCGCGGCATCGGCCACGCCACCGTGATCCGCTTCTCGTCCGCGGGCTGGCGCGTCATCACCTGCTCGCGGCATCCCTTCCCCGAGGATTGCCCGTGGGATGCAGGCCCTGAGGATCACATCCAGGTCGACCTCGGCGATCCCGAGGACACCGCACGCGCGATCAACGAGATCCGCAACCGGCTCGAAGGCGGCACGCTGCATGCGCTCGTCAACAACGCCGCGATCTCGCCGAAGGGCCCGGGCGGCTCCCGGCTCGGCTCGGTCGACACCGACCTCGACACATGGACCCACGTCTTCCATGTCAACTTCTTCGCGCCGATCATGATCGCGCGCGGATTGATCGAGGAGTTGAAGGCGGCCAAGGGCTCGGTCGTGAACGTCACCTCGATCGCGGGCTCGCGCGTCCATCCGTTCGCGGGCGCCGCCTACGCTACCTCGAAGGCGGCGCTTGCCGCGCTGACGCGTGAGATGGCCTCGGACTTCGGCCGCGTCGGCGTGCGCGTCAACGCGATCGCGCCGGGCGAGATCGACACATCGATCCTGTCGCCGGGCACCGAGAAGATCGTCGAGCAGCAGATCCCGATGCATCGCCTCGGCACACCCGACGAGGTCGCCAAGATCATCTACGTGCTGTGCACGGACACCAGTTCTTACGTCAACGGCGCCGAGATCCACATCAACGGCGGCCAGCACGTCTAGGTCAGGTGACGCATGGGCCGGTTTGCGAGCACGGCGTCAACTTACGAGCATTTGCGGCCGCCTTACCCTCGCGAATTTTTTCGCACCGTCGCACACAAGCTCGGCCTCACCAGAGAGAGCAGCCTGATCGATCTCGGCACCGGGCCTGGCCTGCTGGCACTTGGCTTCGGCCCCTATGTCGGACGCGTCGTCGGTGTCGATCCGGAGCCTGCGATGCTTGAGGCCGCCCGGCTCGCCGCGTCGCGCGCGGGGCGACATGTCACGCTGATCGAAGGCAAGGCAGAGACACTTCCCCCCGAAATCGGCGCGTTCGACATCGTCACGATTGGCCGTGCGCTGCATTGGATGGATCGCGATGCCACGCTTGCGCGGCTCGACGAACTGGTGGCCTGTGACGGCGCGATCGTGATCTGCGCCTCCTTCTCTGTCACCGACGGCCGCAACCCGTGGCTCGATGGTTACAACGAGATCCGCCGTCGCTGGTCACCCGAGAAGCTGTGGGAGGAAGCCGGCAAGGGCTCGCGCACCCATCGCGACTTGCCCGCGTTCTTTCGCGGCAGCCCGTTCCAGCCCACAGAACTCATCACAGTCGAGACCAGCCACGCGGTGAGCACACAGGATCTGACAGAACGCGTGCTGACCTACTCGTCGTCCTCGCCGGAAGCTCTGGGCGACAATGTCGAGGCCACATTGCGCGACATCGGGGGCCATTTGGTGCCATTCAGCCGCGATGGCATGATCGCCGAGACCATCGTCTCGACGGCTGAGATCGTGAAGCGCTAGGGAAATTGCCGCGAAGGGCGGGAAGCAAGGCGATCCAGACAACGCCGCCGCAAGACTGGATCGCCCGCCCTTCCTTCCGCTCCTCAGTCCAGGCGAATTCGACGCGACCGTTCGCGCAGCCGTGGTGCGGTTGCACTGAATGCGGTCGAGCAATCGTCGTCATTCTCGCCATCGAGCAGCGGAGCACCACAGTGCCGGCACATGCGTGCCGACAACGACGGCGCCTTGCCGCTCGCCATACTCCGACGATAGCTCGTCAGGTCGATGACGTTGCGGGGCGTCGTTATGTGTTTCTCAACCATGGCTGTTCCTCGCGGCTAACACGCTGCTTATCGCAGACAAGTTTCGCGCAACCGTTCAGCCCAATGCTCAAATTTTACCGGAGGAATTGGGG
The DNA here is from genome assembly GCF_015291665.1 of Bradyrhizobium sp. CCBAU 53338. Taxonomy (NCBI): domain Bacteria; kingdom Pseudomonadati; phylum Pseudomonadota; class Alphaproteobacteria; order Hyphomicrobiales; family Nitrobacteraceae; genus Bradyrhizobium; species Bradyrhizobium sp. CCBAU 53338. Next base: position 5,583,010 of record NZ_CP030048.1, read on the forward strand.
CACGACACACACATCACGGCGCAGCCGCAATGACGCTCTATTCTGCGACACCATCAGCCTTGTCTCTGCGACCGGCGTAAGGTCTCAGTAGCTATTTTTCAGAAGTGCGCCGGACTCACAGCCACTTCTTGAATTTGAAGATCCAGTACGGGACGATTGCGGCGATCACCATCAGCACCAGCGCGAACGGATAGCCGTGCGCCCATTCCAGTTCCGGCATCGACTTGAAGTTCATGCCATAGATCGAGGCGATCAGCGTCGGCGGCATCAGGACAACGGCCATGACCGAAAACAGCTTGATGATGTTGTTCTGCTCGAGATTGACGACGCCGAGCATGGCGTCGAGCACGAAGGTGATCTTGCTCGAGAGATAGGAGGCGTGATCGGTCAGCGAGGCGACGTCGCGCTGCATGGTCTTGAGCTGCTCGCGCATGTCCTTGGACCACTTCACGCCCTCGACCACCGCCGACAGGAAGGTCACGACGCGGCCGATCGACACCAGGCTCTCGCGAACTTTGGAGGTCAAATCGCCCTTGCGGCCGATCGAGATCAGGATCTGCGAGTATTGCTTGGCATGGCCGTGGCGCTCGCTCTCCGGCTCGAAGATGTCGTGGCTGACCTGGTCGATCTCCATGCCGCAGCGCTCCAGAATGTCGGCGCAGCGGTCGATCACGGCGTCAAGGAGCTCCATCAGCACCATCTCACCGGTGATTGCGGGGGTGCAGGTCCGGGCCAGCTTGGCCTCGACCAGGGCGAATGGCTTGGGCTGGTCGTAGCGCACCGTGACCAGGCGGTGGTCGCCGAGGATGAAGGTCACCGCCGTTGTCCGCGGCATGTCGGTATCGGAGTGGCACATCAGCGTCGCGGTCATGTAGCGCGCGCTGTTCTCGATATAGAGGCGGCTCGAGATCTCGATCTCCTGCATGTCCTCCCGGGTCGGGATCGCGATCCCCAAGAGCCGTTCCACCGCCTTGTCCTCGGCCGCGGTCGGGTTGACCAGATCGACCCACACGGCGTGGTCCGGCACCGCCTCGAGATCATCGACGACGGCCTTCTTCAGGGAGGAGTCGGTGGGAACGAACACGGAAAACATGAACAACTCCAGGAGAGGCCTGCGACAGAATGACAGCCCTTAGCGCGATTCTGACAAGTTCATGATGACAACCACATTAACGGAGCGTTTGCATTTGTGGCGGTGACATGGCCCAACTGTGGCACAGAATCGACAGCTGTGCTTTTCGCGCCAAAAAACGAACCCGAAAGCGCAAAACTTGCGGCAAAAAAGCCACAGGTTGGGTCTCGCAGCGCGGGATAAGCCCCTAAACGCTGGAATTGTGGCAGATTTCAACGATAATGAAAGCAACGGAGTCGAAGGCCTTGGGCACTACGCTTAAGGACCTGCGCGGTATTGTTTTGATTGGAACCAAACCATGTCGTCGCTGAAAGTTATGTTGGGAGTTTTGGCTGCCGGCTTCATGCTGTCGGGCTGCATGCAGGCCACGCATTACGAAGCCACCAACACCCAGAATTTCAAGCCGAAGGACAAGGAGCTCCTTGCCAAGATCCGGTACGAGAATACGCCGGTGGCAGAGCCGTTCCGTCGCGCCATCGTCGACTACCACCGCAAGGAGTCGCCGGGCACCATCGTGGTCGATTCCGACAACCACTACCTCTACTATGTGATGGATGGCGGCAAGGCGATCCGCTACGGCATCACCGTCGGCGAAGAGGCCATGGCCTGGTCCGGCATTGCCAAGGTCGGCAGCATGACCGAATGGCCCGCCTGGCACCCGACCCCCGGCGAGATCTCGCGTCTGGGCGTGCCGACCTACGTCGCCCCCGGCCCGGACAATCCGATGGGCTCGCGCGCGATGTACCTTTATTCGGGCGGCAAGGACACGTTGTTCCGCATCCACGGCACGAACCAGCCGGAATATATCGGCGCCTCGATCTCCTCAGGCTGCATCCGCCTGACCAACGAGGACGCGATCGACCTCTACAGCCGGGTCAAGGTCGGCACCATCGTGGTGGTGCTTGAGCCGAAGCACGGCGACTCGCCCTACAATTCGCGCCTCGCGCTTCAGGGCGGCGGTTCTCAGACCAGCAGCTACTAATTCCAGCCTGATCAGGGCTCTCGAAAAGCGCCGGTTTTACCGGCGCTTTTTTGTTGCGGGCCTGCTCTTGCCGGGGTCGGCTGCCGGTTTGCCCGCCGGCGCGGTGGGGGGCACGGTCTTCTGGTCGTCAGCGGCCCCATCCTTGCTGCCCTCTGATTTGGCCGCGACCTCGCGTGGCGGCGCCTCCTCGGGGCGTTCCGCCGGCAACAGAGGGGCGACCTTGGGCAAGGGGTCCCAGACGTTCCATTGGCAGATCCGGTAGTCGTTGCGGCGCTGCGCGAGGTCGAGGTGGATGTGGTCCTCATGGTACCAGTCCGAGCCCGGACCGAGCACCGTGGAGAAGCGCGAGCACACCGAATGCAGCACGCGCTCGCGCACGTCGCGAGAGATGGTGCGGTCGGTCAGGCCAATTGCCTGCCCATTGGCGAGCTTGAGCGAACGGACGTCGAGCGCATTGGCCTTGCCGTGCTCGGACAGCATTGCGCCGACGACACGGTTGCGGCCGCGGCACTCGAAACTGTCAAAATTGTCGAGGTCGGTGATGGTCGAGCCGAGGCTCGCAGCCAGCGGCTCCATGTCGGTGCGCACCCAATCCGCAATCGCCGACGCCATGGTGCAACGAAGGATCGCCGCCGGCTTGACCGTGACCTTGCGCTTGTCCGGCAGCACGATCGCCTCGAGCCGCACCAGGTCCCCACCACCGCAGGCGCCGGGGCCGCGGATATCGGGAATGGACGGCGCGATGGCGACCTCCTCGGTCAGGGCGAGGCGGCACGCCGAGAGCTGCTTCTCGGAAGGGGGCGCAGCCTCAGCCGGCTTGTTGCCGCCGGGCTCGTCCGGAGAAGGCTTGTCCGGGGAAGACTTGCCCTGGGCTTCCGGCGCGACCACGTCCGTTGCCTTCGGGGCCTCCTCCGGGCGAGGCTTTGGTAGCGGTATCTTGGTTGAACGAGCGCTCTTGTGCGGCCGTGGTGCACCAAGACCAAACAAATCGAGCGGCGCAGCATAGTTTCTCGCCTCCGCCCGATCCGCGAGCAGAAGCGCCAGCCCCACAGCGGCGGTAACCATTGCCGCGCCAGCGGACATATTGCCGCGACAAGACCATTTGCGGCGAAAGTCCGGCAGGCTAAAACTCATGACAATTCTTTGGCCCTGCGCTGAGAGCGATAATGCGCCCAGCAACTTCTCGGAGGAACGTCTGAATGCTCGGTTTGATGCAAGATTGGCCCCTGCTCTGCCACCGGATCATCGAACACGCCGCCAAGATTCACGGCAAGCAGGAGGTTGTCACGCGATCGGTCGAGGGACCGATCCATCGCACCACCTATGCCGAAATCCACAAGCGCGCGCTCAAGGTCTCGCAGATGCTGGAGCGCGATGGCATCAAGCTCGGCGACCGCGTCGCCACGATCGCCTGGAACACGTGGCGACATCTCGAAGTCTGGTACGGCATCATGGGCATCGGCGCCATCTGCCATACCGTCAATCCCCGGCTTTTCCCCGAGCAGATCGCCTGGATCATCAACCATGCGCAGGACCGCATCGTGATGGTCGACCTCACCTTCGTGCCCGTGCTGGAGAAGCTCGCCGACAAGCTGCCGAGCGTCGAACGGTACGTCATCCTCACCGACAAGGCACATATGCCCGAGACCACGTTGAAGAACGTCGTGGCCTACGAGGACTGGATCGCCGAGGCCGACGGCAAATTCAAATGGAAGGACTTTGACGAGAACACGGCGGCGGCGATGTGCTACACCTCTGGCACGACGGGCGACCCGAAGGGTGTGCTGTATTCGCATCGCTCCAACGTGCTGCACGCGCTGATGGCCAACAATGTCGATGCGCTCGGCACCAGCGCATCCGAGACGATGCTGCCAGTGGTTCCGCTGTTCCATGCCAACAGCTGGGGCATCGCCTTCTCCGCACCCTCGCAGGGCACCAAGCTGGTGATGCCCGGCCCCAAGCTCGACGGCGCCTCGGTCTATGAGCTGCTCTCCACCGAGAAGGTGACGCACACCGCCGGCGTGCCGACGGTGTGGCTGATGCTGCTTCAGCACATGACCGCCAACAATCTGAAGCTGCCGGACCTGAAGATGGTGATCTGCGGCGGATCGGCGATGCCGCGCTCCATGATCAAGGCCTTCCTCGACATGGGCTCGAACGTCCGTCACGCCTGGGGCATGACCGAGATGAGCCCGATCGGCAGCGTCGCGGCGCTCAAGCCGCCGTTCCAGAACGCAACCGGCGATGAGCGGCTCGACGTGCTCCAGATGCAGGGGTATGCCCCCTTCGCGGTCGAGATGAAGATCACCGACGATGCCGGCAAGGAGCTGCCCTGGGACGGCAAGACCTTTGGCCGCCTCAAGGTCTCCGGTCCTGCGGTCGCCAAGGCCTATTTCCGCCTCGACAACAGCATCCTCGATGAGGAGGGCTTCTTCGACACCGGCGACGTCGCGACCATCGACGAGGGTGGGTATATGCGGATCACCGACCGCTCCAAGGACGTGATCAAGTCCGGCGGCGAGTGGATCTCCTCGATCGACCTCGAAAACCTCGCGGTTGGCCACCCGGCCGTGGCCGAGGCCGCCGTGATCGGCGTCTTCCATCCCAAATGGGACGAGCGGCCGCTGCTGATCGTGCAGCTCAAGCAGGGCCAGCAGGCCACGCGCGAAGACATCCTCAAATACATGGACGGCAAGATCGCCAAATGGTGGATGCCCGACGACGTCGCCTTCGTCGACGGCATCCCACACACCGCGACCGGCAAGATCCTGAAGACGGCGCTCCGCGACCAGTTCAAGGAGTACCGTTTCCCGAACGCGGCAGCCTAACGTCCACCGGACGGCCAAAGTCGAATTCGGCCCCTGATCGTCAGGGGCCTTTTTCGTTTCGGACACGCGACCAAAGACGAATTGGAGCCAGCCCGGCCGCTCCCTAACGTCGCGCCGAACTTCAAGCCAATAAAAGGGAACGCTCAAGATGAAATTGTTTGCGCTACGAATGCTGCCGTGGCTGCTGGCCGCGTCGATGGCAGCCACCACCGCCGCAAAGGCGGCCGATAACAAGGTCGTGATCGGCGATATCGACGATATGTCGGGTCTCTACGCCGACGTCATCGGCCCCGGCGGCGTCGAAGCCGCCAAAATGGCGATCGAGGATTTCGGCGGCAGCGTCCTCGGCAACAAGATCGAGTTCATGGTCTCGGATCATCAAAACAAGCCCGACGTCGGTGCGCAGAAATTCCGCGAATGGGCCGACCGCGATGGCGTCACCATGATCCTCGGCGGCTCGAACACGGGCGTCAGCCTGGCGATGAACAACGTTGCCAAGGAGAAGAAAATCCCCTTCATCGCGATCGGCGCCGCTGGTGCATCGCTGACCGGCAAGGACTGCACACCCTACACCGTGCACTACGTCTACGACACCACGGCGCTGGGCAACGGTACCGCCAAGACCATGGTGAAGCAGGGCGGCAAGACCTGGTTCTTCCTGACGGCAGACTATGCCTTCGGCACGCAGTTGCAGGAATCCGCCTCGAAGGTCGTCGAGGCCAATGGCGGCAAGGTGGTCGGCGCGGTGCGCGTGCCGCTCTCGACCTCCGACTTCTCCAGCTACCTGCTTCAGGCCCAAAACTCGGGTGCGCAAGTGCTGGGCCTCGCCAATGCCGGCAACGATTTCACCAACTCGATCAAGGCCGCCGACGAATTCGGCATCGCCAAGACGATGAAGCCGGCCGCGTTGCTCGCCTTCATCAGCGACATCCACAGCCTCGGGCTGAAGACCGCTCAAGGCCTCTATCTAACCACCGGCTGGTACTGGGATCTCAACGACAAGACCCGCGCCTTCGCCAAGCGTTACTTCGAGAAGACCAAGCGCGAGCCGACCATGAACCAGGCGGGCTACTATTCGGCCACCATGACCTACCTCAACGCGGTCAAGGCTGCCGGCACGACTGACTCCGACAAGGTGATGGCCCAGCTCAAGAAGATGAAGATCGACGACATGTTCACCAGCAACGGCAAGATCCGCGCCGACGGGCTGATGGAGCATGAGATGTACATCATGCAGGTGAAGAAGCCCGACGAATCCAAGCAGCCCTGGGACTACTACAAGCTGGTGCAGACCATGACAGGCGAGGAGGCATTCGGAAAGCTGTCGGACTCGGCCTGCCCGCTGGTCACGCACTGAAGCCTGGTTCATCATCAGGTGTCACATGAGGCGCACCCATGGGTGCGCCTCTCCCTTCACCACGAGCACGAGCACGAAGCTGTACTGAAACACCCAGGGCTGCCACCGCGTCTGATCGGCGAGACAGAACGCGATCATGATGGCGAGGAAGCCCACGATCGGCCAGCGCGTGCGAGGGATGATCATCGCAAGCCCTGCCAGCACGAACAGCGCACCATGGAGCGCCACAGCCACGGCGCCCTCGATCGGCGGCAGCGACCAGACCGGCACCTGTGGATAAGACCGTGGCCCTATTCATAGCCCCGGAGACATCGCCAGCCCGGTGCAAAATGCGACAAGGATCGTCAGCCGAAGCAGGAACAGGCGTCGCGGCGGAGCCGTGCCGTTGTCGTCGGCGTTGCCTTGTCGACCCATGCCCGTTTGCGTCCGCATGGCTCCTCCCGCGAACGACCATACTCGGATAAGTGGCCTGTCGCGGCCGTTGGTTCGACCGCGACCGGCCCGACCTTTCACTGGCTTAGAACGGGGATAAACCGCTTCACAGGCCTGCGGAAAATGGGTTAGGTCACTTTGCTCCCGTCGCCCGTGCCCTCAACCGGCGACTCACATCGGTGATGGAACGACATGGCCCGCAGGTTTTCCGCTCCCTATCAGTCGGAGCCCGTGTCCAGCCTCGCCACCTGGGCACGCAATCTGGCCGTGTTCGCGGTGGTGGCGGTGGTGGTGTCGATCATCATCGTCCGCTTCGACTTCCTCGAGATGAAGCCGGCGCTGGCCACCTTCTTCGGCGGGCTCGCGATTGCGGGACTGTCCATCCTGTTCGGCCTCGCCGGCTTTGCCGCGATCTGGCAGAACGGTTCGCGCGGCATGGCGCGCATCCTGCTCGCCTTCCTGATCGACGGAGCGATCCTCGCCTATCCCGCTTATCAGGCCCTGCTCTACCGCAAGCTGCCTCACATCTACGACATCACGACCGACCCGATCAACCCGCCGCGCTTCGACGCGCTGTCGCGCCTGCGCACCGGCGACGGCACCAACACGGCCGTCTATGCCGGTCTCTATTCGGCCGAGCAGCAGCGCCAATTCTATCCTGACATCGAGCCGATCGAGCTCGAGATCCCCGTCGACCGCGCCTATGCGATCGCGCGCCAGCTCGTCATCAAGCGCAAATGGACCGTCATCGACGAACGCGAGCCGCAGCCGCCGCGCCGCATGGGCCGCATCGAGGCCGTGGCGCGCACGCCGATCATGGGCTTTCGCGAGGACATCTCGATCAGGGTCGTGCCTGACGGCGACGATTCCCGCGTCGATATCCGCTCCGCCTCGCGCTATTTCGACAGCGACCTCGGCAGCAATGCCGCGCGCGTGACGAAGTTCATCGACGACCTCAACACCGCCGCCGACGCCGATGCGCTCAAGCCGGCGAAGAAGACCCCGGTGACGCCGCCGAAAGCACCCGCGAAGACGGTGAAGAAGTGACGGCGCGCTAGGCGTTCGCCATCCGATACGTCCCGCCGATCACCGGATCGCCATCCGTCGCGACGACGCCGCGCGCGACGAGGTCCTCCAGATGCGCCAGCACGGAATAGCCGGCGGCCGTGGTCAGCCGGGGGTCGATGCCGATATAGATCGCACGCACCATCGTCGGGATATCGGTCTCGCCCTTGGCGAGACGGTGCAGGATCGAAGCCTCGCGCGCCTTGCGGTGACGGATCAGGAAACGCACGAAGCGCTGGCCCTCGGGGATTTCCGGGCCGTGGCCGGAGAAGTACAGATCTTCCTCGCGTGCGGCGAGCCGGTCGAGCGAGTCCATGTAATCGATCATCGAGCCATCGGGCGGCGCCACGATCGAGGTCGACCAACCCATGACGTGATCGCCGACGAAGTTGAACTTCCGCTCAGGCCAGGCAAAGGCGAGATGATTGGCGGTATGGCCGGGGGTTGCCACAGCCTCGAGCCGCCAGCCGGCGCCTTCGACGACGTCACCATGGGCGATCCTGATATCGGGCACGAAGTCGCGATCAGATCCGGATTCCGGATTGTGCTTCTCGCTCTCGAAGCGCGGACGCGAGGCGCGATGCGGGCCCTCGGCATAAACAGGCGCGCCGGTCGCCCGCTTGATCCGCGCCGTGTTGGGCGAATGGTCGCGGTGAGTATGGGTGACGAAGATGTGGCTCACCGTTTCGCCCCTGACAGCATCGAGCAGCGCGGCCGCATGGGCCTCGTCGTCAGGACCTGGATCGATGATCGCGACGTTGCCGGTGCCGACGATGTAGCTGACGGTGCCGGTGAAGGTGAACGGGCTCGGATTGCTACAGAGCACGCGCCGCACGCCGGGGCGAACTTCCTCGACAATGCCGGGCTTCAGCGGAAAGCTGCGGTTGAACGGGACGTCGTCGTTGTCGGACATGAGACTTCCTATGCGTACCGCTCCGCCCTTCGTCATACCCCGCGAAAGCGGGGTATCCAGTACGCCGCAGCGGTCGATACGAAGGCGAGGTCTCTGGGATACTGGATCGTCCGCTTTCGCGGACGATGACAGCGGAGCATATCGACCACGTCGGTATTCCGGGCGCTCAGAAGAACGCCTGAATACCCGTGATCGCGCGGCCCAGGATCAGGGCGTGGACGTCGTGGGTGCCCTCGTAGGTATTGACCGTCTCGAGGTTGTGGACGTGGCGCATCACGTGGAATTCTGCGGAGATGCCGTTGCCGCCGTGCATGTCGCGGGCGACGCGGGCGATGTCGAGGGCCTTGCCGCAATTGTTGCGCTTCATGATCGAGATCATCTCGGGCGCGAACTTGCCCTCGTCCATCAGGCGGCCGACGCGAAGCGAGCCCTGCAGGCCGAGCGCGATTTCGGTCTCCATGTCGGCGAGCTTTTTCTGCACCAGTTGGGTTGCAGCCAGCGGCTTGCCGAACTGCTTGCGGTCGAGGGTGTATTGGCGGGCGCGATGCATGCAGTCCTCGGCGGCGCCGAGCGCACCCCAGGAGATGCCGTAGCGGGCGCGGTTGAGGCAGCCGAACGGACCCTTCAGGCCAGAGACGTTGGGGAGCAACGCACTTTCGGGGACCACGACGCCGTCCATCACGACCTCGCCGGTGATGGAGGCGCGAAGCGAAAGCTTGCTGCCGATCTTCGGCGCGGAGAGGCCCTTCATGCCCTTCTCCAGCACGAAGCCGCGGATCTGGTTGTCGTGCTCGGCCGACTTGGCCCAGATCACGAACACGTCGGCGATCGGCGCGTTCGAGATCCACATCTTGCTGCCGGTGAGGCGATAGCCGTCCGAGACCTTCTCGGCGCGGGTCTTCATGCCGGCCGGGTCGGAGCCGGCATCCGGCTCGGTCAGGCCGAAGCAGCCGACCCACTCGCCGCTGGCGAGCTTGGGCAGGTACTTCTTGCGCTGGTTCTCGTCGCCATAGGCGTAGATCGGGTACATCACCAGCGAGGACTGCACCGAGTTCATCGAACGATAGCCGGAATCGACCCGCTCGATCTCGCGCGCGACGAGGCCGTACGCCACATAGCTCGCATTGGCGCAGCCATACTCCTCGGGGAGCGTGATGCCGATCAGGCCGAGCTCGCCCATCTCGTTGAAGATCTCGCGATCGGTCTTCTCTTCCAGATAGGCCTTGGTGACGCGCGGCAGCAGCTTGTCCTGGGCGTAGGCGCGCGCCGTGTCGCGCACCATGCGCTCGTCTTCGGTGAGCTGCTCGTCGAGCAGGAACGGATCGTCCCACTGGAAGGAAGCCGCAGCCGGCTTGTCCTTGGTCTGAGGGCGCACGCTCATGAAACGTCCTTTCGGTCTGGTTCCGTCTAGAAATTGCCGGACAAACTAAAGCGCCGCGGCAACAAGTGCAATTGCATCCTGGCTTCCGTCGTTCCGGGGCGCGCAAAGCGCGAACCCGGAATGACACTGCGTGTCAGCTTTCGAGCTGCTCGTTGGCGACGATCTCGATGCCGAAGCCCGACAGGCCCTTGTAGTCGTGCACCGACGAGGTGAGATGGCGGATCGAGGTGACGCCGAGATCGCGCAATATCTGCGCGCCGACGCCGACCTCTCGCCACTGGCGGTTGCGGTCCGCTTCCGTCGCCGTCTCGTCCGGCAGCGGCGATACGGGAACGCCGGCTGCGCCGTCGCGCAGATAAACCAGCACGCCGCGACCGGACTTCTTGAAGTGCTCGAGCACGGCCGCCATGCGCTTGTGGCCGGTGAAGGTGTCCTTGACGATGTTCGGCTTGTGGAAGCGCGTCAGCACGTTCTTGCCGTCACCGACGCCGTTATAGACGAAGGCGACGTGGGCGATGGAATCGAACGGCGAGCGGTAGGCATAGCCCTGGAGCGGCCCGATCGGGCTTTCGGTGGTGAAGGTCGAGACCCGCTCGATCAGCTTTTCGCGTGCCTGCCGGTAGGCGATCATGTCGGCAATGGTGACGTGCTTGAGCTTGTGCCTGGCGGCGAACTGGGCGACCTGCTCGCCCTTCATCACGCTGCCGTCGTCGTTCATCAATTCGCTGATGACGCCGACCGGCGGAAGGCCCGAGAGCTTGCAGAGATCGACCGCGGCCTCGGTATGGCCGGAGCGCAGCAGCACGCCGCCGTCCTTGGCGATCAGCGGGAAGATGTGGCCCGGACGAGCGAAGTCGTTGGCGCCGACATTGGGATTGGACAGCGCGCGGCAGCAGGAGGCGCGCTCCTCGGCCGAGATGCCGGTGCCGCCGTCGGGCTTGTAGTCGATCGAGACCGTGAACGCCGTGGTGTGGGCGGAATCGTTGTGGGCGACCATCGGATCGAGCCGCAGCCGGCGCGCATCCTCGGTGGTAACAGGCGCGCAGACGATGCCGGAGGTGTGGCGGATGATGAAGGCCATCTTTTCCGCCGTGCAGAATGAGGCGGCGACGATCAGATCGCCTTCGCCCTCGCGGTCTTCGTCGTCGGTCACGACGACGAGCTCGCCCCTGGCAAAGGCCTGCAAGACTTCCTGAACGGTATCGGGCATGTCCCAATCTCTATCGGTTATGGGCCGGCGGCTTCACGGACGCCTTGGTCGGGATCGCCTTAGCTGGACTTGGACCCAAGCGCTAGTGTCCTGGATGCAACCGCATATGCCCGGAGGCCGCTCCGGGCAGGCTCTCAGGCTTGCACCGAACATACCAGCGATATAGGCGCACCAGTCCCGGGCGGGAGACCGCCCCAGCGATCAGGGCAGTACTTCGCATCGCTCGCTCAGCCGCTGGTCGAGCTCGGTGCGCTTGTCGGCCAGCAAGCCGGCCTGGGCGGCTTCGATCACCGTAAACAACTCATGAGCGTCGCTGAGCCGGGTCACGGTGACGTAGCTGGCGCCGGCCGCATAGAGCTCGCCGACGTCGGACAGCAGATCGGCGGTGGCCACGATCAGGGCATTCGGGTTGAGGGTGCGGACGTGGCGGACCAGCTTCTCGTTGCTGGCGCCCTTCAACAGTGCGTCCGGCACGCTGAGGATGATCATCTCGGATGTGCCGATCCCGGCATGGAGCAGCGTATCGACGTTGCTGATGTCGCCATAGATCACGTGCAGGCCGCGCGAAAGCAGGGTCTGGTACACATTGGGGTTGAAGTCGACCACCGTGATCTGCTCCAGCAGCACCGGGGCCTGCCGTTCGATCTCGGCGAGCAGCGCGCTCGCCGCACGGAAAAAGCCGAGTATGACGATGCGGCGCGCTTCGCCGTGGCCGCCCTCGTGCCCCTCCTCAGTGTGGCCGTTGCCGTGGTCGAGATCGCGCAGGCCGATCCGCTTGAGCGGTCCGATGGCCCAGCGGGTGATCTCGTCGCTGCGGGTCATGACGAAGGTCGAGAGCACGGCCAGCACCACGAAGGCGAACGAGGCCGCGTTCGCCGTCTCGGCTGCAATGTGATTGTCGGCGACGCCGGTCTGGATCACCACCAGCGAGAACTCGGATATCTGCGCCAGATTGATCGCCGGCAGCAGGCTCGCGCGCAGACCCTGCTTCATCAGATAGAGCGGCGTGAAGGTGGTGACGAGGCGGCTCACCACGGTGAAGGCGGCGATCATCAGCGCCAGCCCGATCACCGAGAGGCCGGGCACCGGAATGGTCATGCCCAGCGCAACGAAGAACAGCGTGATGAAGAAGTCGCGGAGCGTCGTGACCTTGGCGGTGACGTCGAGCGCGTAAGGAAAGGTCGAGAGCGAGACGCCGGCGATCAGCGCGCCCATCTCGCGCGACAGCGAAAGCTGCTCGGCGGTCTCGGCGACGAGAAAGCACCAGGCCAGAGCGCCGAGCAGGATCAGCTCGGGCCGGCGGGCGATCTGGTGGAACAGGCGCGGCAGCACGTAGCGGCTTACCAGCAGCGCGGCCGCGACCAGCACCGCGACGCGGCCAATGGAGAGCAGGATGACGCCGACTTGCAGATTGGCAAGGCTCGGCTGCACCGCCAGGAACAGGATGGCGAAGATGTCCTGGAGCACCAGCACGCCGAGCGTGATGCGGCCGGGCAAGGTGTCGAGCTCGCGCTTCTCGTAGAGCACCTTGACGATGATCACGGTCGAGGAGAGCGCGCAGGCAATGCAGAGATAGAGCGCATCGAAATGGCCGCCGCCGAGCGACAAGCCCAGCCCGGCGAAGAGCAGGATGCCGAGCAGGCAGCCGCCGATGAGCTGGCCGCCGGCCGCAAACAGGATCACCTTGCCGGCCCGCACGATCTTCTTCAGGTCGATCTCGAGCCCGATCATGAACAGCATGAAGATCAGCCCGAGCTCGGAGATGACGCTGATCGATTCCTGCGACTTGACCCAGCCGGCACCGAATGGACCTATGCAGAAGCCGGCGATAAGGTAGGCCAGGATCAGCGGTTGCCGGGAGAAATGGGCTGCTAGCCCCAGCATCCAGGCAAACAGGATACAAAGTGTGATGTCGCGAATGAGCTCGTGCATGCCAGATCGGTCCGTTTTGCCGCACCCTAGAGACAGAGTGCGGCGCGGCAAGCGAGCAATTCGTCACATGCGGGCAGGCCTCGCCGCTGCAATGCTGCTATGCCCCCTCGCCGTCGCCGGACCAGCTTTCGCGCAGCCCAAGGTGAATCTCGAACAGACCTTCGCCGATTCGCTTCAAGCGATGCCGAAGGAGGAACTCGCCGTCTCCGGCGGCTTCTATGTGCCGGCCTATTCCAGCGTGGCGATGAGCCAGGGCAAGCTGCGGGTCGATTTTTCGGTGACGCTGAGCGTCCACAATGCCTCGGAGACGCAAGCGCTGGTGGTCCGGCGCATCGCCTATTTCGACACCGCCGGCAAGCAGGTCGAAAGCTATCTGAAGGCGCCGGTCGCCGTGAAGCCGCTCGCGACCATCTCGATCTTCATTCCGACCGACGACGTGCGCGGCGGAACGGGTGCCAATTTCATCGTCGACTGGGCCGCTGCGAGCGAGATCGCCGAGCCTGCGGTCGAGGCCTTGATGGTTGGCGGCGTCGCCAATGCGCATTACGCTTTCATCAGCCAGGGTCGTCCGACCAGGACGGTGGGCAAGAAGTAGAGCGGCCGCTGTTTCGAGCAAGCGCCGCCGGGACCTCGAATCGAAACCACGAAAACAACCCCATGCACAGTAGCCGCGCCGGTAAAATCAACGCCTTGCCCGCATGCGCGACGAGGATGCGGATTTTACGAATTTTATTTGACGCGTCGGGCAAAACACTGGCATGATGACATCATCGAAATCACAGCGCCCGGTCGGCGCCAGGCCGGCCGCCCAATAAAAACAACGCTCAATAAAAACAACGAGGAACGCTCCCATGACGTCCAGCTTCGATTTCGCATCCCTGTTTCCGGCAGGGCTGCCGGCCCCTTCTGCGCGCTGGACGGGCCTTGCCAGATACAGCTTCGTCGGCGGCAACAACGATTCCGAGCAGGTGCCGCTCGACGAGTTGATCGAGGCCGCCAACCAGGCGCTGCGGCGCGAGGGCCGGTCGCTCGCCACCTACGGGCTGGCGCATGGCCCCCAGGGTTACGTGCCCCTGCGCGAATTCCTCGTGACGAAACTGAAGCGCGATGCCGGCATCAGCTGCACGGTCGACGATCTCATGATCGTCTCCGGCTCGCTCCAGGCGCTCGACCTCGTCAACAACACGTTGCTGACGCGCGGCGACACCGTGATCGTCGAACAGGAGACCTATCAGGGAGCGCTGCAGCGGCTGACACGGCTGGGCGTCAACACCGTCGGCGTTCCCCTCGACGACGACGGCATCCGGATGGATGCGCTCGCCTCCACGCTCGCCGACCTGAAGGCCCGCGGTGTCAGGCCGAAATACATCTACACCATTCCGACCGTGCAGAATCCGACCGGCAGCATCATGCCGGAGGCGCGCCGCACCGAACTGCTGCGGCTGTCGACCGAATACGGCGTGCCTGTCTTCGAGGACGATTGCTATGCCGACCTCGTCTGGTCGGGAGAGCGCCCGCGAGCGATTTACGCGATGAGCCAGAATGGCGGCGTGATCCATATCGGCTCGTTCTCGAAGTCGATCGCGCCTGCGCTGCGCGTCGGCTTCATCGTGGCGCCCTGGGATGTGATGTCGCGGATGCTGGCACTCAAGACCGACGCCGGCTCCGGCGCGCTGGAGCAGATGGTGCTGGCCACCTATTGCAAGCCGCATTTCGCAAGCCACGTGCCGGCGCTGACCAAGGCGCTGCGCACCAAGCTCGACACGCTGATGGAAGCGCTCAACGAGCAGTTCGGCACCGCGGCCGAATTCGAGGAGCCCAAAGGCGGCATCTTCCTGTGGGTGAAGCTGCCCGACCAGGTCGATACGCTGAAGCTCTATCAGGCTGCGCTTGCCGCCGGGGTCTCGATCAATCCGGGGCCGGAATGGTCGACCAACAAGGGCCACTCAGGCTCGCGCCTGCGGCTGTGCTTTGCGAGCCCCTCCCATCAGCAGATCCGCGAGGGCGTCGCCGTGCTCGCCGAAGTCTGCCGCAAGGAGTTCGGCGTGCCCGCCCGCAGCGCCAATGTCGAGAAGCGGGCCTGACGCCAATGCCTCACGTGTCGACACCTCACATGTCGACGTGGAATTCCACGTTGACCTGACCGCTGCCCGAGGATGGGAAATAATCACAGAGCTGTTCGGCCGCCCCGCGATAGTCGTACCAGCCGAGCGCGGCGAACAGCATGATCGTATCCGCCATGCCGCCTTCACCATTGCACTTGGTGGCATAGTCCGGAAGCATGTCGAGAAACTCGCGATAGCGGCGGGCCTGCCACAGCTCCAGCACGCGCAGATCGACCTGGCGGTTGAACTCGCTGGCGATCGACGTCCATGCGTCGGGCCCCAGCTTCCTGTTGGGCCAGAGCCGATGCGAGAGCGAACCGCTGGCGAGGATCGCGACGCGCTCACCTGATTCCTCGATGGCGCGGCGGGTTGCTTCGCCGAGAAGCCGGCTTTCCTCGAACGAGGTGAACAGCGGCGAGGCGACCGAGACCACCTTCGCGAAGCCATCCGGGTTCATGTAATGCATCGGAACGATCGTGCCGTACTCCAGCCCGAGGCTCGCGACCTGGTGCGCGGTGACGTTGAGATCCGCGTCGAGCGCCCTGCCCGCGATGGACCTGGCAAGGTTCGTATCACCCGGGAGATCGTAGCGCAGATCCTGGATCATCTGCGGCGCTTCGTGGCTGGTGAACGCGCCGCGATGCCGCTCATTGGCATTGATGTGGTAGCCGAAATTGGAAAGCCAGTGGGTGTCGAACACCACGAAGCTGGTGACGCCGCGCTCTCTTGCCCGCCGCCCGAGTTCGCGCAAGGACATGACCGCCGGCTCTCGCGCGGCGCGCAACGGGCTGTCGGGCGTCTCCGACAGCATCAAGGAAGGCACATGGGTGACCTTGGCCGCGAGTACGAGCTGGCCCATGGCGGTCACCTCGGCGGGTCAGGCCGCCTGGGGCTGGCTGCCATGGATCGCGGAGGCCAGCCGCAGCAGCAGGACGATCGACACGTTGCCCTTGCCGGCCTCGATCTGGGCGATGTAGCGCTCCGAAATCCCGGAGCGACGGGCCAGCTCCCGGCGCGACAGCTCGCAGCGGGCGCGCGAGGATTTCAGGCGCTCGCCCAGCTCGGCCAGAAATGCGGTCTCGGAATAAGGCGGCACGGCACAGCTTCCCGGCAGCACCTCGCCCGCGAAATCCATCACTTGATTCAGCATCGCTCTCACCACGTTCGCCTTCGGGAGCGCCATCCTACCCCCGACGGCCACGGCCTCATTGACGCGGATCAAATTCGCGGGCGAATAGGGGCGAGCGTGGACGATCCCGCGCGGGATGCTAGACTTTGGACTTGTTCGAGGCGGGGCCTTTCAGGATATGACGCGTTGTTCGAGCCGCTGGATCGCGGCGGCGGTGCTTTGGATTGCGTTCGCGCCCTTCGCGTATGCCGAGACGCTCGCGGCGACGGTCGAGCAATGGGGCCTGCTCGGCTCATGGGCGGTCGACTGCGCGGCCAGGCCCGACCGCGACAAGGGCGCCCTGCTCACTTACGAAATCCGCGGGGATGGCCGGGTGATGTACCGGCGCAATTTCGGCGACGCCAGGGACGAGAACGAGGTGGTGTCCGCCACGGTCAACGCCGAAGGCCTTCTCAATCTGATGGTGTTCTTCCCGTCGCTGCATCAGACGCGCGAATTCGGATTGCTGCTTGCGAAGGATGGCAGCCTGCGCGCGATCTACAATCGCAGCGAGCGCGGCGAGTACACGATCAAGGACGGCAAATACGTCAAGACCGGCGCACCGACGCCGCTTCAGCAACGCTGCGATTAACGATCAATTCGACCCTGAACATCCATTCAGAATTCTCTTCCCGTTCCCCCGGAACGTTCACGCGAGTGCGCGGTTTAAATCTGCATTCGATTGGAGGAGGACATCATGAAGAAGCTTGGTTATGTCGTTGCCGCTCTGGGTGCGCTCGCGGTTGCGGCGCCGACGCTGGCAAGTGCTGAGACTGTGATCGTCAAGCACGGCCATCACGGCCCGTACGGCGCCCGCGCCGAATTCCGCGAGCATCGCGACCATGGCTGGCATCGCGGCTGGCGCCATCACGACCGCGTCGTGGTGATCAAGCGCAGTCATCGTCACTGGGACTAATGCGCAACGCAAACTGGAAATGGCCCCTCGCGGGGCCATTTTCTGTGCGTTCGAATAGGCTGAGACGACGAGGTCATGTACTCATCAATCCGCTACGTCCGCTCTGCCACCAATAGCGGCCGAACAGCGGACGTCGATCTATTTCGGCTATGGGCCAGAACCGGACCCAGCAATGCGACTTATTCGATCACCTCGTTCGCGCTGACGAGCAATGTCTGCGGCAGCGTGACGCCAATCCGCTGCGCCGCTCTGTTGTTGAGGGACAGACGGAAGGCGGTCGGTTGCCGGAATGGAATTTCGGCGGGGTTCTGGCCTGATAATATCTGCGCCATCTGACCCGCCATCTGCCGAAACGCGTCAGGCAAATCGCGATAATAGGCCATCAATCCTCCGGCTACGACGAGATCGTGAAACGGGTAGCAGGCAGGGAGGCGACCACGGGCCGCCAGATCGACCAGTGTCTTGGCGTGGGACAAGTGTTCCGGCTCGTCTGAGACCAGTAGCATATCAACCTTGGTCCAGTCGGTTGAGGCGAACGCAGTTTGATAGGCCGTATCATCCAGATTGCTTCCGAGGTCTGCATGTGAAAGCGACACGTTGGATAATAGTGCTGCGTCTCGAACCATAGCGGCTTGAGGTTGATTCCAAGCCGACGAAGAGGAAAGATAGGCCACTCGCGAACCATTAGGCTTTATCTCTCGAAGAAGGCCTAGACGTTTTCCATGAAGCTCTATCCCGGCGTCGACGGTTACGCCGGTAACGTTGCCTCCCGGTCGCGCGAGACTTGCCGCAAGCCCCCAGACTACGGGATCGCCTATGATGGTGACTATTGGAATGCTCTGTGTTGCAGCCCTGAGAGCGAGGGTCATGGGACCGGCTGATGTCAGGATTGCTTCTGGATTGGAGCTTACGACGGTTCTGGCCAAGTCGGGATAGCGATCCATATCGCCGCCTCCCGAATAGCGCTCAATGACAAGATTCTGCCCTTCAGCAAATCCCAGACGCGCAAGCTCATCGAGGAAGGCCCGATGGTAAGAATTTGTCCTCAAATTTTCAATCGAGCGGGAAGGTGCAACAATCGCGATCCGCCTTTGTCCCGGCGGCTGCGCTCTGGAGACACCAGACAACGCAACTGAACCGGCGAAACAGCCTGCGATGAAGTCCCGCCGTCTCATTCGACCCGTCCGAAAATTGTCTCATCCGGGAGGGCATTTGATCATACGCTGGAATGCTCGACCAGCCCAATTAGGACGACGTCGGATGTCAGCTTTGAGTCAAAGTGCGAAGAACTCAGGTTGAGCAAATCTGGTCCGCCTTGCCGCACTGAGCGGACCTCAACGAAGCGCTCGGCAATGTCGCTGACGGGCCATGAACTGACATCGCTACAGCTACCTTCGCGGCGTCAGCTGCGGTGCTGGCGGGGACTGAGATGGTTCAACAGGCTGCGACGACGTTGAGGGTGGCTGCTGCGGAGCGGTGACCGGCTGCTGATCGCCGCCACCATGAGGGACGCACGTCTCCACATTGCTTCAATGTCACGGGCTTTCTCGTAATCCCTGCGCCGGTTGATCCTTGACGCTGCGATGCGATCCCATGCCGTTGCATCTGTTTCTCAAGACTTGGAGGGTTGAATCAATTGCACTCCTCCTGCGCTTCACCAGTGCTATTCGTTCCGTGCTTGAACCGTTGATAGGGCACTAACCGGCATCCGGGCCTTACGGGACGGCAGCCCGCACTGCTGCAATACATCTGGCCGGTGGCCTGCGGTTTCGCGGGCGCGGCCTCGACTTTCTTCCTCTCGTCGTCGCGCTTCTTAGTGTCCTCGCGTGTTGCAACCGGCTTCTTGTCCTGCACCTTCTCGCACTCGTTGTCGTCGTTGACACGATAGCCAGCGCGACAAGCGATCTTCACACAGGTATCTCCATCGGCCCTGAAACCATGATCACAGACGAGCGGGCAGACCCGGCTTGGCCGAGCCTTGATGGCGTCCAACGCGTCGGAGCTTGCAAGCGCCGTGTTGAGCTTCGTTCCGGCATACTTGTTGAACAGGGTCAGGGAGCGCTGTGACTTGGCACTCCACTCGCCGCTGTCCGCATCGGCAAGACAGCCGACGCGGCGAAGTTCGGACTGCACCGACTTGGCGAGTTCTTGCGGCGACTGCGCAGGTTCAGGCGAGGGTGCAGGCGACGGGAGGGCAGCAACCTTCTGGTCGGCATCGGAGCCGCCCTTCTTCTCTGCCACCTGCCTATCAGCCAGAGCCTTGGCAACAGCGGCCTCAATCTCCTTGCGGCGCTGTTCGGCAGCGGCGGCCTTCGCTTCCTCGACTTGCTTGGCCTTCTCAGCGGCGAGCCGCGCATCCTCAGCAGCCTTCGCTGCGGCGGCGGCTTTGTCCTGTTCGGTCTTCTTTGCGCGGTCGGCGATGAGTCGGGCCTTCTCATCTTCGGCCTGCCGCGCCTTTTCGGTCGCGGTTGTGCGGGCTTCCTCCGCCGCTATTTTGTTGAGTTGCCCCTTGGCAAGATTGGAATAGAAACCCTCGCTATACTGGCTGAGGAATGCTGTCCAACCATCGCGGGTGCCGAGTTGTAGGGCAAGCTCGTAGTCTTTGCGAACGGCATCTTGGGGACTTGCTTGAAGGCCAGCCGGTGCCGGTTTCGCGGCCACCAACGCCACATCATCACCGCCAAGCGAGCCGTACACATACGGTTCTTGCTGATAGCTGGTGTTCTTCAACACATCGTCTCGGACAAACCCGAACGCCTTGCGCAGGTCGAGACCGGGCGTTGGCAGGCGCTCCACAAGTGCTAGGGCGAATGGACTGTCCTTCGAATCACCATCCGAAGCCGTAGACCCTGCCTTCGCTGCGAACGCAATCATCGTGTTGGGGCTGGTCGGCTCAACCTTGGCGAGGCCGCGCCCGATGGCACGAGCAGCAACGGTCCGCTTCATGGTCTTGGCGAACGGATTGTCGCGGCAGGCGTCCAGAATGATGAGTCGAAGTTGTTTTGCAGGCTCGACGGCGAACAGCGCCCGGTCGAGTCCCACGGCCTCATCGAGAACGTCGCTGTCGGTTTCCAGAGCCGCGTCGGTCGGGATAAGGTAGTTGGTTCCATCCAGTTCAATGCCGTGACCGGCATAGTAGATGACGGCTACCTCAGCATCTCGCGCTCGCCCGCCGAAATCGCGGAGCGCTTTCCGCATCTCGGAAGCCTTGAGGTCCGTCCTGATGTCAACCCAATCGAACCCCGCCTTCTTGAACATGCCCCCGACCAGCGCGGCATCATTCGCAGGGTTCGAGAGCTTCCCCACGTTCTTGTAGGCCGAGTTGCCCATCACCAGCGCGATGCGACGCTCGGCGTGGGCCGAACCACACATCAGCCAGATGGAAACGATGAAAAGAAACCAACGAAAAGCGCCCATTCCAGTCCCCGGCAATATGTGCGCAGCCTACGCACAGACTGCCGCAAGGCAAGCAGGGATTATGTGACATTTGTCACACCCAACATGTTTAGAGGATTGGCTTTGATCAGAAGCGTAAACGTTGGCAAAGGGTTCACAAGCAGCAATGCTCTGATCAAGCATGGCATTTCTGCTTGCGCCCGAAAGCCGACATCAGCGGCTTTATGAGTGCAGGCCCTAATCCCAGGCCGGTGCAAAGCCCGGATTGACGCAACGCCTGTCCTTCGGCAGTGCCGCGATCTTCTTGCGGTCGGCATCATCCAGCACGATCTTCAGCGCATCCAGATTGGCCTGCTGGCTCTCGCGGCGCGATGCCTTCGGGATCGCGGCGACGCCGTCCTGGTCGAGCAGCCATTTCAGCGCGACTTGCGCTGCGCTCGCGTTGTGCTTGGCGCCGATCTCGCCAAGCACCGGGTCCGAGGCGAACCGTCCCTGCGCCAGCGGGCAATAGGCGACCAGCGGGATCGACTTTGCCTTGAGATAGGCCAGCACTTTCGATTGATCCAGCATCGCATGATACTCGATCTGGTTGCAGGCGATGGGCGCCTTGACGTCCTCGACCGCGATCTTGAGCAGCGCGGTGGTGAAATTGGCGACGCCAATCGCCCGCGTACGCCCCTCCTCCTTCAGCTTCATCAAGCTCTCGAACACCGCGCCCCAATTCGCCGATCTCGACGGCCAATGCACGAGATAGAGATCGACGTGGTCGAGCCCGAGCTTCTTCATGCTGTCATCGAAGGCGCGGCGGATCGCATCCGGCGCCAAATTCTCGTGCCAGACCTTCGTCGTGACATGCAGTTCGCCACGCGGCACGGAGCTAGCGGCGAGCGCGGCGCCGATCGCCTCCTCGTTGGCGTACATTTCGGCGGTGTCGATGTGGCGATAGCCGATCGACAGCGCGCTCTCGACCGCGGCGCGGCAGGCATCGCCCTGCATCCGGAAGGTGCCAAGACCGAGCTTGGGCATGCTGATGCCCTGTGTTTTCAGATTGTCCATTGAACAGGCTCCCTGAGGCATTTCAGCCCGCCGGATGCGCGCGGCGATGCCGCGTGAGCAGACTCTTCGGTGATGGAAAAGAGGTGGCGGGAGCAGCCACTATAGCGCGCCGCGCGCGCGGCGGCCAATCAAGATCGGGTTAGGTGTCCCCTCTCCCGCACGCGAGGTGAGGTCAGGAAACAACGACGCGCCTAGTGCTTCCAATTGCAGATGCCGCCGGAGCGGCACGGCCAGGTCTGGATGCGGGTGTCCATCGCCTGCGCGTCGAGCGGATTGCCGTGGCGATGCGCGAGCCTGGTGCGGGCTGCGCCACGCGGCTGACTCTTCGCCCGAGCGACCTTCGGCTCCGACACGTGCACGCGTTGGGCCGCGACCTTCTTCGGCACGTCGATCGGCTCGGCACGGGCCTGCGCCTCGTTGCCGCCCTTCGCCTCCATCGCGATCGGCGCGAACTGCGTCTCCGGCCCGAGCCGCTTCGGCGACAGGACAGCCTTGGAGAGATCGAGACCGAGATATTCGTCGGGCTTGTAGTCGTCAGCGCGCGCGATACCGCCCACTGCAAGCGCGAGCGCAATGGCAACCGCGAAAGGAACGCTTTTCAGGACCACGGACGCCTCCTGAAATTGATTGTTAAGGGGTAATTTACCCCTATTTAGGAGGCGTCGCGCGCAATTCCAGCGGTCAATTGTAACAGTGGTTAAGAAGTTTGGCGGTGTCAGGCGACCTTTCGTGTCGCACCGGTCCCATCCAGGAACCCCATAAGTCGGCTGCGGATGATTTGTTCCGCCTCGCTCATGATGCGGTCGACGAGTTCCTTGCAGGAGGGGATGTCGTGGATGAGACCAGCGACCATGCCGCAACTCCAGGCACCGGCATCCATCTGGCCGTCCAGCATGACCTTGGGATAGACGCCAGCGACCTGGTCGTGGATGTCGTCGATCGTGAGCTTGTCGCCCTTGGCGTGCTCGATTTCGAGCAGGCGGTCGACATTGGCGTTTTTCAGCACGCGCTCGGTGTTGCGCAGGGCCCGCATGATCAGGCGGGTGTCGAGCTCGGTGGCGGCGACCAGCGCGTTCTTCACGTTCTGATGGACCGGCGCTTCCCTGGTCGCGATGAAGCGCGTGCCCATGTTCATGCCGGCCGCCCCCAGCGACAGGGCCGCGACGAGGCTGCGCCCGTCGGCCATGCCGCCGGATGCCACGAACGGGATTTTCAGCTCCTCCGCCGCGCGCGGCAGCAGGATCATGTTCGGGATGTCGTCCTCGCCGGGATGGCCGCCGCATTCGAAGCCGTCGACGCTGACGGCGTCGCAGCCGATGCGCTCGGCCTTCAGCGAGTGGCGGACCGAGGTGCATTTGTGGATCACCTTGATGCCGGCGGCCTTCAGCGCCGGCATGTATTGCTCCGGACTGCGGCCCGCGGTCTCCACCGCCTTGATGCCGCCCTCGACGATGGCGGCGATGTACTCCGGATAAGGCGGCGCCGAGAAGGTCGGCAGGAAGGTGAGGTTCACGCCGAACGGCTTGTCGGTCATGTCGCGGCAGCGCGCGATCTCCTTGGCGAGCAATTCCGGCGTCTTCTGCGTCAGGCCGGTGATGATGCCGAGCCCGCCGGCATTGGAGACGGCGGCGGCCAGCTCGGCAAAGCCGACGAAATGCATGCCGCCCTGGATGATGGGATGCTCGATGCCGAACAGTTCGGTGATCGCGGTCTTCACTTAAGTTCTCCTCCCGGAATTTTGCCTGGTGTTGGGATCAGTCTAGCCGGACTTTTGCGCGGCGGTCACCATTTCTCGCCGAACGGGCGGATCTCCATCTCGAAGGTCCAGGCGCTCCTGGGCTGCTGATAGAGCTGCCAATAGGACTCGGCGACGGCCGACGGCGGCATCAGCAGATCGGGATTGTCGAGCGCGTTCGGCCCGAGCGCCTCGAGCCGGCGCTGCCGCACCCATTCGGTGTCGACGCCGGAATCGATGATGAGATGGGCGACGTGGATGTTCTTCGGTCCGAGCTCGCGCGCCATTGCCTGCGCCACCGCGCGGAGGCCAAACTTGGCGCTGGCGAAGGCTGCAAAGCCGCTGCCGCCGCGCAAGGAGGCGGTCGCGCCGGTAAAGAAGATGTTGCCGCCGCCGCGCGGCAGCATCAGCCGCGCCGCCTCGCGTCCGGCGAGGAAGCCGGAATAGCAGGCCATCTCCCAGACCTTGCGAAACACGCGCTCGGTGGTGTCGAGGATCGGGAAATTGACGTTGGCGCCGACATTGAAGATGCAGACCTCCAGCGGAGCGTGCTTGTCGGCGTCGTTGAGGAAGGAAATGATTTCCTCCTCCTTGCGCGCGTCCAGCGAACGCGCATGGATCTCGCCGCCGGCAGATTCAATGTCCTTCACCAGCGGCGCGAGCTTGTCGCCGTTGCGGCGGCCGGCGAAGACCGTGAATCCCTCGGCCGCGAATTTCTTGGCAATTTCCGAGCCGATGAAATCGCCGGCCCCGATCACGGCCGCGGTCGCATTTCGCTTGGGCAAGGTCGCCTCCTCCGGTGAGAGCATCCGATTGGAACGGAGGCTATAGTTCTAAAATAGAACTGTCAAATACCGGGCTGAAATGCTAGGCTTCGCTCGAAATATCTTTGATCGTTCAAGTCAGTTCCTTTTTCAGACTTAAACCGGAGCCGGGATCATGAAGTGGGAAACGTTGGAGGAAGAGCCCTGCTCGCTCTCGCGCACCGTCGCCGTGGTCGGCGACCGCTGGACGCTGCTGATCCTGCGCGATTGCTTCCTGCGCGTGCGCCGCTTCGAGGCATTCCAGTCCTCGCTCCAGATCACGCGGCACCTGCTGTCGGAGCGGCTGAAGAAGCTCGTGCGTTTCGGCATCCTGCGTCGCGTGCCCTATTCCGAGGCGCCGAAGCGCTACGAATATATCCTGACGCAGAAGGGGCTCGACCTCTATCCTGTTATCATGGCGATGGTGCATTGGGGCGACACTCACATGGGCGACGAGCGCGGCCGCCCGCTGCTGCATGAGCACAAGAGCTGCGGCAAGCAGTTCGACCCGGTGATGGTGTGCTCGGAATGCGGCGAGCCGCTGCATGCGAAACAGGTGCATGTGCATGCGGGGCCGGGGCGGCGAGGCGCCGACGCTGCCTAATGCCCCCGCGCCGGCGCGCCGAGATCGATCGGGCGCAGCACCGCCGCGGTCGGAATCATCAGAACCGCGATGACCGCGAGCGTCCAGAACACGTCGATATAAGCGAGGAAGTCGACCTGCTGCTGCAAAGTGTGGCCGACCCAGGCGACCGCTTGCGAGGCGGCATCGCCGGCGTTCGAGCCCTGGGCCTGGAAGTAGCGCGTCATCGCGTCGATGGTCTGCTGGTAGCCGAGGTCGGACGGCGCGGCGTGCTCGATCAGGCGGCTCTGATGGAATTGCTGGCGCTGCGCCAGAACCGTCTGCGCCAGCGCGACGCCCATGGAGCCGCCGATGTTGCGGGCGACGTTGATCAACGCAGAAGCCTGGTTGGTCTTGTCGGGCGGCACGCCGTCGTACGAGGCGGTCGTCACCGGCAGGAACAGGAAAGGCAGACCGAGTGCGAGGAAGATGCGCGACAGCGCCGCGTAGCCATAGGTGATGTCGCCATCGATCCCGGTCAGATGCCACATCGACAGCGCGACGATCGCTGCGCCCGTCATGATGAGATATTTCGGCTGCACCGTGCTGACGAGACGGCCGACCACGGGCATCAGCACAAGCGTCGCGATGCCGCCTGGCGACAGCGCGAGACCGGCCAAGAGCGCCGTGTAGTTCAGCTCGGTCTGGAGCAGTTGCGGCAAGAGCTGCGTGGTCGAGATCAGCACTGCGCCGGTGCCGAGCATCACCAGGAAGCAGGCACCGAACTGCCGCCGGCCGAGCAGACGGAGATCGACGATCGGCTCCTCGCGCGTCAGCTCCCACGGGATCAGGGCGAGCAGCGACACAGCCGACAGCACCGCGAAGAAGACGATCATGTTCGAGCCGAACCAGTCGTTGCGCTGGCCTTCGTCGAGCACGTATTCGAGCGAGCCGAGCCCGATCGCAACCAGTGCGAAGCCGACATAGTCGACACGCAGGCCCTTGCTCAGCAGCTTCTCCCTCTCCTCCTCCGCCCCCGACGGCTCCTTGACCAGCGTGCCGACCAGAAACAGCGAGAGCAGTCCCATCGGCACGTTGATCAGGAACACCCAATGCCAGCTGTAGGTGTCGGTGATCCAGCCGCCGAGCGTCGGACCGATCACCGGCGCGACGACGACGGCGACGCCGTAGATGGCAAAGGCCTGTCCGCGCTTGTGCGGAGGGAAGGAGTCGGCGAGGATCGCCTGCTCGCTGGTGGCCATGCCGCCGCCGCCGAGCCCCTGAATGATGCGGAACAGCACCAGCGCCTCGAGATTCCAGGCGAAGCCACATAAGAGCGATGCGACCGAGAAGATCGCAACGCACATCATGTAGAAGCGCTTGCGGCCGATCACCGTCGAGAGCCAGCCCGAAATCGACAGCACGATGGCGTTGGCGACGAGATAGCTGGTGATGACGTAGGTGCTCTCGTCGATGCCGACCGCGAGCCCGCCGGCAATGTGGCGCAGCGCGACGTTGGCGATGGTGGTGTCGAGCACCTCCATGAAGGTCGCGATCGAGACCACGAAGGCGATGAGGTAGGGATTGTGCCCGCCGGCCGCCGACCGCTCGGGCGACCAGCCCCCGGCAGAGGCGCCGTCTTGCGTGGCGTCGGTCATCGCACCCTGGTCCAGGGCACGACCGACATGCCGGGACCAACGGGCAGATCGGACGGCCAATTGTCGACCACGATCTTCACCGGCACGCGCTGCACCACCTTGACGTAATTGCCGGTGGCATTCTCCGCCGGCAGCAGGCTGAATGCGGTGCCGGAGCCCGGCTGCACGGAAGCGACGTGGCCGGTCAGCTTGTGTCCCGGATAGGCATCGATGCGGATTTCGACCGGCTGTCCCGGCCGCATGTCGGCGAGCTGGGTCTCCTTGTAGTTGGCGACGACCCAGACGTCGTCGGGCACGAACATCATCAGGCTCTGGCCGGCGGTGACGAACGTGCCCTTGGCGCCGGAGAGCTTGACGACGCGGCCGGACTGCGCGGCGACGACGTTGGTGTATTGCAGGTTCAGCCTGGCCTGATCGAGCTGCGCCTGCGACTGCTGAAGTTGCGCCCTGGCGCCTTCGAGCTGGGCCTGCAGCGTCTTGATGCCGAGTTGCGCGGCAGTCACGGCAGTCTTGCTGCGCTCTGTGTTGGCTTGCTGCGCCTGGAGATCGGAGCGGGTCTGCTGCTGGCGCTGCACGGTGCCGGCGCCCTTCTCGACCAGATCCTGGGCGCGCGCAAACTCCTCCTGCGAGAACTGGAGCTGGGCCTGCGCCTGTTCGAGCTGCGCCTGGGCCTGCTTGATCTGCTCCCGCTGCGAATCGATCTGCGCCTCGACATTGTCGATGTTGGCCTTGGAGACCTCGACCTGCGCCGCCGCCTGATCGACGGCGATGCGATAGTCGCGCTCGTCGATCTTGGCGAGGAGATCGCCGGCATTGACATGCTGGTTGTCGGTGACAGGGATGTCGGTCACGTAACCGCCGACCTTCGAGGCCACGGAGAAGCTGCGCGCGGCGACGAAGGCGTCGTCGGTGGATTCATAGTGGCGGACATCGAGCCAATAGAGCAGACCGCCGACCAGCACTGCGATCAGCACGATGGCGCCGACGGTCGCGAGCAGCCAGTGCGCGGCTAGCCGCTCGCGCAGCGACGGGGTCTTGCCCGGCTTACCGGAGTGATCCCTGGTTTCGAGCTTGGGATCATGCGATTCCTTTGGAGCTTCCACCCTCTGCGGCTGCTCCGCGGACGGCCCACGCTCCCGGGTTTGAGCATCCACGGCGAACACCTCGATCGGACTTCCGGCTGCCGCAAACGGGAATTGGCCATGCGGCGCACGCCGGGAGCCCAACCGCAGCCCTGCGGCATGGTTCCGGGTTGCGGGAGCACCGCCGTCATTCGTGAACGCGTTGCGCAAGAAAGAAGCGCGACACCATTTGTGCCACGCTTCTTTGGTGACCCGCGCACCCGGTCAGTGCGTCTTGGTCGCGTGCCATTTCTCCAGGTCGGGCTTTTTGTCGCCCGGCTTCTGTTCCTTCTCCGGATTGCCCTTCCAGGGCTTGTCCGTCTGGGCGTGCGATCCCCAATCATTCTGATGCCGGGGATCGTCGGTTGGCTTTTCCTGGCTCATCAGATCTCCCACTGTTCGCGATACGCTCAAGCGAAGGGAACGCCGTAGTAGGCGTTGATGCCGCGCATCGCGGCATCGTCGCCCCAGTTCCAGTCACTGCGCTCGCCATATTTCGGCGCGCCTTCCAGCGCCTTGGCGGTGATCCCGGTGACATAGCCGCCGAGCTCGGTGTCGTATTTCAGCGACTGCCACGGCAGGGGATAGTGATCGTTGCCGAGGCCCAGAAATCCGCCGAAGCCGAGCACGGCGTAGGACACCTTGCCGCTCATCTTGTCGATCATCACGCGTTCGATCGAGCCGATCCGGCTGCGATCGGCACCGTAGACGGATGTTCCCTCGACCTTGTCGCTGCCGATCAGCCGGCCCATCTCGCTGCGATCCAGCTCGCCTTGATTCAACATGTTTCTTCTCCACTCAGCAATGTGTGGAGATCAACCGGACGCGATGGCGATCGTTCCTGGCAAGTGACGCTGCGCGCATTGGCCTCGAGCTTGCGCGCGTCAAGGCTGGCGTGAAGCTGCGTCCGACTCTCTCGGCATCAAGAAATCATGCATCTCGGCTGCAGTCTGCAACTGTTCGATACGGGCCACGACGGAGTCGCGCCGATGACCGTCCGGCAGGCGCGACAGTTCGTCCTCGAGCCGCAGCCTCTGCGCGTCCAGACGTTGTTCGAATGTGTGGGGTTCAGATCGTTTCCGCATTATCTGTCCTTGGAGGTTGCAGGCCGGGGCTGTTGGCCCAGCGCTCGACCTGATCGATGACCTTCTGGTGGCTCGGACGCACTGGTTTCTGCGCATCGGGCTCGTCGGAAAGCTTGCGAGGTAACCTGACGTCCTCTGTCATGGCCAATCTCCCTTTCAATGAGAATGCGCCACCGCACAAGTCGTTTCAATAATAACTCATTGATTTTGTTGATTATTTTTACTCATTTGGCTTGTCTTGCGACTCCTGTGGAACTCTCGTCAAGTTTGTTCGTTGAGTAACCTGCTCAACCTGCTCAAATTGCGTGATTGACCATGAACGACCTTCGCGCCGAGCGCCTCCAGGTCATGCTCTCGCCTGAAGAACTGGCCGCCATCGACGATTTCCGCTTCAAGCATCGCATGCCGACCCGCGCGGCGGGTGTCCGCGAGTTGCTCAAACTTGGACTGGCCGCTGCCGGCATCGACGCCGTAGCAGGCGTCAAGTCGAGCGATTTCGGCGTGTTCGGCCGCGGGCCCGAGGGGCACGTGCAGGGCAACAACGATTCCGAGGACTGATCTCCCAACAGCAAACGACCCCGGCACGGTGGGTGCCAGGGCCGTCCTTGGAGATGCTTCCGGAGCACCGGGGGCATGTCACCGGAAGCAATCTGTCGACTCCTCGTGAGAGGATTCGTTCCTCGCAGATTCAGCCGCTGGGCGCAGCGCCGGAATCGTCGGGCGTCATGCCCGAGCCCGGCGTCTTGCTGTCGTCGTTGAGCTCGGGGTCGCGCGTCGCCTCACGCGAGGGCGAACCGCTTTGGTTCGTGTTGTGCACCGTCTGCGCACGCTGCTTGTCGCGCGGCTGATCCTCCGCGCGCTTGTCCTTGACGATGCCGTGGTCGGAATGTGCCATGCTATCCTCTCGCCTCTTCCGATGCCTCGGAGCGCCTACGCGCCGCTGCGCCGAATGTTCCTGTGAGCGCGAGAAGCAGCAGTGCTAGCTGTGCGCCGCGTGCACCATCACGGATGCATTTTCCTGATGCACCTGCCGAACCGTCGTGACCGTCGCAAACGCGACAGAGACGCCAAAGGCGAGAATGAGGGAGAAAAGTGCCAGACGTGGAGCCATCGCAAAACCTCCTTCTGGAATTGAAAACCAACGCGATCGACTATTCCCGGATGATGGTTGATTGGTGCAGCCCATTCCGTGAGCCGCCTCACACGCGGAGTCACCAAAGAGAGAGAGCGGTCAGACGCCCTGGCTTTGCACGACGCCGTCCTTGACAGGCGGGACTTCGCCGTCGAGCCAGTCCTGCTCCTTCGCCAGGGCCGTCCAGGCATCCGCCATGCGTGAATAGCGATTATAAGCGGGTTGCCCTTCCGAGCGCTCGGCCAGTTGCAGGCAGTTCTCGGCGTTATCCCTGAAGATGTCTGACTGTTTCATGAACAAGAATTGGGTACGGAACCTCCGGCCTGCAACCGCCCTTACGGGATGGTAACGCTCCGCCGGAACTTTGCACGTTACAGGTCATTGGAGGTTCATGAGGATATTTGTCGCGATTGTCCTGGCCTTCATCAGCACTGCGGCGCTTGCCGACAGCACCGGCGAGCGATTGCGCGGCGATCGGGCGCCTGACGCGACCGATGTCATCAGCGGCCTCTACGCCTTCGGCCGCTTCCAGCAGGGCCTGCTGGAGAGCACCGATTTGAAGGGCAATGCCGAGGTCAAGAACCTCGCCGCGCTGCGCGCCGAAGAGGCGGCAAAGCGCGACAAGGCCCTGAAGCAGATCCAGGACACGATCGGCGCCGAGCCGCGCATCAGCAAGACGACATCAGCGGGCATCAGCCTCGCCAAGCCCGACGATTCCGAGGGGCCGGCCTATGTGAGAACGTTCTACGCCGCCCAGATCCCGGAATACGAATCCACGATCACCCTGCTCGAGCGCTACCTGAAGACGCCGGACAATCCCATTCTCGCGGCCTTCGCGCGCGAGCACCTCCCGGTGCTGCGCGCACAGTTGAAGGACGCTGAACGCACCATGGCCGACAAGTAGCAGCGCTACTTGTCCTCCGGATGATGCTGCTGGTTCATCGGACGCACGGTGCGATCGCTGCCAGGCATCCTGTCCCGGCCGGCATCGCCATTGGCATCCTTGCCGCCCGAGGTCGAGGTGCCACTGCCGCTGGGGTTCGACTTGGTGGCGGTCCCCGTGGTCTGCGAACCCGCGTGGGACGTGGCCGAGCTCGCTGCGGGATCGCCGGTGACGGCCCCGCGTCCGCTCGGTGCGCCGGCCTGTGCCAGCGCAGATCCCGTGGCGAACAATGCGGCGATGACGATTGCCAGTCCGGCTTTCATATGCGCTCTCCCTGTGCTGACGGGTTAACCTCAGGGCCTGTCCTGCCGTTCCTAAGTCGAAGGCCGCGAGTTTCGAAACTGGAACACCGAGAGGACCCTGCTAAGGGCTAAGAAATTTTACGCAATTGGTTGGAACTCTCGGCAATCTTCGCTGTTAGTTTAGCCGGGCTGAGCACGGCAGGTTCCAATCCCACGCGTCGCAACCTTGACGCTTGATTTCGAATTTGGCTGACGCTCTATTTTTGGCCAAACGCGTCACGCCTTGGATTCGGCCGGCGCCTGCGGGGGAATTAGTATGAGCGACCTCGATCCCGGAACAGCATCGCGCTCCGGTCGTCGCGTCCCGAAACCCAAACCCAACGGCACATCGGAGCCGGACTCCCGGGCGGAACTGCTCCTCGCGCTTCAGGCCATGCGCAGCGGCGATTTCTCCGTGCGCATGAGCGGCGACTATCTCGGCATCGACGGCAAGATTGCCGACACCTTCAACGAAATCATCGCGGCCAACCAGCGCATGGCGCAGCAGCTCGAGCTGGTCGGCCAGGTGGTGGGACGCGAGGGCAAGACCCGCCAGCGCGTGAAGTTCGGCCTCGCTAGCGGCTCCTGGGCCGACATGGAAGGCTCCGTCAACACGCTGATCGACGATCTGCTCTGGCCGACGCGCGAGGTGACGCGTGCAGTGGCGGCCGTGGCGCAGGGCGACCTGCTCCAGACCGTCAAGCTCGACGTCGAGGGCCGCCCGCTCCGCGGTGAATTCCTGCAATCGGCGACGATCGTCAACACGATGATCAAGCAGCTCGGCGTGTTCACCTCCGAGGTGACGCGCGTCGCCCGCGAGGTCGGCACCGAGGGCAAGCTCGGCGGTCAGGCCCAGGTGCCCGAGGTGACCGGCGTCTGGAAGGACCTGACCGAGAGCGTCAACTCGATGGCGAACAACCTGACCAACCAGGTTCGCAACATCGCCGAAGTGACGATCGCAGTCGCCAATGGCGACTTGTCCAAGAAGATCACGGTCGACGTCCGCGGCGAGATCCTTCAGCTCAAGGAAGCCATCAACACGATGGTGGACCAGCTGCGCTCCTTCGCCTCCGAAGTGACGCGCGTCGCCCGCGAGGTCGGCACCGACGGCAAGCTCGGCGGCCAGGCCATCGTGCCCGGCGTCGCCGGCACCTGGAAGGACTTGACGGACTCCGTGAACGCGATGTGCGGCAACCTCACCGCGCAGGTCCGCAACATCGCCAACGTGACGACCGCCGTGGCGCGCGGCGACCTCTCGCGCAAGATCACCGTGGACGTGCGCGGCGAAATCCTGGAGCTGAAGGACACCATCAACACCATGGTGGACCAGCTCAACTCCTTCGCCTCGGAAGTGACGCGCGTCGCGCGCGAAGTCGGCACCGAAGGCAAGCTCGGCGGCCAGGCGCAGGTGCCCGGCGTCGCCGGCACCTGGAAGGACCTCACCGACAACGTCAACTTCATGGCGTCGAACCTGACCGCGCAGGTCCGCAACATCGCCGACGTCGCCACCGCCATCGCGGGCGGCGACCTGTCGAAGAAGATCACGGTGAACGTGTCGGGCGAAATCCTTCAGCTGAAGGAAACACTCAACACCATGGTCGACCAGCTCAACGCCTTTGCCGGCGAAGTCACGCGCGTCGCGCGCGAGGTCGGCACCGAGGGACGGCTCGGCGGCCAGGCCAACGTGCTCGGCGTCGCCGGCACCTGGAAGGACCTCACCGAAAGCGTCAACTCGATGGCGTCGAACCTGACCGCGCAGGTTCGCAACATCGCCGAGGTGACGACGGCGGTCGCCGGCGGCGACTTGTCGAAGAAGATCACCGTGGACGTCCGCGGCGAAATTCTGGAGCTGAAAGATACCATCAACACCATGGTGGACCAGCTCAACGCCTTCGCCGGCGAAGTCACGCGCGTCGCGCGCGAAGTCGGCACCGAAGGCAAGCTGGGCGGCCAGGCCCAGGTGCGCGGCGTCGCCGGCACGTGGAAGGATCTGACGGACTCGGTCAACTCGATGGCCTCGAACCTGACCGGCCAGGTCCGCAATATCGCCGAAGTCGCCACCGCCGTCGCCAAGGGCGACCTGTCGAAAAAGATCACCGTGAACGTGTCGGGCGAGATCCTTCAGCTGAAGGAAACACTCAACACCATGGTGGACCAGCTCAACGCCTTCGCCGGTGAAGTCACGCGCGTGGCGCGCGAGGTCGGCACCGAAGGCAAGCTCGGCGGCCAAGCGCAGGTGACAGGCGTCGCCGGCACCTGGAAGGACCTCACCGACAACGTCAACTCGATGGCCGGCAACCTCACCGCCCAGGTCCGCAACATCGCCGAGGTCGCGACCGCGATTGCCGGCGGCGACCTCTCGCGCAAGATCACGGTGGACGTCCGCGGCGAGATCCTTCAGCTCAAGGACACGCTGAACACGATGGTCGACCAGCTCAACCGCTTCGCGGGCGAGGTGACGCGCGTCGCGCGCGAGGTCGGCACAGAAGGCCGCCTCGGCGGCCAGGCCAACGTGCCCGGCGTCGCCGGCACCTGGAAGGATTTGACGGACTCCGTGAACTCGATGGCCGGCAACCTCACCGCCCAGGTCCGCAACATCGCCGAAGTGACCACCGCCGTGGCGCGCGGCGATTTGTCCCGCAAGATCACCGTGGACGTGAAGGGCGAAATCCTCGAGCTCAAGAACACCATCAACACCATGGTGGATCAGCTCAACGCCTTCGCCGGCGAAGTCACGCGCGTCGCGCGCGAGGTCGGCACCGAAGGCAAGCTCGGCGGCCAGGCCGAAGTGTCCGGCGTTGCCGGCACCTGGAAGGACCTCACCGACAACGTCAACTTCATGGCCTCGAACCTGACGGCCCAGGTCCGCAACATCGCCGAGGTTGCGACCGCGATCGCCGGCGGCGACCTGTCGAAGAAGATCACGGTGGACGTGCGCGGCGAGATCCTGCTGCTCAAGGACACCCTGAACACCATGGTCGAGCAGCTCCGCTCCTTCGCCGCCGAAGTGACGCGCGTGGCGCGCGAGGTCGGCACCGAAGGCCGGCTCGGCGGCCAGGCCGTCGTGCCCGGCGTCGGCGGCACCTGGAAGGATCTCACCGACAACGTCAACCTGCTGGCCGCGAACCTCACCACGCAGGTCCGCAACATCGCCGAAGTCACCACCGCCGTGGCGCGCGGCGACTTGTCCCGCAAGATCACCGTGGACGTGAAGGGCGAAATCCTCGAGCTCAAGAACACCATCAACACCATGGTGGACCAGCTCAACGCCTTCGCCGGCGAAGTGACGCGCGTGGCGCGCGAGGTCGGCACCGAGGGCGAGCTCGGCGGCCAGGCGCAAGTGCCTGGCGTCGCCGGCACCTGGAAGGACCTCACCGACACCGTCAACTTCATGGCGGCGAACCTCACCGAGCAGGTCCGCGGCATCGTCAAGGTGGTGACCGCCGTTGCGAACGGTGACTTGAAACAAAATCTCACGGTGAAGTCGAAGGGCGAGGTTGCCGCGCTCGCCGACACCATCAACAACATGACCGAGACGCTCGCGACCTTCGCCGACCAGGTGTCGTCGGTGGCGCGCGAGGTCGGCGTCGAAGGACGGCTGGGCGGCCAGGCCGACGTGCCCGGCGCCGCCGGCACCTGGAAGGACCTGACCGGCAACGTCAACCTGCTCGCGGCCAATCTCACCTCCCAGGTGCGCGCGATCGCCGAGGTCGCGACCGCCGTGACCAAGGGCGACCTCACCCCGTCGATCCAGGTCGATGCCCGCGGCGAACTCGCCGAGCTGAAAGACAACATCAACACGATGATCACGAATCTCCGTCTGACGACGGACGTGAACACCGAGCAGGACTGGCTGAAGACCAACCTCGCCAAATTCACCAACATGCTTCAGGGCCAGCGCGACCTGACGACCGTCGGCCGGTTGCTGCTCACCGAATTGTCGCCGCTGGTGAACGCCCATACCGGCGTGATCTACCAGGTCGAGAACGAGGACAACCCGCAGCTTCTGTTGCTCGCCTCCTACGCCGGCGACGGCGTCTACCCCTATCAGCGCGTACTGCCATTTGGCGACGGCCTGATCGGCCAGTGCGCCGTCGACCGGCGTCCGCGCGTGGTTTCCGACATTCCCGCCGACGTGGTGCCGATCAATTCGGCGCTGCTCCGCGTCGCACCGAAGAACCTCGTGGTGCTGCCGGTGCTGTTCGAGGGCCAAGTCAAGGCGGTGATCGAGCTCGCTTCGCTCACCACGTTCACGACCTCGCAGATGACGTTCCTGGAGCAGCTCACCGACTCCATCGGCATCGTGCTCAATTCGATCGAAGCCACGATGCAGACCGAAGGCCTGCTCAAGCAGTCGCAGCAGCTCGCCGGCGAGCTCCAGACCCAGCAGCGCGAATTGCAGCAGACCAACGACCAGCTCGAGCAGAAGGCCCAGCAGCTCGCCGAACGCAACGTCGAAGTCGAGCGCAAGAACCAGGAAATCGAGCAGGCCCGTCGCGCGCTCGAGGAAAAGGCGACCGAGCTCGCGCTGACCTCGAAGTACAAGTCGGAATTCCTGGCCAACATGAGCCACGAGCTGCGCACGCCGCTGAACTCGATCCTGATCCTGGGACAGCAGCTCACCGACAATCCGGACGGCAACCTGTCCGCCAAGCAGGTCGAATTCGCCCGCACCATCCACGGCGCCGGCACCGACCTGCTCAACCTCATCAGCGACATTCTCGATCTCTCCAAGATCGAGTCCGGCACGGTGACCGTCGACGCCGAGGAAATCCTGACCGCGAACCTGCTCGAAACGGTCGGGCGGCCGTTCCGGCACGAGGCCGAGAACCGTAACCTGTCGTTCAAGATCGATATCGATCCGAACCTCGCCCGCAGCATCGTCACCGACTCCAAGCGCCTGCAGCAGGTGCTCAAGAACCTGCTGTCCAACGCCTTCAAGTTCACCGCCGAAGGCGAAGTGAGGCTGAAGGTCGCCGGTGCGCTCGGCGGCTGGGGCACGGATCATCCGGTGCTGAACTCCGCGCCGGCCGTGATCGCCTTCGAGGTCTCCGACACCGGTATCGGCATTCCCCCGGAGAAGCAGAAGCTGATCTTCGAGGCGTTCCAGCAGGCCGACGCCGGCACCAGCCGCAAATATGGCGGCACCGGCCTCGGCCTTGCGATCAGCCGCGAGCTTGCAAGCCTGCTCGGCGGCGAAATCCATCTGCGCAGCGCTCCCGGCAAGGGCTCGAGCTTCACGCTCTATCTGCCGCTGAAATATTCCGGCCCGACGCTGGCGCCGCGCGCAGCACCGGCGGCGCAGCAACACAATCAGCCGCCGGCGCTCCAGCCGGCCGCCCCGGAACAGCAGCGCGTCATCGAGCAGCTCCCCGACGACCGGCTCAATCTCGAGCCAGGCGACAGCATCCTGCTGATCGTCGAGGACGATCCGCACTATGCCCGCATCCTGGTCGATCTCGCCCGCGACAAGGGCTTCAAGGTTCTGGTCGCCGCGCGCGGCGCCGAGGCACTGGAGCTTGCCAAGCAGTATCAGCCGCGCGCCGTGTCGCTCGACGTGTTCCTGCCCGACATGCTCGGCTGGACGGTGCTGAGCCAACTCAAGCACAATCCGCTGACGCGCCACATCCCGGTGCAGATCATCACGCTCGACGAGGACCGCCAGCATGCGCTGGCCCGCGGCGCCTTCTCCTTCGTCAACAAGCCGACGACGACCGAAGGCGTTGCCGCCGCGCTGACGCAAATCAAGGAATATGCGCGCCCGCGGCGCAAGCGGCTCCTGATCGTCGAGGACAACGAGGCCGAACAGATGTCGATCCGCGAGCTGCTGCATCACGACGACATCGAGATCGTGACCACCGACACCGGCGCCGGCGCGCTCTCGACGCTGCGCGAGTCGCCCTGCGACTGCGTGGTGCTCGATCTGCGCTTGCCCGACATGAGCGGGTTCGAGGTGCTGGACCAGATCCGCCGCGACGAGTCGCTGTCCAACGTTCCCGTGGTGGTGTTCACCGGCCGCGAGCTCTCGGCCGAAGAGGATGCCGAGCTCCACACCATGGCGCGCAGCATCGTGGTCAAGGGCGTTGAATCGCCCGAGCGTCTGCTCGACGAGACCGCGCTGTTCCTGCATCGCGTCATCACCGAGCTGCCGATCGAGAAGCAGCGCATGCTGGAGAAGCTGAACAGTTCCGACGAGGACCTGATCGGCAAGACCGCCCTGCTGGTCGACGACGACGCCCGCAACATCTTCGCGCTGTCGAGCGTTCTTGAACGGCGCGGCATGAAGGTGCTGACCGCGACCACCGGCCGCGAGGCGGTCACGCTGGTCGAATCCAACCCGGAAATCGCCATCGTGCTGATGGACATCATGATGCCGCAGATGGATGGCTATCAGACCATCGGCGTGATCCGGGAGAACCCGGCCTTCCTGCGCCTGCCGATCATCGCGCTGACGGCGAAGGCGATGAAGGGCGACCGCGAGAAATGCCTGGAGGCGGGCGCCTCCGATTATCTCGCCAAACCCGTCAACACCGATCAATTGCTGCTTGCGATCCGCATGTGGCTGCACCGTTGAGTCTGGATCCGAGAATGGACCACGAAAAGGTCAACATCCTCCTCGTCGACGACCAGCCGGCCAAGCTGCTCGCCTACGAGGTGATCTTGAGGGAACTCGGCGAGAACCTCGTGATCGCCTCGTCCGGCCGCGAGGCGCTGGAGGTGCTGCTCAAGACCGAGATCGCGGTGATCCTGGTCGACGTCTGCATGCCCGAGCTCGACGGCTTCGAGCTCGCGGCGATGATCCGCGAGCACCCGCGGTTCCAGAAGACCGCGATGATCTTCATCTCGGCGATTCAAGTCAGCGACATCGACCGCCTGCGCGGCTACGAGATGGGTGCGGTCGACTACGTGCCGGTGCCCGTCGTGCCGGAAGTGCTGCGCGCCAAGGTCAAGGTGTTTGCCGAGCTCTATCGCAAGACGCGCGAGCTCGAGCGGCTGAACCAGGATCTCGAGGATCGCGTTCGTGCCCGCACGGCCGAGCTCGAGAACTCCACTGCGAAGCTGCGCGAGAGCGAAGAGCGGCGCAGCATGGCAATCGCCGCCGGCAAGATGGGATCCTGGGACTGGGACTGGGTCAACGGCGACTGGATGTGGGACGAAGGCCAGTACCGCATTTTCGGCGTGACGCCGGAAACCTTCAACGTCAGCTCTGCCAACATCCAGGCGCTGCTGCACCCCGATGACGTCGACCAATTCAGCCAGGCGATTGCCACGTTCGATACCGGCGCGCACGCCTATGAGGGCGAGTTTCGTGTCTGCCGGCCTGATGGCGAGATTCGCTGGTGCGTCGGCACGGCAGCCGCAACGGTGAGCCCGAGCGGTCGCGTCGTGCGGGTGAGCGGCGTCACCGTCGACATCACCGAACGCAAGCGCGCCGAGGAGCGGCAGAACCTGCTGGCACGTGAAGTCGATCACCGCGCCAAGAACGCACTGGCGCTGGCGCAGTCGATCGTGCGCCTCACCCGCGCCGACGAGATGAAAGCCTATGTCAAGGCCGTCGAGGGCCGCATCAACGCGCTCGCGCGGGTGCACACCATCCTGTCGCTGTCGAGCTGGCAGGGCGCCGAACTCTCCAAGCTGATCGACGAAGAGCTTGCGCCCTATTCGCTCGGCGGACAGATCAAGCTTTCGGGTCCCGAAGTGCAGTTGCTGCCGGCGACGGCCCAGACGCTGGCCCTGGCTCTGCACGAGCTCTTCACCAATTCGGCCAAGTATGGCGCGCTGTCGACCCGGTCGGGGCGCCTCGCGATCGGCTGGCAGGCCGAGAACGACCTTCTCACCTTGACGTGGGAGGAGACCGGCGGGCCGCTGGTCAGGACGCCGAAATCGCGCGGCTTCGGAACGAGAAGCCTGTTGGCCAGCGTCGAGTCCCAGCTCGGCGGACAGGCGCAGTTCGATTGGCGCTCAGAGGGCCTGTTTTGCCGTCTCGAGGTGCCGTTGACGCGCAAGAGCCCGGCAACGGCGGCTGCGCAGGACAAGTTCGAAGCCAGCAGCTCTCCCGAACTCCAGCGCGCATCGGGCTAGCGCGACGCGACGACTTTCAGTCGTGGCATCGGCCGCGATTCATCGGCGACCCGCCCTTCGAGCCATGCTTCCGTCTGCGCGAGATCGCGCAGCGCCGTGGCGTAGCGACGAGCGGCACTGCGTTCCGCTCCGCGCGGCAGCTTGCGTGCCTTGCGCAACATGTCGGCCGCAGCGTTCCGGTAGGCCAGCGAGCGATAGAGAAAGACCACCTTGCCCATAGCTGATGTTCCCGTGTTCATGGCATTCATCCTCGCAAGGTCGGCATGAACGGTGGATGAAGCGGTCATGACAAATCCTTCATGCGCGATGGAACCCGCGATTACGGCCAGCGTTGGCATGCCAGATCGATCGGCAGTTCCATGCGCACGAAAAAGTCACCCGAGAAGTCGCCAAGCCTGGTCTCTCCCACCGGCGCCATCAGGCTGATGACGCAAGCGATGATGGGCGCTGCGTTCGGTCTCGCCTTCACGCTTGCGCTCATTCTGGCCAATCCTGCGGTTGCAGAACTGCTGAACCATGGCGGCCGTGCGGCGGCTTTCGTCTTTGTCGGCACGATGGTGACGACGTTTGCCATCGGTGCCGCGCTGACAGGCGTCGTGTTCATTCTCAACGAGAACAAGGAATCTTGAAGCGCGCGTGAAACGCACGCGGCGCTTTCTTCGGAACTCCCGCGACAAATGGCGGTTGGCTGCCTGCGTCAATTCAACTCAGGGAGTTCCCTCGCATGAAGACGACCAAGCTCGCTCTCGCCGTGATGCTGGCCACCGGCCTCGCCGCCGCGCCGTTTGCCGCGCAGGCCAAGTCGCACAAGAAGCATCACGCTTCCATGTCGCAGACGACGACGGGCGCCAACATGAAGAAGACCGTTCCGCCCGATGCGTCCGGCCAGGGTGGCGCCGGCCCCGGCAGCGATCAGGGCGGCAGCATGACCAAGCCCCAGAACGGAATGAGCAAGTAAGCTCGCGCTCGCAGTAACAGGAAGCCCCGCGACGACGCGGGGCTTCTTTCCCTCACCACCACCTACATGATCGGTGCGCGGGTCAGAGCGTCTCGCCTGGCCCGCTCCAAATCCTCGAGAGAGCAATGATCCTCGCGCGCGACGGCACGCAATCTCACGGCAACGCGTTCGCGCGTCGTCGTGTCCCACGGGGGTGTGCCTGCGCAGACATCGTCGAGCACCGCCTCCAGCAGAACAGTGATTTCGGCATCCGGCATTGACGGGCTCCGGCGTGTCGTGTTGCGCCACCGCTCTAGCTGCGTCTGATGTCGGTGACGTCAAGACGGTGACTTGCGGAGCTTGCCTTCACGAGATGGTCGAGCTGTGCCCGCTTGCGTGCAATCAGGAGCTGGGCTGCGGCATCGTCGAGCCCCTCTCGCTGCAACTGCCTGATGGCGGAGCCCAATTCGAGGATCTCGGCACGCAGCTTCAGAATCCGGTAGGCGTCCGGGTCTTCTTCCACCGTCTGCCTCCATAGGCCAGCTACGTGGTTGTCTCAGCAGCGCGTCGTCGGTCTGCTTACGCCTTTCAACGGACGGAGGCGCATCCGGTCGCGGATGTCGGGCAGCACCTCGCCGCCGCCAGCGGCCTTCCATTCGCCGATCAGGAGATTGACTTTCCGGCGCAGATCCATCTGCGCCTGGGCCCGTTCGGTGCAGTCGCGGTCGCGATTGACGAAATCGCGCACGGACGCCTCGACATCGGCCATCTCGAGCCTCAAGGCGCTGATTTTACGTCGAATTTCATTAATTCTGTTGTCCATGGCTTGTTAGAACAAAATAAGAACATATAGTCAAGCCATGAAATCGCGAGGGAGAGCGGACATGCAGGTTCAGGGTAAATACGATGCCAAGGTTTTTCTCATGGAGCAGATGACCCGGGCGCAGGGGCTGCGGCTGAAGCGGCTGAGCGAAGAGGCCTACCAGCCTGCGCAATACGATCGCGGTCTGTCCTCTGCCGAAGCCGCGCGCCGGATCCAGGTGCTCGAGGCCGAGATCGAACTCGCAAACTCGTTTTAAGACGCGTCGGCCGGTGCTTTGCTGAGGCGCGCAGCCGCGCATTTGGAACGTAGCGTCAGCACTGCTGTTTCTCTTCGAGAGCCAACGGAGAGAATCGATGGCACGCAAGGCGAAGAAGCGCCGTTACTCACGCAGCGCCGGCAGTGATGTCGAGCGCGAGATGCGGCGCTACAAGAAGGGCACTGCGAAGAGCGGCCCCGGCGGTCGCGGCGGACGCGTGAAGAGCCGCAAGCAGGCGATCGCGATCGGCCTGTCGGAGGCGCGCGCGAAGGGCAAGAAGGTGCCGAAGAAGGCGACGAAGCGAAAAACGTCCAAAAAGAAGAAGACGAGCAGGAAGAGCTCGAAGCGCAAGTCCGCCACGCGGTGACGCCGAACGGCGTCAGATCATGCTGCCGGGCATGAAGCAGCGGATCGAAACGCCGAACACCGTCTTGACCGGCCAGACCATGGTGCGGCCTGCGCGGTTCGGTTCGGTGATCACGGCTGCGTCGGGCACCTCGATCCACTCTCCATCGAGACGGACCCGGTAATGCCCGTTGAGCGAGTCCCAATCGGGATCGGCAACGGCAACACCATCGGCATCGGAGCAGCACGGGCCGATCTGGCTGCGCAGGCTGTCGAACCACGGTTTGAGCGGCGAGTCGGCGAAACGACCGTCATCGCGCCCCATGACGCTTCCGGCCGACAGCACCAGCGGCGCCGCGAGCAGCGCAAGCTTCAGCGAGAGCTTCAATCGATCCATGTCGGCACCGATCAAATGCGAACCACCGGCCGGGTCCACAAGGCAGCCGGGCGTCCGAAGTTCCACTCTTGCAATCCACCTCGGGTGGCTTCATTGCCGCCGAAGCACAACACACTAGTCGGAAGTCTGACGAGCGAACGCGGCTTTTTCGGACGAACCGGTCATCATTCCTGCCGTTAACGAGAATGTTATCGGTCGCCTGTGGGTATGTCGCTCGTGCGCATGAAAAAGGCGGCCCGCAGACCGCCTTTTGAATTTGCCGTCACGGCCACGAGATCAGGCGAGCGGCACCGCGACGAAGCGGGTCGCGTCCGCGTTCTTCACCTGCAGCAACACGCTGTTCTTGCCTGACGATTTGGCCTGCGCCAGTTCGGAACGAACGTCGCCGACATTGGCAACGGTCTTGCCCCCGACATTGAGAATGACGTCACCGGTCTGGATGCCGCGCTGCGCCGCCGGCCCCTGCGGGTCGACCTCGGTGACGACGACGCCC
Organism: Bradyrhizobium sp. CCBAU 53338; assembly: GCF_015291665.1. Lineage (NCBI taxonomy): Bacteria > Pseudomonadati > Pseudomonadota > Alphaproteobacteria > Hyphomicrobiales > Nitrobacteraceae > Bradyrhizobium > Bradyrhizobium sp. CCBAU 53338. The sequence continues at coordinate 5,625,536 of NZ_CP030048.1, forward strand.
TTCTGGCCTGCCCCCTGGACGTCGCCGGCCGGCGCCAGGCTGAGGCCGAGCCGCGGCGTGCCGGGGCCCTGCTGCATCTTGCCATCGTCAGCCTTGGCCTGCCGCTCGTTCGGCAGTTCGCCGAGCGCCAGCGTCACGGTCTTGGTGTCGCCCTTGTGGACGACGTCGAGCTTCACGGACGACCCCGGCGCCAATCCGGCGATGGTGCGGGCGAGATCGCGGGAGTCCTTGATCGCGGTGCCGTTGACGGCGGTGATGACGTCGCCTGCCTCGATGCCGGCCTTCGCGGCCGGGCTGCCGTCCTGCGGGTTGTCGACGATCGCGCCGCGCGCCGCCTTGAGGCCGAGGCTGTCGGCGATCTCGGCGGTCACCGGCTGCACCTGCACGCCGAGCCAGCCGCGGGTGACGGTGCCCTTGTCCTTCAGCTGCGCGACGACGAGTTTGGCCGTCGAGGACGGAATGTCGAAACCGATGCCGACCGAGCCGCCGGACGGCGAGTAGATCGCGGTGTTCACGCCGATCACATTGCCGTTCATGTCGAAAGCCGGACCGCCGGAATTGCCCTTGTTGATGGGCGCGTCGATCTGGATGAAGTCGTCATAGGGACCGTTGCCGATGTCGCGGCCGCTCGCCGAGACGATGCCGGCGGTCACGGTGCCGCCGAGGCCGAAGGGATTGCCGACCGCGACCACCCAGTCGCCGATCCGCGGCTTCTGGTCGGAGAATTTCACGAACGGAAAGTCCTTCTTGCCGTCCACCTTGATCAGCGCGAGGTCGGTCTTCGGATCGGTGCCGACGACCTTCGCGGTGTAGACGGTGCCGTCGTCCATCGTCACCCGCACGGACTCGGCGTGGTCGACGACGTGATTGTTGGTCACGGCATAGCCGTCGGCGGAGATGAAGAAGCCGGAGCCCTCGCCCGTGATCATCTGGTGACGCTGGTGCGGCATGCCGTTCATGCCACCCGGAAAGCGGAAGCCGAACTGCCGCGAAAACTGGTCGAACGGAGAATCCTCGTCCTGATCCATCCGGTTCTGTTGCAGCATTGCGCTCTTGTCGTTGTCCTGGTCGATCTTCACCCGCACCGAGATGACGGCGGGCTTGACCTTGCTGACGAGGTCGCCGAAGCCCGGCGGGGTCGTCGCGCTTTCAGCGGCCTGCGCAGGCGAAATCAGGGAGGACGCGCCGAACGGCGTTGAAGCGGGAGAAGCCGCCAGCACGGCCACGCCGAGCGCGGCCGCGGTGCCGAGCAGCGCGAGGCGGCGCGGCTTCAGGATTGTGCGGGTCTTGGTGGTGTCGGAATTGACGCGATCGATCATGTCGAAATGTCCATGTTGGGTAAGTCGCCTTGCACCCAGCATGGTCCTCGTCACCTTACGACGTCCCGTCCGCGCGATTAATTCTTGGCAAAGAAAGCTGCGGCCGGGGGCCGCACGAAAAAATCCTCGCCGCGGATTTGATACAGCTCAACGCGAGCCCTGCGGGCGGTGAAACACTTCGACCATCGGATGATGCCCATCGGAGACCTCGCCATGTACAAAGACATTCTCGTCCATATCCCGACCGAGCGACCGATGCGCGCCGTCATTGACGGCTCGATCTCCCTCGCAGCGAGCCTCAACGCCCACGTCGATGCGGTCGCGGTTGGCTATGTCGCAAGCACCGCGGCCTATGTGATGGAGGGCGGAGCTGCCGTGGCGGCCGTATTCGAGATGGAACGGGAGCGCGCCGTCGAGCGGGCCGAAGCCGCCCTTGCAGTGTTCAGGACCGAAGCGGCGAACGCCGATATCTCCAGTACCTGCCACCCGCTAGGCGCAATTCCCGCGGATGCAGCCACCTCGCTCGGCGAGATGGCGCGGCTGCACGATCTCAGTGTCGTACTCCAGCCGGATCCCGAGCAGGTGACGTTCGACAACGACATCCCCCGCGAGATCCTGTTCCAGGCCGGCGGCCCGGTACTGTTCCTGCCATATACCTTCCGCGGGACCTTCAAGGCAAAGCGGATCGGCATCTGCTGGGATGGCAGCCGCGTCGCAGCGCGTGCGTTGCGCGACGCAGCAACGTTCCTCGCACGCGCCGAGCAGATCGTGATCCTTGCGATCAACGAGCCCGACACCGCTGCTGGCGACGTCTCCGCCAGCAACCTGGCGAGACATCTCGGACGGCGCGGCCTGTCGACCCACACGGTCAGCCTCACGGCCGCGCGCGCTGATATCCAGCCGACCATCCTGTCCCTGGCCGCCGACGAGAACCTCGATCTACTGGTGATGGGCGGCTACGGCCATTCCCGATTGCAGGAGCGCTTTCTCGGCGGTGTCACGCGCGCCATGCTGGAAGCCATGACGATCCCGACCTTGATGTCGCACTAACGAAGGCGGACAGCCCGCCCCTTCATGCGGCGGCGGGGGCTTCCCACGCTGCAGCTGCGATGGCGTCGTCTTCGCGTTGCGCATTGCATGCGTCGAAATGCGCCTTCAGCGCGATCTCGGCGAGATGTTCGAAATGTTCGGCCTGACCGAGCAATTCCCAGTTCTGCAGCGGTCGATAGGCCGCCTGCTGGCGACAGAGGGATGCCAGCGCGCGGTAGCGACGTACGTTCTCCATGAGACCCTCCCTCGCATTCACTGGGCTTATTGCCCTGATTTGCGTCACGCCGATGGCAATTGTGCAAAACATTTTCTGTCCGCACAGCCCCGCTCAACTCAGGTTAACTTTCAGGAAATGCGCAGACGCGTGTTGGTTCCTGGAACCTGTTTAATTTTAGGCGTAGAGACGGCGCTCGACTTTGATGCCGATCAAATCAAAATATTGTTTGATCGGTCCGGGCCGGCCGATGAGATAGCCCTGCATTTCCTCGCAGGCTTCCCCTTCCAGGAAGGCGCGCTGCGCCTCCGTCTCCACGCCTTCGGCAACGACCGGGATGTGCAGGGCGTGCGCGAGACTCAGGACCGCGCGGACGATTTCGGCCGATTGCGGCGTTGCCTCCAGGTTCAGGATGAAGCTGCGGTCGATCTTGATCTTGTCGAACGGGAACGACTGCAAATAGGACAGCGACGAGTATCCGGTGCCGAAATCGTCCATCGCTATGCGGATGCCGAGCGCCTTCAGCCGTCGCAGCAGATTGAGCGCGCGGGTGAAATCCCCGATCAGCACGCCCTCGGTGATCTCGACCGCGAGCCGCGTCGGCGCAAGACCCGTCTCCAGCAGGATCTGGTGGATGGACCGTTCGAGGTCGCCGGCCTGGAACTGGACCGGCGAAAGATTGACCGCGACCTGCAGGGGCCGCGGCCAGGATGCCGCCTCCCGGCAGGCCTGCCGCAGCACCCATTCGCCGATCTCGGTGATCAGCCCGTTCTCCTCGGCGAGCGGAATGAACTGATCGGGCGGCACGAAGCCGCGCGTGGGATGGTTCCAGCGCACCAGCGCCTCGAAGCCGATAATCTCGCCATCCATCCGCGCCTGTGGCTGGAAATAGACCAGGAGCTCGTTCTGCTCGAGCGCTTGGCGCAGATCATGCTGCAACAGCCTGCGATCGCGCAGCTCCCGGTCCATCTCGGTTTCGAAGAAGCAAACCCTGCCCCGCCCCTCGCGCTTGGCGCGATAGAGCGCGGAATCGGCGTTCGCAAGCAATGTCGCTGTGTCGACGCCATCGTTCGGATAGACCGCGATGCCGACACTGAGGCCGACATGGGAGAGGTAATCGTCGACCTCGAGCTCCTTGCCGATCGCCTCGACCAGGCGTTCGGCCAGCGACAGCACATCTTCGCGCCTGATGTCGTCGGGCATCAGGATCATGAACTCGTCGCCGCCGATGCGGGCGACGAAGGCGCCGTCGGCCTCGGAAACGAGGCGCTCGGCGGCGGCGCGCATCATCATGTCGCCGACGGGATGGCCGAACACGTCGTTGACATCCTTGAAGCGGTCGAGATCCAGGCTCAGCACCGCGAAACTGGTTGACGCCTCCTGCGCCTGCTCCAGCCGCTCGGCCAACGCTTCGCTGAAAGCGCTGCGGTTTGGCAGGTCCGTGAGCGCATCGTGATGCGCCAGATGGCTGATCCGCGCCTCGTTGGTGATCCGCTCGGTGACGTCCTCGATCACGCCGACCAGATATTGCGGCGCGCCGTTACTGTCCCGGACCAGCAGCTTGCGCGAATTGACCACGCGATCGCGGCCGTTGACGCCGACCTTGAGCCGATGCCCTTCCAGGACCATCGGTGAGCCGGTCTCGACGACGCGGCGGTCCTGCTCGTCGACGAAGCGGGCGACATCGTCGGGAAAGAGCTGTTCGGGCGTCTTGCCCAGCATCTCGTCCCGGGGCATGCCGTAATACTCCTCGCCGGCACGGTTGAGCAGGATGTAGCGGGAATCCCGCGCATCCTTGGCGAACACGGCGATCGGGATGTTCTCGATGATGCTGTCGAGAAACTCGCGCGCGCGCAACAGGTCCTGCTCGGCGCGCTTATGCGTCTGCTCGAGTTCCTCGATCATCAGCGTGATGGCACGGTCGGTACGGCGGCGATCCCGGTCGCTCTCCTCGTAAGCCGCGCCGACAAGCTCTCCGAGCCTGGTCATATCGACCCGCCCGGACTCGTCCGTCGATTGCCTGATCTGCCTGGCCAACAGGCGATGCATGGTCACGCGGCTGCCTCCGCAATGACGGTCACGGTCATGGTCTGGTTATGCAGCTCGCAGCGACCGGAAGCCGCGGGAGGTGCGATCTCGCCGTAGGAGTAGAAGCCGATGCGGGTGACATCGTCGCCGAGCTCGGCGGCAACCGCGTCGAGCTCATCCTGCGTACGCTGGCCCATCACCTTGCGACGACCGGTACAGCTTACCAGGATCGCCAGCTTGTCGCCCGCGACCTCATCCGCAAGCGCTTCCCGCGCCTGCCGGCCCGCCTCGCCCGCACCCGCGGCGAGGCTGTCGAAATTCGCCCGCATCAATTGCGCGGTGCAGCCCTCGGGAATGTCGGCGGCAAACGTCAGCGTGCGCGCGTCGCGATCCACCGCAAATACCGAGCGCACAATCTGTCGCTCCGGCGCGGCCTCGTCATGAATCCGCAAGGGAAACGCCAGGCCAGAACCCGGCATCGCCGCGGCCTCCTCCTCGCCGAGATAGCGGGTGTAGAGATCGAGCGGCGGCTCACCGTCGAGTTCCACGACGACAGCGCCGTTCGACTTCGTCACCTTACGCCGTGGGCCGAACACGTCCCAGCCACCGGCACAGCCATGCGCGAAACGGAAGGACGCGCCATAGAAGCCGATCGCCGCAATGCGGTTCGGCTGCGGTTCGCCGTCGCCTCCGACCAATGTCCGCTCGAGCCTTGCTCCGTCGCCCGCGAGTCCGCCGGTCACCGGCACTTCGGGCCCCAATACCTCGGCGATCCCGGCAATCAGTTCGTTGCCGTTCACGTTCAATCCATCGGAGAGGACGAACACGCCGGCGAGGTCCGGCCCCGCCAATTGACGGGCGAGACGCATGCCGCAAATCCGCGATGTCCCGCGGGATTCGATCGTCTCGTTCACCACCCGCACGCGCGTCCGTGCGAAATGCAGGGCGACGGCGACGATCACGTCGTCGGCAATGTCGTCGCCATGAATCTGGCCACCGGTGCTGCAACCGACGATGTGGCTGTCGGGATAGAAGCCGCGCAGCTCGCGATAACGCTCGCCGCTCGCCAATCCCTCACGACTGCCGAAATAAAGGACGAGCTGAGGAGACTCGCACAGGGCATTCGCTCCGCGCCAGCCATGGGCAGCATTCCAGTGGCGATATTGAATCTGCATCCCGCGCTCTCTGCGATCCTTGAACCACAGATTGCGTCGCAGTGCATTGCATCGCTGTTAATCCGGCGCCTGCTTCACCACCGTTGGTTACCCCGGCATGAAAGCCGTTGCGGAGTCGCGATCGTTTCTCCGTAGGACCCCGGGGAACGATCGCGTGCGCGAAGGTCGCCTTCCGTAATCTAACGGACGAGCACGCGTTCTCCGACACCTACCAGCTGCGTGGAACCATCCTGCAATTCCGGAACCCGGCCGCCCTCCGCAGCAGTCCTGATGGCTGCGATATTGGCGGCATAGTCCACACTGCTCTTGCCGCGGAACACCGCGGAACCGGCGACAAGCGTGTCGGCACCGGCGGCGGCAACCGCGCCGGCATTGTCGCGCGTGACGCCGCCATCGACCTCGAGCCGGATCGGCCGATCGCCGATCATGCTTCTGATGCGCGCGATCTTCTCGAGCTGCGAGTCGAGGAATGACTGGCCGCCGAAGCCAGGATTGACCGTCATCACCAGCACGAGGTCGAGACGGTCGAGCACATATTCGATCGCGCTCTCGGGCGTCGACGGACACAGGCTGACGCCGGCCTTCTTGCCCAGCCCGCGGATCGCCTGGAGCGAACGGTCGAGATGCGGGCCTGCCTCGGCATGCACGGTGATGACGTCTGCGCCGGCCTTCGCGAACGCCTCCAGATAGGGATCAACGGGCGCGATCATCAGATGCACGTCGAAGATCTTCTTCGTCACCGGCCGGATCGCCTTGATGACATCGGCGCCAAAACTGATGTTCGGCACGAAGTGGCCGTCCATGACATCGCAATGGATCCAGTCGGCACCGGCCAAATCGATGCTTGCGATCTCCTCGCCGAGACGCGCGAAGTCCGCCGCCAGGATCGAGGGGGCGATGACGATCTCCCGGGTCATGGCTTTGCGCTCCTTGCATCGGCCCCGCCCGAGAACACGCGGCTCGCCAGCACGTCCAGGGGATCGATGGTTTCGAGATCGGCGACGTCGAGCATGCGGTCGAGATCCGACACCAGGCGGTCGGCCTGCCGCAGGCGGATACGATCGACGGCGTTGCGGATCGAGCGGGCGTTGGAAAAGAACGGCTGGGTCCGGCGCAACGCAATGTACTGCTCGAAGGCCTGGCGCGCTGCCGCCGAGAAACGATAGCCGCGCTCCCTCAACATCAGTTCGGCAATGACCAGCAGTTCGGCTTCCGCATAGTCGGGAAATTCGATGTGATGGGCAATGCGCGAGCGGAAGCCGGGATTCGACGCGAAGAAGCTCGTCATGCGCTCGCCGTAGCCGGCGAGGATCACGACGAGGTCCTCACGCTGGTTCTCCATCACCTGAAGCAGGATCTCGATTGCCTCCTGGCCGTAGTCGCGCTCATTGTCCGGGCGATGCAGGTAGTAGGCCTCGTCGATGAACAGCACGCCGCCCATCGCTTTCTTCAGTATCTCTTTCGTCTTCGGCGCGGTGTGGCCGATATATTGCCCGACCAGGTCGTCGCGCGTCACCGAGATCACCTGTCCACGCCGAACGAAACCGAGCCCGTGCAGGATCTTTGCCATGCGCAGCGCCACCGTGGTCTTGCCGGTCCCGGGATTGCCGGTGAACGACATGTGCAGCGTCGGCGGCGCTGCTGCGAGGCCAGCACGCTGGCGGATGCGCTCGATCAGCAAGAGCGAAGCGATCTGGCGCACGCGGCTCTTGACCGGCTTCAGTCCGATCAGCTCCTGCTCGAGCTGTTGCAACGTGTCGGTGATCCCGGCTGCCTCGGCCTCCTTGCGGAGATCGAATGTGGTCTCGTTCGGCTCGGTGGTCGTTGCCTTGGGCATGTCAAGCATCGGCGCCTCGAAGAAAGAAGCTTCGCCGCGGGGCGGCGGCGAAGCAGTGATCCGCCAAGGAAACGGAGCAGGGAGGCTCCGCGCGGAGAGGATAATCAGGTCGAGGCGTGCGCGGCCGGCTTGCGCACGGTGGTGTAGCGGATCGCGCGTCCCCCCACCTCCTGCCGCACCAGTTCGAATTCGGCCTCTTGCTTGGGCCGGTTGACGATGAACGAGATCCGGACCGACTCCCAACCGTGGCTGGAGTCGAAGCCGCTGATGCGGATGTAGCGGTCGCCATACACCCTGCGGCATTCGGCAAGCTCCATCATCACGCCGGCAGCGTCCTGGAGATCGAACATCGGCAGGCCCCACATCTCCCAATAGGTGCTGCGGGGATGCGGATCGTCGGTGAACTCGATGTTCACCGCCCAGCCGTTGGCGAGGCAGTATTGCACCTGCTTGGTGATCTGGTCGTCGGTCAGATCAGGCAGGAACGAGAAGCAACCTTGGGTCAGTTTCATCGTCAAAACTCCTCAGACTGTTTCCAGCGCCGTCGGCACGAAGTCCGGCGTATCCGTGGATTGATAGTTGAAAGTGACGTCCTTCCAGACTTCGAGCGCCGACTTCAGCGGCGTGCAGGTCTGTGCCGCCCTGGCCAGGATCTCCGGCCCCTCGTGGACGTAGTCGCGGCCCTCGTTGCGGGCGAGGATCATCGCTTCCAGCGCCACGCGGTTGGCGATCGCGCCGGCCGCAATGCCCATGGGATGGCCGATGGTGCCGCCGCCGAATTGCAGCACGACGTCTTCACCGAGCAGATCGAGCAGCTGATGCATCTGGCCGGCATGGATGCCGCCGGAGGCGACCGGCATCATCTTGTTCAAGCTCGCCCAGGATTGGTCGAAGAAAATGCCGTGCTCGAGCCTGGTCGGATTGAACTCCTCGCGGCAGACATCATAGTAGCCGCGCGTGGTATTGGGGTCGCCTTCGAGCTTGCCGACCACAGTGCCGGCATGGATGTGGTCCACGCCCGCAAGCCGCATCCATTTCGCGATGACGCGGAACGACACGCCGTGGCTCTTCTGCCGTGTATAGGTGGAGTGACCGGCGCGGTGCAGATGCAGGATCATGTCGTTGCGGCGCGCCCATTTCGCCATGGACTGGATCGCGGTGTAGCCGATCACGAGGTCGATCATGACGATGCACGAGCCGAGCTCTTTCGCGAACTCCGCGCGCTCGTACATGTCCTCCATCGTAGCCGCGGTGACGTTCAGATAGGTGCCCTTGACCTCGCCCGAGGCGGCCTGCGCGCGGTTCACGGCCTCCATGCAATAGAGGAAGCGGTCGCGCCAGTGCATGAAGGGCTGCGAGTTGATGTTCTCGTCATCCTTGGTGAAGTCGAGCCCGCCCTTCAGCGCCTCGTAGACCACGCGGCCGTAATTGCGGCCTGAAAGACCGAGCTTCGGCTTTACGGTTGCGCCCAGCAGCGGCCGGCCGAACTTGTCGAGCCGCTCGCGCTCGACGACGATGCCCGTTGCAGGTCCCTGGAATGTCTTCACATAGGCGACGGGGAAGCGCATGTCTTCCAGGCGCAGCGCCTTCAGCGGCTTGAAGCCGAAGACGTTGCCGATGATCGAAGCCGAGAGATTCGCGATCGAACCGGGCTCGAACAGGTCGAGATCATAGGCGATATAGGCGAAATACGAGCCGGGAGCGCCCGGCACAGGATCGACGCGGTAGCATTTTGCACGGTACTTCTCCGCCGCGGTCAGGCGATCGGTCCACACCACCGTCCAGGTCGCAGTCGAGGATTCGCCGGCGACGGCCGCCGACGCCTCGATCGGGTCGACGCCCTCCTGCGGCGTCACGCGGAACAGTGCGATGACATCCGTGTCCTTTGGCGTATACTCGGGCTCCCAATAGCCCATGCGCGCGTATTCCATCGTGCCCGAGCGATAGCGCTCCTTGCCGCGGACGGTTCCTGCATGTGCATTCATGGCTCTCTCCTGCTCTTCTCTCTCTGAATGATTAGGCCGCGACCGGCTCGCGGGCGTCGATACGCGGATCGAGCTCGCCGGCGCGGTAACGCCGCGCCATCTCGCTCAAGGGAAGGACCTTGATCTTGCTGGCATGGCCCGCCGTTCCGAACTGCTCGAAACGGTCGCAGCAGAGCTCGCGCATCGCGTCCATCGCGGGTTTCAGGAATTTGCGCGGATCGAACTCGGAACGCGATTGCGTGGCAACCTTCCGGAACACGGCGGTCATCGCCAGACGACAATCCGTATCGATGTTGACCTTGCGCACGCCGCTCTTGATGCCGCGGACGATCTCCTCGACCGGCACGCCCCAGGTCTGCGGCATCTCGCCGCCAAACCGGTTGAACATGTCCTGGAGCGGCTGAGGCACCGACGAGGAGCCGTGCATCACCAGATGCGTGTTCGGCAGGCGGCGATGGATCTCCTCGACCACCCGCATCGCCAGGATGTCGCCGTCGGGCTTGCGACTGAACTTGTAGGCGCCATGCGAGGTGCCCATTGCAATCGCAAGCGCGTCGACCTTGGTGGCACGGACGAAGTCCACAGCCTGGCCGGGATCAGTCAGCAACTGGTCGTGACTGACCTTGCCCTCGATACCATGGCCGTCTTCCTGCTCGCCGCCACCATGCTCCAGCGAGCCAAGCACACCGAGTTCGCCTTCGACGGAGGCGCCGACCCAATGGGCAAGATCGACGACGCGTCGGGTGATCGCGACGTTGTAGTCGTAGTCGGCCGCCGTCTTGGCGTCGGCCTCGAGCGAGCCGTCCATCATCACCGAGGTAAAGCCATGGGCGATGGCGGAGGCACACGTCGCCTCGTCATTGCCGTGGTCCTGGTGCATGCAGAGCGGAATGTCCGGATAGGTCCGCTCCAGCGCGTCGATCATATGCGAGAGCATGAGATCGCCTGCATAACTGCGCGCACCGCGCGAAGCCTGGATGATGACGGGCGCATCGACTTCGGCGGCCGCCTGCATGATCGCGATGCCTTGCTCCATGTTGTTGATGTTGAACGCCGGCACTGCGTAACCATGGGACGCGGCATGATCGAGCAGCTGGCGAAGGGTGATACGGGCCACGAACATTCCTCCTGTTATTGCTTGCGAACGCGGGCGATGGTCCGGCGGGCGGCCTCGGCTATGCTTTGCGGCGTGATGCCGAACTCGCGGTAGAGCACCGGCGCAGGCGCAGAGGCGCCGAAGCCGCGCATACCGACGAACTCGCCGTCCGCACCGGTCCAGCGATGCCAATCCCCGACAACGGCAGCCTCGATGCCGACGCGAGGAGCCGTGCCGAGCACGGCGGCGCGATAGTCATCGGGTTGCTCTTCGAACAGGGCGAAGCATGGCGCGGACACGACAGCGGCACGGATATGCTCGGTCGCAAGCAGGCGGGCAGCTTCGAGCGCGATCGAGACTTCCGAGCCGGTCGCCATCAGCGTCACGTCGCGGCCGCCGTCGGGCGAGACGATCAGATAGGCGCCGCGGGCGACCCGGTTCCGGCCGCGGACATCGCTGCGAAAGGTCGGCAACGCCTGGCGCGACAGGCACAGCACGGAAGGACGGTCCTTCGCTTCGAGCGCGCAGTCCCAGGCCTCCAGCGTCTCGACCGCGTCGGCGGGGCGGAACACCAGCAAGTTGGGAATGACGCGCAGCGCCGCAAGATGCTCGACCGGCTGATGCGTCGGGCCATCCTCCCCGAGGCCAATGGAGTCGTGCGTCATCACATGGATGACGCGGAGCCGCATCAGGGCCGCAAGGCGGATCGCCGGCCGGCTGTAGTCGGAGAAGGCGAGGAACGTGCCGCCATAAGGTATGAAGCCGCCATGCAGCGCCAGGCCGTTCATCGCAGCGGCCATGCCGTGCTCACGGATGCCGTAGTGGATGTAGTCGCCGGCGAACGCATCGCGCTTGACGGGCGCCTGTGCCTTGGCATGCGTCAGGTTCGAATGGGTCAGGTCAGCCGAGCCGCCGACCAATCCGGGGATGGTCCCGGCAATGCCGTCGAGCACCTGCTGCGAGGCCTGCCGCGTCGCAAGCTTGGGACGTTCGCTGGCAAAGCGCTCGCGCAATTTTGCCGAGGCCTGGGCATAGGCGTGCGGCAGGGCAACCGACTTGCCCTCGATGAACAGTTCGCGCTGCTCGGGCGTCGCGTGTTCATAGCGATCAAGCCAGGCGAGACGCTCGACCTGCCCGCGTTGGCCGATCATCCGCCACGCCTTTGCGACGGTGACAGGCACGACGAAGGGTTGATAATCCCAGCCAAGTGTCCGTCGCGCAGCCGCAGCCTGCTCGGTGCCGAGCGGCGCGCCATGCGCCTTCTCGGTGCCCTGCCGATCCGGCGCGCCGTAACCGATGATGGTGCGGCAGGCGATCAGCGACGGTTTTTCGGTTTCACGTTCTTCCGCAATCGCCTCTGCGACGGCTTCGGGATCGTGCCCATCGACGCGGCGCACGGACCAGCCGGACGCCGCGAAGCGCGCCAGTTGATCATCCGAGGTCGCAAGCGACGTCGGCCCGTCGATGGAGATGCCATTGTCGTCGAACAGCACGATCAGGCGGCCAAGTCCGAGGTGGCCGGCGAGCGAGATCGCCTCCTGGCTGATGCCTTCCATGAGACAGCCGTCACCAGATATCACATAGGTGAAGTGATCGACGAGGCCGTCGCCATGCCGCGCGTTCGCCATGCGCTCGGCCAGCGCCATGCCGACGGCGGTCGCGATCCCCTGCCCCAACGGACCGGTCGTGGTCTCGACGCCGGGCGTGTGACCATATTCCGGATGTCCCGGCGTCTTGGAGCCCCATTGCCTGAAGGCCTTGATGTCATCGAGGCTGACTTCTCCACCGGTAAGGTGCAGCAGCGCATAGAGCAGCATCGAGCCGTGGCCGGCCGAGAGCACAAAACGGTCGCGGTCCGGCCAGCTCGGATGCGCCGAGTCGAATTTGAGGAAGCGCGAGAACAGCACGGTCGCGACATCGGCCATTCCCATGGGTAGTCCAGGATGACCTGACTGCGAGGTCTCGATGGCGTCGACCGCGAGGAAGCGGACGGCGTTGGCAAGATCGCTGTGCGCGACGGCCGTGAGGTCGGCGTCGGCATGAACCGAGATGTTCATCAGATCCTCCTTTTCACTTCAGGCTGCGCTTGCGCTCGATCAGCTGCATGATCAGCGGCGTCAGGATGAGCTGCATTGCGAGATCGAGCTTCGCGCCCGGACACACGATCGAATTCGCGCGGGACATCCAGCTGTGCGGCAGCATCGAGAGCAGATAGGGAAAATCGATGCCGCGCGGATTCTTGAAGCGGATCACGACCATCGATTCGTCCGGCGTCGGGATCCAGCGTGCGATGAACGGATTTGACGTATCGACCGTCGGCACACGCTGGAAATTGATGTCGGTCTCGGTGAATTGCGGGCAGATGTAGTGGATGTAATCCGGCATCCGCCGCAGGATCGTGTCGGTGACGGCCTCGGTCGAATAGCCGCGCGCGCTGCGGTCACGATGCAGCTTCTGGATCCATTCGAGATTGATCACGGGCACGACGCCGATCTTGAGGTCGGCATAGCGGGCGACGTTGACCCTGTCGGTGACGACGGCGCCGTGCAGGCCCTCGTAGAACAAGAGGTCCGAGGTCTCCGGCAGCTGCTTCCATTCGGTGAAGGTGCCGGGGGCAGCGCCATGCAGCGCGGATTCCTCGGCGTCGTGCACGTAGTGCCGCGTCGTCGCCGTGCCGGTCTCGCCATAGTCGCGGAAGGCGCGTTCGAGTTCCTCGAACAGATTGGTCTCGGGGCTGAAATGGCTGAAATGCTTGTTGCCGCGTTCAGCCTCGGTCGCCATCTGCGCGCGCATCTCGGCGCGGTCGTAACGATGGAAGGCATCGCCCTCGATGTAGACGGCGTTGACCTTCTCGCGGAAGAAGATCTGCTCAAAGGTCTTCTTGACCGAGGTGGTGCCGGCGCCGGACGAGCCGGTGATGGAGATGATCGGATGCTTCCTCGACATGGGTCACCTCGCTCACAGCCGGAAGAAGCCGCGCCGCGCGAACAGCGGTGCGGAGACGCTGGCGACCGGCAGTGGATCGCAGTGCAGCTCGGCGACGCGCCGCACCTCGTTGCTGGAGCCCATGACCAGCGGCACGCGCTGGTGCAGGCTTTGCGCCGAGAGATCGAGGATGCGCTCGCGACCGGTCGAAGCCGAGCCGCCGGCCTGCTCGATGATCATGGCCATCGGGTGCGCTTCGTAGACGAGACGCAAACGGCCGTCGCCGTAGCCTGGCCGCGCGTCGGAGGGATAGAGGAACACGCCGCCGCGGGTCAGGATGCGATAGGCCTCCGCGACCAGTGAGCCGATCCAGCGCATGTTGAAATTATGATTCGCAGGTCCCTCGACGCCGGCGAGGCATTCATCGACGAAGGCGCGCACCGGCGGATCCCAATGGCGGCGATTGGAGACGTTGATCGCAAACTCCTCGCAAGCCTCGGAGATCTGCACGGCGCTGCGCGCGAGACGGAAGCAGCCGGCCTTGCGATCGAGCGTGAAGATGTCGACGCCATCGCCCAGCGTCAGCACCAGCGAGGTCTGCGGACCGTAGGTGACGAAACCTGCGGCCAGTTGCGCTGAGCCGCGCTGATGGAAGGCGAGACCGAGATCATCCGGCGCCGGCAGGATCGAGAAGATCGTGCCGACGGTCATGTTGATGTCGATGTTGGAGGAGCCGTCGAGCGGATCGATCGCAACGCAGATCTTGGCTTCGCGGTCGCCAATCTGCGGCTCGCGCATCTCTTCGGACGCCAATGCCGCGATCGGCAGCCTGCCGAGGCAGCGCCGCAGGATCGCATCCGCCTGGACGTCCAGATTGCGCTGGATATCGCCGTCGCTGTTGCGGCCGGTGGTGAGGCCGGAGGCGTCCGCGAGGTCGCCAGTGGCGATGAGGTCGGCGATCTCGATCGCCGCAGCGGCGATGGCATCGACAGCGGCCGCCACGGCCAAGGCATGCGGCGCCGTCTCGGAATAGCGTTGAAGGTGGTCGTCCAGCCTGAGTTGCCCGGTCATCTGCGTCCATCCCCTTGTGGGTGCCGCATCCAGTTCCCTCCTTTCGGGAGGTTGGTGCGGTCTGTCCCAGCATGAGGAGATTGACAGCGTCGGCTTAATAAGGAAAATTTCTATTTATAATGAGTGTCAAAGAATTTTCTTATAATGGACCTGCCCATGCGGCGAGCCAGTTCCGGCATCTGACGATCCGGCAGCTGCGTTCCCTTGCGGCGCTCTCAGCCAAGGGCAGCGTCACCGCGGCCTCGGCCCAGCTCGGGCTGACCCAGCCGGCCGTGACCCAGCAGCTCCGGCAGCTTCAGGACCTAGCGGGATTGCCTCTGGTGCAGCGGACCGGGGACGGCATGCTGCTGACGGAGGCTGGCCGGGAGGTGTTGGCGCTCGCCGAGCGCGTCGAGGCTGCGATCACGGATTGCCAGGGCGCGCTCGACCTGCTTGCCGGCAAGACCGGCGGCACGGTGCATCTCGGCGCGGTCTCGACCGCGAAATATTTCGTGCCGCACGCGATCGCGGCGTTCTCCAAGCGCTCGCCGAAGATCGAGATCAAGCTCACCATCGGCAATCGCGAGGAGATCCGCGAGGCCATGCACGGCTACGACCTCGATTTCGCGGTGATGGGTCGGCCACCGGCCGACGTCAGCGTCGATGTGCGGCAGCTCGGGCGTAATCCGCACATCATCGTCGCGCGCAAGGGGCATTGGTTGGAGAAGGATTCAGGGCTCAGCCTGACCGATCTGGTCCACGAGACCTTCCTCACCCGCGAGCCCGGATCGGGCACGCGCACGCTGATGGAGGGGATGTTTCAGAAGTCCGACCTCGAGCCGATCATCGGCATGGAGATGAGCAGCAACGAGACCATCAAGCAGGCCGTGATCGCCGGGCTCGGCATCGCCTTCATCTCGGCCCACACGGTGGCGCATGAACTCGCCGAGGGTCGTCTGATCGTGCTCGATGTCGCGGGTTTGCCGATCGTCCGGCAATGGTACGTGATCCGCCGCAGCGACAAGGTGCTGCTGCCCCCGGCGCAGGCGATGTTCGATTTTCTGGGATCGGAAGGGGCGAACTATCTGCCCGAGGTGCCCGATTTCGGCGAGCGATAGCGCTCAGGCCATCAGCTTCATCGCGACCGTCGCCGCCAGGATGACGATGATCTGGAGCAGACGCTGTGTCGTGAAGATGCGGTTGAAGGTGGTCATCGCGCGTCCCGGCCGTCGTGAAGGAGATCCGAGCGGGTTGCTAGCATACGCGCGCAACCCGGTAACTCCGTAGTAGCCACGATCCCCGCTCGCGACCTGTTCGCCGGAACCCTGCGGTAGCGCTCGACCAGGCTGTCGAGCTTCCTTGACGCTCAGGCCGCGAGCGGTGCCGCATAGTCCGTGCGCGAGGCGAAATAGGCTTCCAGCTCCAACAGCGCGCGGGCTTCCCACTCGCTGGCCTGCTCGAGCAGCGACCAGCGCTGGCTCGGCCGAAACGCCGCGGTCTGCCGATAGAGCGATGCGATGCCGCGATAGCGGCGCACGTTCTCAAAAATGGCGTGTCCGTTCATGACGAAAACTCCCTCGTATTCCCGCGGGAGAAATTGCGGCCAAATCTTTTTTGAAAAGTTAGCGGCTCGAGCCGAGCGTGCGGATGGTTGCCCGACTGTTGCGCAAGCGCAACGGGCCGGTCACGCGCGGCACCTGTCTATTGCGAATTCGTTGCCGCGCTCTCGCCCGACGGCTTCAATCGACCGCTTCTGTTGATGGTCATGGTCGCACGGCAGAGATCGGCAAGGCCGATCAGAAGCACGGCAAGCAGGCAAAAGAAATTGACGGAATCCGCGTTCGCGGCGGAGAGCGACGTGAACGCGAAGAAAGGCGGGATGAACACCCACCACACCAGCGGAACGGTGAGCACGGCGGCAAACACCGCCGCCGGCGTGCCCGCGACGATGCCGAGCACGAACAGGCCGGGCAGGAAGGCCGCGAAATAGAGCTTTACGCCGAGCGCGACGCAGATGCCTTGAAGCGCAGCCGACGCTGCCACGACGATGAATCCGAGCAGAAATGCCTGCCACGACCATGGTCGTACTCGCGATACGCCAACCAGTCCCGCACGCCTCATAAGGCCTCCCCTGCAGCCATTAACCAAGCCGCTTGCGACCAAAGTACTACAAGCGCAGGGAATGCGCGAGACGGAAATTGCCTCCTCCGGATCGCCCCCTCAGCCGCTTGGTAAACAGCCTCGACACACAATCGTACCGCTACTCAGTTGCCGCGTAGAGCAAGCTGGCAGCAGGCAGCGCAAGGCCAATGGCCGAGGCCAGCGCCCAGCCGCCCTGCGCGAACGCCCAGGCGCCGAGCGCGGATCCTGCGGCACCGGCCGCGAAGAACGTCGCCATATAGAGGCCGTTGAGGCGGCTGCGATGCTCGTGCCCGAGCACGAAGATGGCGCGAAAGCCCAGCACCACATTGCCCTGCACGCCGAAGTCGATCGCGATCGCCGCCACTACCAGACAGGCAAGATTGAGCATCGATCCGGCCGTGCCGACATGCGTCACCAGAAAACCCACCGCGACGAACAGCATTGCAGCGATCGTGGCGATGCGGCTATGGCCGCGATCGGCGAGCCGTCCCGCGATCGGCGCCGCGAACACACCGGACACGCCTGCGAGCGCGAACAGCGCAATGCCGCGCTGGGTGAAGCCGAATTGGCTGGCGAGTTGGAGCGGCACCACCGTCCAGAACAGGGTGAAGGCACCGAACAGGCCGGCCTGGTAGAGCGCGCGACGCCGGAGCAGCGGCGTAGTGCGCGCCAGATGCGGCATCGACAGCAACAGCGTGCCGTAATGCATCCGCGCCACCGGCTTGCGCTTCGGCAGCGTGACGCGAAGCACGATCGCGAGCAAGATCATCAGCGCCGCCGAGCAGAAGAACACCGCATGCCACGACAGCGCCGCGGTCACAAGGCTCGAGACCGGGCGCGCCAGCATGATGCCGAGCATCAACCCGGTCGAGACGTTGCCGACGACGCGGCCACGAACGGCTTCCGGCGCCAGGTGTGCGGCGTAGGGAATGATGATCTGCACCGCGACCGAGCCGAGACCGATGAACAGCGCGGCGATCAGGAACGGGAGCGCATGCGTCGCGAACGCGGCCGCGAGCAGCGCGGCCGCCCCGAGCGTGATGACGGTGCAGATCAGCGCGCGGTTCTCGACGAGATCGCCCAGCGGCACGATGAAGAGCAATCCCGTGCCGTAGCCGACCTGGGTCATGGTCACGATCAGGCCCGCTGCTGCGTGCGACAAGCCAAGCGCGGCGCTGATCGGCGCGATCAGCGGCTGGGCATAGTAGATGTTGGCGGCGACCATGCCACAAGCCGCTGCAAGCACGAAGGTCAGGCGCTGCGACACTGCATCCGTCCCGGGCGCGGTCTCGATCGTGGCATTCATCGTCATTCCAAACTCTCCGACACTTCGACGTCTCCATGCATAGGAAACGTTCATTCCCTAATTTGACAAAGGTTCAGGCAAGCAGCTTGATCGCGACGCCGACCAGTCGCTCGCCGTCGAGCGGCAGGCGCGCCTTGCCGACGACGCGCAGGCCCTGCGTCATGCAGATCATCAGTCGCGCGGTGTCGTCGGCGTCGACATGGTCCGGAATCGAGCCGTCGGCCTGCCCCTCGCGGATGAGACCGGCAATGAAACTTTCGTTGGTCTTGAGCTGCGCCGCGACGCGCGCCCGCATCACCGGATCGACCGCCGAGAGCTCGACCGCACTGCCGACCACGATGCAGCCGCGGTGCCCCTCGATCCCCTGGGAGTGCTCGACATAGGACAGCAGCACGTTGCGCACCCGCTCGCGACCATTCGCGCCGCGCGCGGCCGCACTGCGGGTCTGCTCGCCGCGCACCGCGGCGTAGCGCTCAAAGGCGGCGAGGAACACGGCATGCTTGTCGCGAAACGCCTTGTAGACGCTGCCGGTGGCAAGCCGCATCGCCGCCGTGAGGTCTCCGATCGAGGTCGCGTGGTAGCCCCGCTCGCAAAACACCCTGACAGCGCCATCCAGCGCGGTATCCATGTCAAACTCCCGGGGACGACCGGGCGGGTGGGCGGACGGTTCGGATTTTCGGGCTGCTTTTCGCATCGCGCCATAATAGGGAATGATCGTTTCCAAATAAAGACACGTGGTTGTGATCGGGGGCTGACGGCCACCCCCGTGTCACGTCCGCCGGACCGGCCTGCCGTCCGCCATGGTCGCCACGCCCTTCCGCTCGACGATCATGCCATAGGCCCGCGGCTGGCGATGGACGTCGAAATTGAAGGTCGTGCGCTTGTAGGAAATGCAGAGGTCGAGATCGCAGCGGGCCAGCGCGAGCTCATCGCCCTTGGTCGCGCATCTCGCGATGATCTCGCCTGACGGCGCGATGATGCAGCTGCCGCCGATGTGATCGACGCCTTCTTCAACGCCGGCCTTGGCGACGCCGACGACGAAAGTGCCGTTCTGATAGGCGCCCGACTGCATCACCAGATGATTGTGGAACAGGGAGAGGTCGTCGTGCTCCGGCGCAGGCGGATTGTGCACCGGGGTGTTGTAGCCGATCATCACCATCTCGACGCCCTGCAGACCCATCACCCGATAGGTCTCGCTCCAGCGGCGGTCGTTGCAGATCGCCATTCCCATCACGCCGCCGAACGCATCGACCACGCCGAAACCGGAGCCCGGCTCGAAATAGCGCTTCTCCAGATGCTGAAACTTGCGCCATGGCTCGTGCTCGGCATGCCCAGGCAAGTGAACCTTGCGGTATTTCGCAACGATCGCGCCGCTTTTGTCGACGAGGATCGACGTGTTGTAGCGGTGCACGACACCGGCCTCGGCCGTGAGCTCGGCATAGCCGAGACAAAATCCGATTCCGATCTCGCGGGCGAGATCGAACAGCGCTTGCGTCTCCGCCCCCGGCATCTCGCGTTCGAAGAAATGATCGATCTCGGCCTGGGCCTCGAAGTACCAGCGCGGAAAGAACGTCGTCAGCGCCAGCTCGGGGTAGACGATCAGGTCGCAGCCGTTGGCGTGTGCCTGGCGCATCAGGGCCATCAGCCGCGCCACCACCGCGGTCCTCGTCTCCGTCCTCGCGATCGGGCCCAGCTGGCCTGCTGCGACAGTCACAAATCTCGCCACGAATTGCCCCTCGTTCGTTTGCCGGATCGCCCGGCCCCACTATCGCGCATATGCAGGTTTTGCGCCTGTTCGCGTCGATGCTGGAAGATGAGCCAGCATGCGCCGGTATTCCAGGAACTTTCGTTGCCGATCTGCAACGGTTCCCGACGATCTAAGACCGGACAAAAGAAACGCCCATTGCGGCCACGAACCCTGCTCACAACGCCGTGAGACAAGTCAGGGGAACGACGATGCGCGCACAACGCGTTTGGAACGTGACTGGAGCCGCCAGCATCGGGCAGCTTCAGTCCAGATTGGACGATTTGAACAAGCGCCTCAGCCAGCTCGAGAGCCAGCATCCCGAGAGCTGGAAGATCGACGAGCTGAAATCGAGCGCACTCAGCCTGTCGCGGGAGATCGACGACATCCGCTGCGCCGAGGCGACCGCCGCGTTGCGGGAATTGCTGCGGAAGTAACCGGGCCGACGATTCGGAGCCGGCGAAGGAAGCCTGCACCCAGCCCTGCCGCCTCCATGGCGAGCATCGAGCAAAATCACGACCAGCCGCTCGCGCGAGATCATCTCGCGCGGGCGGCCGGCGCTGTTTGCACGCTGGTCCTGACTACGTGAACACGAAGTATTCGCTGTGAAGGCTCGCGACCGTGGACGCCTTGATCAGGATCGTATCGTGGCTGTCCAGCGTGATCAGGACATCGGAACCCTGCTGCGTCATGTGCAGATCGTTGAAGCTTGCAGCAAGCGTCGAGCTGACCGAGATCTTGTCCGTGCTGGCTGTGCTCGTGCCGTTGTTGAAGCTGTAGACCGTATCATTGCCGCCCTGATAGGTGACGGTGCCACCGTTGGTGGAGCGGAAATAGAACGTATCGTTGCCGGTGCCGCCGGCAAGCTTCAGATTGTCGGCATAGGCATAGACTTCGTGGGCCCCGCTGGTGTGGGTATATTCGCGCATCGTCAGACTGCCGCTGGCGTTCGTCGTGTCGGTGCGGATATCGCCGGTTCCAACCTGGCTGTAATAGTCCACGGCAGTGGAGCCGTCAGCATTCACGAGCGTGTGGTTCAGGATCGCGCCCGCGCTGGAGTAGTTGGAAATCTCCTTGCTGCCGTCCGAATTGTGTTTTTCGAGATAATCGTAGCTCCCATCGGAGTGGAAGCGTTCGACCAGCGTGACATTGCCGCCGGCGTCGCTGGTCTGGTGCGTCGACGTGTAGGACTGGCCGGTGATCTGATAGGCATAGACATCCGTCGAGCCGTCCTTGTGAAGGATGCTGTCCTTTGTCAGCACGCCGCTCGTGTAGGACTTGTTCTCCGCACTACCGTCCTCGTTTGCAGTATATTCGGTCAACTTGTTGCCTGACAGCGTGTCGTAGGTCGAGGTGGTCGTACCCGTCGAGGCGACCGAGACCTCCGTGGTCAATTTGCCGGCGCCGGTGTAATAGTCGTAAAGCTTCGAACCATCCGGGTTGTAGGCCGCCTTGTAGTCGTAAGTGCCGTCGGAGTGGAAGCGTTCGACAAGCGTGACATTGCCACTGGCGTCGCTGGCTTGATGCGTCGAGGTATAGGACTGGCCGGTGATATTGTAGGCGTAGACCTCGGACGAGCCGTCCTTGTGAAGAACGTTGTCCTTCACCAGCACGTCGTTCACGTAGGTCTTGTTGTCGGCGCTGCCATCCACGTTGGCCGTATAGACGCTGAGCTTGTCGCCGGTCGTCGTGTCGTAGGTCGTCGTCGTGGTAGCAGCCGAGGTGACTGATATTTCGGAGCTGTGAGCCCCCGCGGTCGTGTAGTAGTCGTAGACCTTGGAACCGTCGGCGCCATAGGTCACTTTGTATTGATAGCTGCCGTCAGCGTGAAAGCGCTCGACCAGCGTCACCTTGCCGCTCGCGTCGCCCACCTGGTGCGTCGAGGTGTAGGACTGGCCGATGATGTTGTAGACGTAGACCTCGGATGAACCGTCCTTGTTCAGGACGTTGTCTTTCATCAGCACGCCGTTCGCATAGGCCTTGTTGTCGGCGCTGCCGTCCACATTGGCCGTATAAACGTTGAGCTTGTCGCCAGTCGTGACGTCATAGGTCGTCGTCGTCGTGGCGGTCGACGTGACCGATATGTCGGAGCTGTGAACGCCTGTGGTCGTGTAGTAGTCGTAGACCTTGGAACCGTCCGCGTTATAAACCACCTTGTACTGATAGCTGCCATCGGCATGGAAGCGCTCGATCAGCGTCACCTTACCGCTTGCATCGGCCACCTGATGCGTCGAGGTGTAGGACTGGCCGGTGATATTGTAGACGTAGACCTCGGACGAGCCGTCCTTGTTCAGAACGTTGTCCTTCATCAGCACGCCGTTCGAGTACGCCTTGTTGTCCGCACTGCCGTCCACATTGGCCGTATAGACGTTGAGCTTGTAGCCGGTCGACGTGTCATAGGTCGTCGTCGTTGTGGCGGACGACGTGACCGATATGTCGGAGCTGTGAGCTCCCGTGCTCGCATAGTAGTCGTAGACCTTGGAACCGTCCGCGTTATAGACCACCTTGTACTGATAGCTGCCGTCGGCGTGGAAACGCTCGATCAGCGTCACCTTACCGCTCGCGTCGGCCACCTGGTGCGTCGACGCATAGGACTGCCCGCTGATATTGTAGACATAGACCTCGGACGAGCCGTCCTTGTTCAGGACGCTGTCCTTCATCAGCACGCCGTTCGTATAGAGCTTGTTGTCGGCGCTGCCGTCGGAATTGCTGGTATAAACCCGGGCCTTGTCGCCGGTCGCGGTATCATAAGTCGTCGTGACCGTGCTGGTGGACGTCACGCTGACTTCGGTGCTCAGCGCGCCGGTGCTGCTGTAGTAGTCGTAGGCCTTGGAACCGTCGGCGTTGTACGCAGCCTTGTATTGATAGCTGCCATCAGCGTGGAAACGCTCGATCAGCGTCACCTTGCCGCTCGCATCGTACGCGGTGTGATCCGACGTGTAAGACTGGCCTGTCAGGCCGTAGTGGTAATAGTCGACCCGTCCGTCAGCCAGGGCAATGCTTTTCGAGACAATGGCGCCGCTGCTGCTGACACCCCAAACGGTGGTCTCGGTCAGGGTACCGCTGGCATCAAAATCCTGTTCTTCGGTCCAGCCGGCGCCGCCCCAGGTGATCGAGAAGGAATAGCCGCCATCGATCTTCGACAGCAGGTTGCCATAGTGGGCAATGACGTATTGCATGGTCTCGGGCGACGAGACGGCCAGAACATGCGAGTCGCTCAACGTCACCTTGTCCAGTCCGGTGGCATTCACCAGAGTGTCCATCTGGGCGACGAAGTCGGCCGATGTCATCGTGAGATCGGAATTCACTGTCGTCGTGGCTTCGGCCACAGCGGATGTCGCGCCGACCTCGATGACCAACGGGTGGTCGCTGAGCCCGATCTGGATCGAGCCCGTGTTGTAATACACCGCAATCGGGGCCGTACCCTTCAGCGGGTCATAGACGTAAACGGCACTTTCCACCTGCCCGAACTGAACGGTAACGGTCGTCGTCGGCGTATCGATCTCCGTCTGGGTCGCATTGTCCCATTTGAGCGTATCGGCCCAGACGACGAGGTCGCTGACGGCGCCGGACTTGTTCATCAGCATCGTATGCGTGTTGCTGGGCGCATTGGACAGCGTGTAGCTCAGATCCGCGCCGGTATAAGGGGTGCCGTTGTCACCGTGGCTCAAAATGGTCGTCAGGTTGTGGACCGCGACAGCGGCTTCCTTCGGCGTCCCGTCAGCATTGAAAAGACCGAAATGAGCTTCCTTGTCGCCACGAGACGCCGAGGATGGCGAGTCAAACAATTCGTATATATAGGTGGCGGACGAACCGTCTTCATACGCCAGGAGCAGATTGGAGAGCACAAGCTTCGCCTGTGCGTCTTCATTGACGCCGATTCCGCTGGTGCTCGACAGCGTCGTATAACCGGTCTCCGTGACGAAGACCGGATCGTTCGTCGAAATATCCTTCGCCAGAGCGAGGTCTTGCTCGACCTGACCGTCGGCAAGCGCCCCTGTCTGCACATAGACGTGTGCATTCGCCGCATCCGAATAGGCGCTCATGTCGCCAACCTGAGCGTTCATCGCCTCGGTCTGGTTTCCGATACTGAAGTTGACGACGGTGACGTCGCTGAGAACAGCGTTGGCCTTCACAGCGGCGTAAAGGGCCTCCTGGAACGCTGCCGCGCCCTCAAGCGAAGTCATCCCGTTATAGGAGAAGGAATTCAGATTGGCTTCATTGATGCCTTCGATGGACAAGACGGCGCCCGGGTGCTCAGCCTTGAACTCCGCAAGGGCAGTGATGTAGCTGGCCAGTCCGCTGCTGCCCGCCCCAGGCAGAGCATAGCTGACGCGAAAATCGAAAGAGATACCCGCGTTGGCAAGCGCGTCGACGACAGGGCTTGCGTGACCGAATGCGTTGAAAGAGTCGCGAACGTGACTGATGCCGAGATAATCCAGACTGCTGATGATCAAGCTGGAGTTGGTATAGGTGTCGACATAGCTGCCTGCGTTGGTGTTGATACCGAGGGAGTTCAAGAAACTCGATGCAGTAGTAACAGTCGCGTTTGACATGCGTAGAAAGTCCCCTTTGCCGTTGCGCGCAGACTGGCAGCCAGTTCTAAAAAACCCGCTTCAAGAAAGCTAAAATTGTGTGGCTTTCCCCATATCTTCGCCGCTCACCCTCATCGTTGAGGATGTCGTCCTCATCAAGACGCAGGTCGAACGAAAACAGGGCGGCGGGAACTGTTGCGGAGATGATACGGTGGTCGCGTCGATTCATATCGACCGAAGTGCCCGTCTTCTATGCACACGCATTTTGCACGCTCGTGACGGGCCGCGTCATTCTTCGGAGCGATGCTCCGCAACTGGCCACAAAAATGCGAGTCGCACCTCGCTGATCAAATCATGAGCAGTTCCAACTCGGCCCAGCCCTGAGCGTCAGGTCGACTTTCCGACATGACGGACATTCGCAATCTGGTTCAAAGACTTCGACATCGCGAAGCGCTCGGCCGATCGCTGCCTGTCAGTGCCGATGCGATGGCGACGTCACCGGGTTTCTACGGAGCCCGCGGAACACCAATCCACTGCTCGTCGCGGATGATTCGACGACGACCAGGGAACCAACGTCAAGCCCCGCCATTTCCATGGAGAGCATGGAGCAAAATCATGACCAGGCACCTGACGCGAGCCCATCTCGCGCGCGGCGTGGCCGGCGCGGTTTCCACGCTGGTCCTGTGCGCGACGGCGGCATTCACCATCGCGCATCATTTCGCGCTGTGAGGGAGCATTCGCATGATGTCCGAGCCCGAGGAGTCAGTGAGGCTGCAAGGCTTCGGCGAGATGACGCTGCGCACCGCGATCGCGACGGTAATGCTGCTTGCCCCGCGCGAGCGCGCGGACGCCGCGATCTTCCGTGTCCGTGACGGCGTGCGTCTCGCCTCGCGCGAGATCGCTGAACTCGCATCGGAGTGGGGCATCACGCCGACGACCGAGATCGGATCGCCGGGGCTCGTGCCCGAGCCGCACTGGTCCGACATCCTTCGCGGCATGGTGCGCGAGGCACCGCTGCCGTCGCTGATGGTGGCGTTTTTGCTGGGTGTGCTGGTGACGCGGCGGTGAGGCTGCCCCACCGCCGACATGCCTGCCCGACCTGCTATTCGTGGCGGTCCATCGCCGACGTCGTCCTGGTATCGCGCATGGTCAGGTAGACCAGGAGCGACACCGCGATGCAGCCCGTCAGGTACCAGTAGAACCAGCTTTCGTGACCGATGGACTTGAACCACAATGCAATGGATTCGGCCGTGCCGCCGAAGATCGAGACGGTCAGCGCATAGGGCACCCCGACTCCCGTCGCGCGTACGCTGGTCGGAAACAACTCGGCCTTCACCACCGCGTTGATCGCGGTGTAGCCTGATACGATCATCCAGGCGGCGGCGATCAGCAGGAAGGCCGAAAATGCGTCGTGAGAGGCCTGGAGCGTCGTCAGCAAGGGGATCGTGAACAGCGTGCCTGATACGCCAAAGCCGATCAGCAGCCATTTGCGCCCGATGCGGTCGGAGATCGCGCCGTAGATCGGTTGCAACACCATCGCGAAGACGAGACTGCCCGCCGTCACCATCGTGGTCTGGTCGTCCGTCAGCTTCACCGAGAGACGGAGAAACTTCTGCATATAGGTGGTGTAGGTGTAGAACGCCGCCGTGCCGCCCATGGTCAGCCCCACCACCAACATCAGCTCGCGCGGATAGTTCAGCAGCGCACGAATCGAGCTGGACGTCTTCACCGCGGCCCGGCTGTTCTTGAAGGCATCGGTCTCGTGAAGGTTGCTCCGCATCAAGGCTGCGACGACCGCCAGTACGGCGCCGAACGCGAACGGCACGCGCCAGCCCCAGGCGCGGATCTCGTCGGTCGAGAGAAACACCTTCTGGAGGAGGAGCAGCACGAGGATGGCGCAGAGTTGTCCGCCGATCAGCGTCACGTACTGAAAGCTGGAGTAGAAGCCGCGATTCTTCTCGTCGGCGACCTCGCTGAGATAGGTGGCGCTGGTGCCGTACTCGCCGCCGAGACTGAGCCCTTGCAGGATTCGCGCAAGGCCTAGGACTACGGGGGCAGCGAGGCCGATCGAGGCATAAGTCGGCGTCACCGCGATGATCAGCGAGCCGAAACACATCATCACGACGGACAACGTCAGCGCATTGCGCCGGCCATGGCGGTCGGCGAGATGGCCGAACAGCCAGCCGCCGACCGGGCGCACCAGAAAGCCGGCTGCGAACAGCAGTGCCGCATTGAGCTGTTGCACCACCTCGTCGCCTTCAGGGAAAAACGCCTTGGCGAAATAGAGCGAGAACGCCGCATAAGCGTAGAAGTCGTACCACTCGACGAGATTGCCGACCGAGCCGACGAAGATCGCCCGCAGCCGGCGCTTCATGTCGGCGGTCGTCGCGCGCGTCTCCGTGACGGGCTCGCCCATGGTCTGAATTGAGGCTTCCTGTGAACTCATGACGTCCTCCGGGGATTTGTTGTGCTTTGACGAGACGATCCGCTCGCTTGTTCGACCGCGAGTTGATGCCGTCCCGGAAACCGGATGGTTTCAGCGCTACTTCAGCAACGGCCGTGCCAGACGTGACGGGCGCGCGGAAACGCGGCGATTTGCGAAGAATTGCGCGGATTCTCGAGAAGGACGCCCGAGACGAGCCAGATCGTCGGCGGGAATCCGCCGATGCGGCGGCCGCCATCGGCGGATTTCCGCCGATAGCCTTGCCGGCTCAGGGCTCCTTGCGGCCAGGCCGGGCCAGCGCGTATTTCGCCATCTTCTCGTTCAGCGTCCGACGCGGCACGCCGAGCTCCTCGGTGACAGCCGCAATCGACCAATCGTGCTCACGCAAGGCGGCTTCGATCAGCGTGCGTTCATAGGCCGCGACGCGATCGGCGAGCGTCCGCTGCGGCGCGCCCGGCTCGCCGCGCCGAAGTATCTCGGCAACGCTGCGACCGGTCGCAGCGAGTCCCAGCGCATGGCGTTCGGCCACGTTCTTCAGCTCGCGTACATTGCCCGGCCAGTCGTAAGCGAGCAGCACATCGAGATCGTCCGCCCGCAGCGGCGACATCGCGCGGCCAGCGCCCTTGGCGGCGGCTGCGGCAAAATGCTCGAACAGCAGCAAGGCGTCGTTGCCGCGCTCGCGCAGCGCCGGCAGGTGGATCTCGGCCGCAGCAAGGCGGAAATAGAGATCGGAGCGGAAGCGGCCGTGGCGGCTCTCGGCCGCAAGATCGCCCTTGGCCGCCGCCACGACGCGAACATCGACGGGCAACAGCTTGTTGGAGCCGACCCGTTCGATCGTGCGCTCCTGGAGGGCGCGCAGGATCTTGGCCTGAAACGGCAACGGCATGCTCTCGATCTCGTCGAGCAACAGCGTGCCGCCGCTGGCGTGCTCGAATTTGCCGATGCGCGCGGCACGCGCGCCGGTGAAGGCCCCGGCCTCGTGGCCGAACAATTCGCTTTCGAACAGCTCGGCTGGAATCGCGGCGCAGTTCACCGCGACGAACGGCGCCTTCGCGCGCGGTCCGAAATCGTGCAGGGCCCGCGCCACCACCTCCTTGCCGGTGCCGGTCTCGCCGGTGATGATGACGTCGCGATCGTGACCGGCGAGTTCGAGCACGCTGGCGCGCACCGCTTCCATCGTCCGCGACAGGCCGATCAGGCGCGCATCGATCGCGCCGGGCGCGGCGAGACGATCCGAGAGCTGGCGGAGCTGCAATTTCAGCTGCCGCCGCTCGACCGCGCGCGCCATGACGGCCGAGAGCAGCTCGGGATCGTGAGGCTTCTGCAAGAAATCGTAGGCACCTTCGCGCATCGCGGCCACCGCGAGCGGCACGTCGCCATGCGCGGTCAGGAGCACCACGGGAATGTCGGGATCGGCACGGTGAACGTCGCGCATCAAGTCGAGCCCCGATCGCTGCGGCATGCGAAAATCCGTCAGCACCGCATCGGGCGGGATGTCTTTCACGAGGCGCATGGCTTCATTGGCGCCGGCGGCGGTGCGGACCGTGAAGCCGCCGAGCTCCAGCCATTGCCGCACCGAATGACGGACGATCTCCTCGTCGTCGACGACGAGCACGGAGCCGCTCATGCCTGCAATTCCCGTCGTTGCGCGGCCGGTGCGACGTCCATCAGCGGAATGACGACCTTGAAAGTCGTGCCCCTGCCCGGTGCGCTGTCCACCAAGATGTCTCCCCCGAACTCCCTGACGATTCCGTACGAGATCGAGAGCCCGAGGCCAAGCCCCTCGCCGATCTCCTTGGTGGTAAAGAACGGATCGAACAGCGACTTGACGTGCTCGGCCGCGATGCCGGCGCCGGTGTCGGTGATCTCGATCGCTGCGCTGGCGCCATCCCTGCCGAGCGCAACCGTAAGCAGGTGCCGCTCCGACTCGCGCATCGCATCGATCGCATTCGACAACAGATTGACCACGACCTGCTCGAGCCGGATCGGATTGGCGAAGCTGTAAAGCGACTCGGCGGGCGCGACACGCACCACCTCGATATGCTCGTGGTCGATACGATATTGCAGCAGGCGGACCGCGTTGTCGATGACGGGCGCGAGCGCGACGGCGCTGCGTGTTCCGGTTTCCTTGCGCGCAAACATGCGCAAGTGGTCGATCAGCGCCATCATGCGCTCGGCAATCGACGACATCAGGTCGAGGTTTTCAGCCGCGCGATCGACCTCGTTGCGGCGGAGCAGGACGCGGCTGCTCGCGACGTAGGTGATCAGCGCCGCCAGCGGCTGGTTGATCTCGTGCGCGACACCGGCAAGCGCCTGGCCGAGGCTGGCGAGCTTGGCGCTCTGCACGAGGCTCTCGAGGGTCCGGCGCAGCTCTTCCGTACGCTCGGCCACCCGACGTTCGAGAACGTCGTGCGCCTCGAGCTTGGTCCTTATGACCTGACGCCGCTGATAGGCCACCAGCACCACCAGCAGCAATGCGACGAGAGCGGACACACCGGCGATCGCGACAGTTGCCGCGTTGCGTCGTGCCTCCACGACGTCAGAGAACAGCAGCAGCTTCCAGCCCTGGTCGCGCGGATGGATCTGAAGCGCGTACTCCCCGAGCGCGGTATTGCCGCGGCCGCGCGCGTGACCGACCTGCATGCGTTGACGGTCGCCCGTGGGCACGAAGACCGGCGAAGCGTCGATGGCCTGACCGAATTGCTGCACGGCATTCAGCTCCGCGAGGCGCTCGGCGGGAACCGGCACCAGCGGCCGATATTTCCAATCCGCGCGGCTGGCGAGAAAGATCACGCCATTCTCATCCTCCATCGCCACGAGATCGCCGGCACGCGCCCAGTCGGCCTCGAGCGCGCTGAGATCGATCTTGACCACGGCGACGCCGAGGGTCTTGCCGCCCTCCGTGATCCGATGCGACAGGAAATAGCCGGGCTGTCCGGTCGTGGCACCAACGGCGTAATAATGGCCCTCGCCGGACCGCATGGCGTCGGCGAAGTAGGCGCGGAACGCATAGACGTGCCCGACGAAACTCGAGGGCTGATCGTAGTTGCTCGCCGCCAGCGCGAGGCCGGCGCTGTCGAGCACATACAGCTCCGCGGATCGCGCACCCTGGTTGAGGGATTTGAGATAGCGATTGGCAGCGGCGATCGCCGCGGCATCCCGTGGATCGCGGTAGAGCTCGCGAATGGGATCGGCGAGCGACAGCACCGCCGGCAGATAGCGATAGCGCGCAACGGTCGCATCGAAGGTGCTGGCGATCAGCGCAAGCCGGTCATTGGCCTCCCGCTGCATGCGTGCAAAGGCGGCATCGAGCGCCAGCACGTAGGCCAGCCAACCCGCCGCCGCGATCGCCGCAAGGGCAGATACTGCGATCAGCGCGTGTCGCAGCGGGACTGGACGAGGAGGTTGCATCGAGGCTCCGGATCGAGACGATATCGCTAGGTAGCACATCGCAAGACCCGCGCCGCTGCGATCGCAGTGCGTCAAGGCAGCCTTGGGAAGCCGTGCCCGCTGACGTGCCAAAGTGGCCGTGGCTCGAAATCGTTGCAAAGGGGGCCCCAGGCGCTGGCGGCCGACCCGCCAAGCCTCTGGAAAGCTTCGCCTTTTGTAAGAACGGTCAGGGGCAGAATTCGAACCTGCGCCCCCTGCGTCCCGAACGTAGGCAGCAGATCAAAAGATCAGCCAAGAACCATGAGCTTTGCTCGCGATTGACCGCCTCTGTCGCCATTTTTTCACGGGGATTCGGTGGTTGGACATCTCGCACGCTTCGATGTGAGGTCACGCTGACCCACTCGAGCAATTCGCCGAAATGAGCGTTCGCTTTAGGCGATTTGGCGAGGTTGCACGGCAGCGCCGTACCAAGCGCTACCGCACGCCCCGCGGCTGCGCGCGAAATCTCATACGCGACGGTTCGCCACCTGTTGTGTTTCGTGCTGCTGCTCGTGGCTTTGTGAATAGTGCAAAACTCTGCTTGCAAACACGTAGCCCACGCCTCGGACACTCTTGACCAAACGCGGCTCATCAACGGACCGCTCGAGCTTCCGCCTTAGTCGCGCGATATGGCCATCGACGGTCCGGTCCAGTGGCGACCACTCGTGGCCCATCAAAGCCCGGCAGATCTCCTCGCGCGAGAGAACGCGCGCTGCGTTCTGAACGAGAAGCAGCAGCAATCGATACTCAAAATCGGTGAGGGCAACCACGTCCCCGTTGGCTCGCCGTAGTTCGCGCGCCTCGGTGTCGATCACGCAATGGTCAAATTCGTAATGGCTGTGACCTGCGGTGCTCTTCCGCTCCACCAACCGATGATCGTACCGCTTCAGGACATTGCGGATCCGCAAGAGAACCTCGCGAACATGGAACGGCTTGGTGATGTAGTCGTCGGCCCCGTACTCGAGGCCGGCAATGCGGTCCGGCGATCCGTCCAGGCCCGTGATGATGACGACCGGGGTATTGTGCAGCGCACGCATTTCTCGCGCAAACTCGAGCCCGTTCTCGTTGCCGAGACGCAAATCGAGCGTGATGAGATCGACGTGGTTATGGCGAACGTGATGCAGCGCGCGCGCTTTGTCAGACGCATCCAGAACGGTAAAATGATCCTCTGCCAGAGCCTGACAAAGCACTCTCCGGACTTCTGGGTCGTCGTCAACGATGAGAATTGTCGGCATGGCCTGAGACATGCTTCGCAATATAATCAGCTAAAAACCAACATAGGTAATACCAAGGATAGTGAGCAATGCTGATCTATGTCAAGAAAGTGCGCACCGCCTCTCGGCGCCGCCCTTTGAATTGCCTCTAGATCGGCAAGGATTCTGCCTTCGGGGTCGATCAGCCTCTCGGCATGATCCCTGAGGTCGAAAAAAAGCCGGCCATTGAGCTTACTCCCACCTGAAGCAAGGGCACCCGCCTATGGGAATTAATCCTTGATATACATTGCACGACCAAACGCATGGCAACAATAGAGAGTTCGCCTCCTGTTAAACGACGCTCATGAGCCTCAGAACGCCGGCCGAGGACCCTTCCCTCGACAAACTTGTGAAACGATTGCGCTTGCATTCAGCGTTATCGGAACGGGATGCGCACGCTATCAGAGAATTGCCGCACAGGGTAATGGAGCAGCGGGTCAATTCTTACCTGGTTAGAGAAGGCGACCGGACAACGGAGTGCGCCGTCCTGATTTCGGGGTTTGTTCATCGCTTCAGAGTGACGGCGGAGGGACAGAGACAGATTCTGTCGCTTTACGTGCCGGGAGATCCGATCGACTTCGACCACCTGTATTTTCCGGTCGCAGACGATAGCCTGCAAGCAGCTCGCCACTCGACGTTGGCCTATATCGATCAGGAGCATCTACGCGAGTTGATGGATGACTCTCCCGCGATCTCAACAGCCGTAACTCGCGCCCTGTTGGTCGACAGCTCGATTTTCCGTGAATGGACGGTCAACGTGGGCCGTCGAGATGCGCAAACAAGAATTGCACACTTGTTGTGCGAACTATCCTTGCGGCTCCAGGCACAAGGGCTCGACTTCAACGAGGTTGCCTTGCCTTTGACGCAAGCCGAGATGGCCGACGCAACCGGCCTTTCTACCGTTCACGTCAACCGCATTCTAAAATCGCTCAAGGCCAAAAAATATATCCAAAGGGAGGGCGGTTTGGTGATGTTGCCAGACCCCTCTGCGCTCAGGCCCATCGCCGGGTTCGATGATCGCTACCTTCATTTCAACTCTGACCCTGTCAATCATGAACGCCCCAAGAACTGACGCTCGTCGTGCTACGCAACCCAGGTCTCGACAGCAAGCCGGTGGTCCGAAAGCCGAGGTTCAGCGGTTGGCTCTACGTCGATACGAGTTCCGATCGGATAGTTCTCGGTTCGGGCGGCTGGGTCTTCCTCCAAGCAAGCACGCCAGAGCATGTGCAGCATTTCTAGCTCCATCAGCATTAGCCGAGTAGCTTTCCGCGGCAATTTGTCCAAAGCGGCAATTTGTCCAAACTGGAATGAAGCAACATCCCTTTTGCAAGGTACTGAATCAGAACAATTCATCGATGCGCCGGAGAATTGTGCAGTTTTGTGCGCCTACTCAAACACGTATATGGATATCAAGAATTAGGTGATAATATTCATAAATAATTCATAAATCTCGTTGGGCGTACTTTTTTCAATTAGCCACGACACCGTCCGCCATTGAGCCCACGGGCGAAGCGAGAAAGGAGGTGGATCTCCGAACCCGACGACTCCAGCTTGAATTTCGAGCCGTACTTCAATTCGTGCCGGCCGCTTATGTAAATTTTGGAGTCTTGTGTAAATTTTGGAGTATTGCCATGAGGCGTCGCACCCCTTTCGCGACCGTCCTAGTCGGACAAACCAGCTTACTTCGAGAAGGCATTGCCAGAATTCTAAGAGAAGCCGATTTCCGGGTACTGACCTCAGTATCAAGCGCCGATGAATGGATTGCCAGCAACCTCCAGCCTGAGCAAGTTCTATTCGTTGTCGTTCACGTTGGCGATGACTTTGGATACGCTGTAGAGCAAATCGAGCTTTTCCGAAGCCGTCATGCGAACTGCCGCATAGCAATCGTGACAGAGCGCTATCAACAGGATGACCTTGTCCTGGCCTATAACGCAGGTGCCCGCGGCTATTTCGTCGACGTCACGACCTGCGACGTGTTCATCAAGTCGCTCGAACTGGTGATGATGGGTGAGACGATCGTTCCTCCAGCCTCGCTGTCCTTTGCACTCACTTCCGAAAGCCAGCATCGTGGCGTGCACGCCGCTCTCGTCGGTCACCGTGAAGCCGATCCCGTCAAGTGCGAGGATATCATCGCGCCGCAGCTCTCGCCTCGCGAAACAATGATCCTGCGGTGTCTGATCGAAGGCGATTCCAACAAGACGATTGCGCGAAAGATCGACATCGCCGAAGCAACCGTAAAGGTTCATGTCAAAGCTATCCTTCGCAAGATCCGGGTTCAAAACCGCACCCAGGCGGCCATTTGGGGAATAAATAACGAGCTTATGGCGCGCGCCTCGAGGGAGACCTCCCAGCCGGCTGGTGTAAATGGTGGTCGCTATTCCCCGCAAGCGCTCGCCGAGCTCGACGCTTCCAAGCCGCTAATCGTTGATCGCAAACTAGGCTGAGGCTCCGGAGATTCGCGTGCTTCGACAGGTGATCGACGTGAAAGCAGGAGAACAGCCATGCTCGACGAGCAATCGCCTCTTGGAAAGGCGCTCGTAACGACCGACAGGCGCCGCGACGGAATTTATGCGGTCGGAATCCTGCTGACCGCCGCTGTTTTGTTTGAAGCCTCGATAACGCCGGCCAAAGCCGACTATCACCTGCAAGCGGGAGACACAGTCGAGATTTCCGTTGCCACGGTACCCGAACTCAAACAGCGGGTTCGCATCGGGCCGAACGGAACGATATCATTTCCCCTCCTCGGTCAGATGACCGTGGCGGGCCTCTCCGGAGCCGAATTTCAGGCCAAGGTACAGGCGTCCCTTGCCGCGAAGGCTGTCCGGCAGAGAACACCAGACGGGCGCGAGAGCTCCGTCACGATCGATCCCGACGAAGTGACCGCAACCGTGGTCGAATATCGGCCGGTCTACATCAACGGCGATATCGCCAAACCGGGCGAAGTCGCCTTTCGCCCCCTGCTAACCGTGCGGCAGGCCGTTGCGCTGTCGGGTGGCTACGACATCGTTCGCCTTAGAATGAACAACCCGATACTCGAGTCGGCGGACCTGCGGGGCGAGTACGAAGCGCTTTGGACCGAGTTCGCCAAGGAACAGGCCCATGTCTGGCGGCTGAGGCAAGAGCTGGGACAGGATCCACGCATTGATCGCAATTCGTTGCTCGATGTTCCGATTCCCCGGTCGACGGCGCTCGACATCATCAACGTGGAAACCGACCAACTCAGGACGCGGCAAGCGGATGCACAAGCCGAGAGAACCTTCCTGGAGCACGCCATCGCCGAGGCCGATGAACAAATCCGCGTCCTCTCCGAGCAACAGAAGACGGCAGAACAGGCAAACCAGGCCGACACCGAAGACTTTGAAAAGGCCAAGGACCTCTTCAGCCGCGGCAACATCACCAATATACGCGTCAGCGATGCGCGACGCGCCATGCTTCTTTCGTCCACACAGAGGTTGCAGACCGCCGCTCAGTTCATGCAGACCCAGCGGCAGCGGGACGACTACGTTCGACAGCTCGAGAAGCTGGACAGCCTGCGCAAGAGCGAGATGCTGCGCGAACTGCAGGACGCCGTCGTTTCGCTCAGCAGAATTCGCTCCAAGCTACAGAGCACTGGCGAAAAGCTCCAATACGTCGCTCTGGCCAAATCGCAGCTCGCAAGCGGAGTGGGCAGCAAACCCTCGATTACGATCATCCGGACCGGGGCGAAGGGCAACGAGCCGGTGGCCGCAGATGAGGATTCCGCGCTCCAGCCGGGCGACGTGATCGAGGTGGCCCTCCACGAGGCGCCAGCTACCGCCCCGACGGACTCAGCAAGCGCGTTCGGGTCCCGCCAAGACCGATCGCTTGTGGAAGGAGCTCCGAAGCTTGGCGAGTATGCCCGGCAGTAGATCGAGGCGTCGCCACAGGAACAGCGCCATCACGGCATTCCAGATGACCAGCGACACGGCCGTACCGATCGCCGCGCCGTTCAAGCCAAACGCCGAAATGAGTACGGCGCTTACGCCTGCATTGACGATCGTACAGGAGGCGAGCAGCACCGCCGCACTGCGTTCGTGGCCCGTCATCGTCATAACGTACAACTGCGAGCCCGCGCTGGCGGTCAGGACCTGGGCGATGAGAAGAATACGAATTGCCGGGGCGCCAACCTCATAGCCGGCGCCGAACCAGGCGAGAAGTGGGTCGGCAAGCACAAAGAGCAAGGTGGCAATGCACAATCCCGCCAAGAACGTCCATGCGGAAATCGTGGTGATGAGAATCTGCATGCCCGCCCTGTCTCCGCGAGTATTGAGATTGGATATGGCAGGCGCAAACAGCGTGTTCATCGCAATTCGCGGCAACGTGACGACAAGAGCAATATTGAAGGCCAGGCTATAGATCCCCGCATCCTTGGTACTCGTGATCCAGCCCAACAACATGACCCCGGTGCGATTCAGCAGGGATTCGGTTGCACCGAGTATCAACAGTGGAATGGCAGCCCTTCGCCAGGCTGCGGCATCGTACGCTGGCAGGATGCCGACGATAGCGCGCGGACGGCGATTGCGCATCGCGAATCCCGCGCAAATCAAGCCGAATGTCGAACTGATCAGCGTAGCCACCATCACGAACGGCGCGTTGATCGTCCATCCCACGCCCAATGTCGCGACCGCCACGAGGGCGATGAGCGTGCCATCCCGAACCACACGATCGGGCACGAGAGCCGAAACTACGCCGCCGAACGCGCGCACCGCGGAACACCGAATTCGCACCAGCGCCAGAACAGGCACCAGCGCAAAGCCCACGAGAAAGGTTCTTCGCAATTCGGTGGACGGCACAAATCGTTCGACGAAGAGCACGCCGACCAGCATGACCAGGCCGCCTACCAGAATTGCTCGCCTCTGTGCATACTGAATGACACCTCTCAAAAGCGGCCAGTCGCGTTCGGCCTCGTAAGCAGGAACGAAACGCAGAAGCCCAACGTCGAAGCCGAGGGTCGCAAGGTAAGCCAGAACCACCATCCATGCGAAGACATAGGCATACGTGCCATACGTCTCCACTCCCACCGTACGTGCGACAACGAGCTGCGAACAATAAGTCAGCCCAAAACCCAGACCATAAACGAAGAATGCGGCGACTCCGCCGCGGGCGACCCGGTTGACCGGAGCGCTTTCAGGCTTCCATTCACTCATATCCATCTCCGGCACGAAACGGAGCAACCGCCCTCACCGCTGGCCTCAAGGCGTTGTTCTGCGTGCAGCTCTGAAGTCTGCTCGTGACTTCCCTTTCGATCCTGCACACGCTCTCTTCGAGAGAGCTCTGATCGACAGACGAAGCGCTCAACACGGATCGCCCCTGCTGCTGCAACACATCGGACAGGCGGTCAACCATCCGTGCCGATGCGAGGCTTCTACTCAAATTCGGCTCGAACAACTGCTCGAGCGCACTTTGAACGTTTTGTCGATCGTGCAATCGCGCCTTCAGCAGATCGAGGGGAGCGATCAAGCGGACCAAAAGGTCGGATTTCGGCGCCCAGGCGAGCGCGCTGCCAATCAACGTATCGTCAACGCCGCCGGCGAGCAGCGCCAATGAACATACGGCCTGCACAAAAGCCTGATCGAACAATACGACATGAGCGGCACCTGCCTTTTCATGCCAGGAATGAGACAGGCGCAAAGCGTATTGAGCCATCTTGAAGGAGGCGAAGACGCTGGCCGGCGGAAGCGACCGCACCAAATGAGCTGCAGTCCTCACGTCACGAGCGTTGACCAGGGGATGACGCGCAATCACCAGCATCTCTACAAGCGGCCGCCTCAGCCGCATCGCCAGGTACCGGTATTGCGCTGCCGGCGTCATGCGCGGAGCGGGCGGCTGAAGATGTTCGACTGGCCGATAGCTGAGTTTGAGCTCGGCACGAAGGCCGCGTTCCTGAAGTCGCTTTGCGAGCGCATGCGCAAACGTCGTTTTGCCGGCTCCTGGAGGACCAAACAGCTCGACGATCATCTCTGCCGTGCTCCCTTCCTGCCACCTTCAGATCAGGCGCCAGATCTCACGCTTGATCGTACGGATGACGTCGGCAAGCGGCCGTTGAGCGTCAACCCGCACGACGCGAGCCCCGCGGAACTCAAGCCGCTCCAGACCGGCAATCCTCTCGCGGATCACCGCCGGATCCATGCTCGGCTCCCGCCTCGCAGCGGTTTCAGGCATCACCACCAGCTTAATCACCAGATCGGGCGGGAGGCGCTCGGCCAGGGCATATGCATCGCCCTCAAACCGGCGCAGCCAGAGCGGCGCCGCCTTCAGACGCGTCAGGAGCGGTCCATCGTTGAAGCCCGGGATCTGGTTTTGCGGGTAGCGATCGGTAAGAATGACCAGTCCGCGATTGGCTCCGCGCCATGCCGCCGCGAGCTTGTTCCGCTTGTCGGCCGCCACGGCCACGGCCCAGACCGACAGCAACAGCGAGTAGAGTAGTCCAGGTGGGCGGCCAGATTTCCTTCCGTGCGACGAACAGTTCGGCTTGTTTCGAAAGAAACGCATGGCCATGGGCATCATCAGCTTGAGCGGCCAGAGAAACCACGATGGTCGGCCGTCACCGGTGCCGAAATAAAGGGGCAGAATGTCGATCTTCGCGGAAAGCCACGCACGTATGGTTGATACCGACGTGCTCTTTCCGCTGCCATCGACACCAACGATCGCCACCACCCAACCGCCGCCGGGTGTACGCCGGTTCCAAGGCCTCGGCGCATGGAAGACCCGCTTGTTCAGGACCGCGCCTGCCCAGCGCAAGCTCCGACCGAAAGAGCGCAGCCGCGCCTCGAGAGCATTGTAACTGCGATACGGGGCACAGTAGTTTCGTATGCGCCGGCGAAGCTGCGTCCGTTTCTCCAACGGCTTCGGGTCGTAGAATGCGTCCACCACTAGCTCGGCGAGATCATCGTTCAGTAGTTCGGCGGCATGGGCGCACAACGCCGAACGCTCGACGCGACTGACCAGATCGAGCCGGTCCAGGGCGAACTTGCGCGTCGTTGCGCGCCAGAAGCAGAGGGTGATCAGATCCAGCCGTGTGAGTTCGAGACAGGCGCGTATGACCAGCAGCACCGCTTCACTTGACGGATCGAGTATTCGGATCGGCAATGATGAATGAAGGAGCGCCCGATCCAGGAACGCTTTTTCCCATCGAATGCAGTAGTTCTTGAGCGCCCGCTCGCCGACAATCAGCGACGAATGAAGGTGAAGATGGAGCAAGCGACCACTAGGTTCGTCGAAACCGAGAAAGTTGAGCGTAGCCGGGTGATCGCGGTCGTCCACGACCGGGAACGACTTGAAATCCAGCGCGAGCAGAATCTGCTGGGCGCGGTGCACTTCAGCCCTTGCCACGAGCAGATCGAGATCACCTTCGCCCGCAAGCACCTGGTGGAGGCGCCTGCTGCTCTTCCAGTAGCAGTACGACACTTGCTGGCGATGAAACTCGTTCAGGACACCCAGCAGGGCGAGCGGGATCGCGACGTCGGCGCCCGATCGAGCAATAGGCTCAATTTCACGGAGAGCGTCCATCTGTCCCTTCTCCTGCCGACTCCAGTTCGGACACCTGACCGGCTTTGGGATGCCCGGCCGCGGCTTCTCGGACTGGATTCACGGACATGTCGCGGGGTGGCGTCCGCCATCTCCAGGTAGCAACCTTGGTCCGCCCCCAATTCAAGGCAAGAGCGGAATAGTACTTCTTGTGCCTGACCATGAACTCGCCGACATCGCCGTAACGATATCGGGCGTGCTCTCTGAGATCGACCCGCGTCAACACGGACATTGCGAAATCGCCGCGCGCATTGTCGAGGCAGCCCGCTTCGCGTAGCAGGCTTACCGCGTTACGACTTACCTCGCGCCTCGTGCTGCCCCATTTCACGACGAACAGCAGTTTGTCGGCGACAGCAGGAAGCAACCGGGCCTCGACGGCGCCTAGCACGGGTGGACCGTCAATAATCACTGCGTCGTAACGCTCCCGCATTTGACGGACGAATCCACGCAGTTGCTCGGATGCGAAGAGCGTCAGCGGGTCTGTGCGGCCCCTGACCAGCGGAAGAAGATCAACACGAGAAAGAAGGTCGACGCGCGCTTCCGTGAGCCGCCGCATGAGTTCGGCGGAAGAGAGATTCTCCGGGAGCGCATTGACCGTTCCTGTCGCATTGCCGAGCGGCGAACCGGGCCGCGGATCAAGACCAATCAGAAGCACGCGACGCCCAAGCGCTCCCAGATAGGCCGCAAGGCTCATCGCCAGCGTGGTCTTTCCTTCTCCGGGGATGCTGGAGCAGACCAACACCACCTTGGAGTTGCGCGACGGAGTGGCAAGCTCCAGTGGAGCGATGACCGATCGTATTGCCTCCGCGTACCGTGAGAATGGCTCCCGCAGGAAGTAGCGGTCGGGACGCACGGCGTTCCGGCGCGAAATCCTCGGTATGAGCGCGATACAGGGCATACCGAGCACGTCGGCCGTCTCCTGCTGATCCCGTAGCCTACGGTCGAGCCGCTCACGAACGACCGCCAGCCAGCATCCGAGGATTGCAAACAGGATGAACGACGGAACGACGAAGAGAATCGGATTGTGGGAGCTGGGTCTGGTCGGCACTCCCGCCAGAATCAGCTGGATTCCCACCTCGGATGAGCTTTCCTGCTGATCACGCAAGGCCTTTCTGGCACGCAACAAGCTGTCATAGCGCTGCGCACTGCTACTGGCGTGCCGCAGCAGCTCACGCAATTGCGGGTCGGCCAGCTGTTCCGGATCTGCGCCATCCTGCCTCGCGCCTCGTTTCTGTCGCACCGCCTTCTGCACCGTCTCGGCGGCCCTCTCCGCCTCGTACTTTGCCTCCGCAACCCGATCATCCATCTGCGCCAGCTCGCGGCTTGCGGACGCTTCCTTCCTCGCCGTCAACTCGTCAACGTAGAGCTGGACGATGCGATTGGCGAACGCCGCTGCCCTCTGAGGACTTGGCGATGTGAATGCAACGGAGATAACGCGGGATCGACGCTCCTGGATGACCACCGTGTTGCGTCTGAATTCCTCGAAACGGGGCACCGTACGGCTCCCACCCTTTCGAAGTTCGCCAATCCAGACGCCCAGGCGCCGCTTGAGTTCCGTCAACCCCAGCGTTTCCGTCGCAGGATCGATCGACGGAGCCGTCACAGCCGTTCGCGGCACATCGCGCGCCCCATCCAAGTCCGGCTCCGCATTGATCGCGTTGCGCGTTTCGGCTCGGAACTCCGGATCCTGCGAGAGACTTTCGATGACTCGTTGCAGATGATCGGGAGAACTCAGCAACGTCACATGGGTATCGATGCTCACGTCGATTGCCGATACGCCCGGTGCGCTCTCGGCGGCAGGGACGGGAGCCTCGACCACGAGTTGGGCCGTCGCGGTATATTTGGGTGCGATCAAGAGCCCAATGACGATTGCGAGCAGCATCCCGATCAAGGCGATCGACGTGATCATTCCGCTGCGGCGGCGCAGGATTGCGGCTATATGACCGAAGTGGAGGTCATTGGTTGAGCCGGAGCTGCCGCCTGACTCGACACCGGCTCCCTCATGCTCACCGATGCGCACGTCATCCACGTGAGCAGTCTTCCCGCTCGCTGCACGGTCGTCTGGACGCACGCGCAACATCGCTCAGCCTCCTCTTGCAGCCGGTACCCTTCGTGGAGCGATCAAACATAGCGAAATCGCAAACCAGAAGATCGGATGTCGCACGTCGAAATGAAAGCCGATGAATATGGCCAGCCCGCAGACCAGCGCCGTCAGGGCATCCTGTTCGGCTCTCCGCGTCGCCAGGAGGGTCACCGCCAGCAACCAGCCGAAGTTAAGGACCGCGATGAACCCGCCCTGGACAAAGAGATCCAGAAAAGTGTTGTGCGCTTCGAAATTCGGGATCACCCCGAACTTCGGGTGCTCCTCATGTTTCGGAGCATTCGTGGAATCGCGTCGGCCCGCCACTATGGACTGCGGAATTTCGAGATGCGGACCGGGTCCAAGGCCCAGCAGACCTGCGTCGATTCCACGGCGGAGGGCACCGTTCCATACCTCGAACCGTAGCCGGGCAGTCTCGTCCGTGTCGCGACCGCCGCCGCCCTTGGTCATTCCCTTGGCGAAATCCTCAAGCTCGGCAGCAAGCGTGGACCCGAGTGGCGTGGCGTAAGCTATGGTCAGCGGCAGGGCCATAACAAGGAGCCAAGCAAACGCAGAGCGCAGGAGCATTTTTCGCTCGCGCGACATCAACCATTTCCAGAGCTTGAAAACCCCGAAAAGGGGCCCGGCCGCAAGCAGCACCAGCAGGAACGCATCGCTCTTCGTAAGCCGGCCTACGATGATCGCGACCATCATGCAAATCAGAGCAGTGATCCGCTCTCCATGTCGACGCGCAGAATCGGCCAGATGCAACGACAGTGGAACGAGCACCGCACAGTACAGCGCAAGCTGATTGGAGTTATCGCTGAAACCACGAAAGCGATCCCATTCCCATGTATCGTATTCGCCGGGGTCGAGCAGCCCCCAGCCGAACGCGACCTGGATGATCAGCCACGCCGCTCCGAGCGTCGCCGACAGCCAGGCGATCCGTTGCAGACGAGCCGCGGCGCCGGGTTCGACAACCATCAAGCCGCTCAGCGCCGCCGCCAGAAGATAAGCCCCGATGTCATGCGCAAACAGTGCCGGATCGTGACGGTCGCCGAGCACGTAGGCGGTCATCGTGCCGATGCAGAGGGCCACCGCGAATAGGAGCCAGAAAGTGAGCAACCGTGACAATGCCGGCGTCAACGGGGGACCAAGCCGAGCTATCTCTCTGGAGAACGTCAACAGGACCCAGACGAGCAAGCAAATCTCGGCAGGTCCGACGGGAGCACCATCCGGTCTCAACTGGGATGCGGTCGACAGCAACAGACCGACCGTCAGCAGCAAGTCCAACGCCACGCTAGTCTCCCGAGCACAAGTCCAACGCGGCTCGTCCACGCCCCGCGCCGATCTGAAGTCTCTCAATCACCAAACTGTGCAACGTCATGGCTACGCGCTACGCTCGCGAGCGCCTCCTCAAGCGTCGGCAACGGGTTCTTCATGGAGCGCTCCACCAGGTTTTGGTACACCGCGGCATAGCGCGCGACTGTGATATCGAGATTGAATTCCGCTCTCACCCGTTGCGACGCTCGGGCCGCCATCTTCGTGGCCGCGTCTCGATCATCGAGCTGGCGGAGAATTCCATCGGCCATGCGCCTCGGATCGCCCGGCGGCACAAGGAGGCCATTCCAGCCGTCTCGCACGACGTCGGTGCATCCAGGCATCGTCGTCGTCACGATTGGGCAGCCCGCCACCGCCGCTTCGAGAAGTGCGCGCGGGACTCCCTCATGATACTCGGTCGGAAATGCGAACAAGTCCGCGATGCCAAGCAACGAAGGCACGTCGGATCGCCGCCCCAGAGCCATTACGTAAGGCGCATGACGCTCGATCTCGGCCTCAGTCACCGCGAACGGTCCCTCGCTCTCTCGAGGCCCGACAAGCAGAAATCGGGCCCCGGGTCGATGCCGGTGGACGATCGCTGCCGCTTCGAGCAGCGTCGGGATCCCCTTCTGCCGAGTCATGCGGGACACCGTAACGATGATCTCGCGCCCTGCGAGACCGAGCGCTTCGCGAAGGGCTGCAGACGATGGTCCCACCACCGCGGCGCGATCAAACGTCGCGATATCGACGCCGGACCCCGGAATGAGCAGGCTGCCTCCTCTACCGATCATCCGGTGACGAATGAAGAAGGCCTGATCTTCGCGGTTCTGGAACACAGTGACCGCGACCCATTGGCTCGCCAGCCGCTCCAGTATGCGGTAGATCGGCCGAAGACTCAGGGCCATTGGCGATTGAGAGGAATACAGCCACCCGCGTCCATTGATCGTGCTAACGACCTTCACACCGTGCAGCCCGCCAGCGGCAAAGGGAACGAGGATGTTCAGCTTCGTGTCGAAGCATTGAACGAGGGTCGGACGAACATCGGCGATCAGCTTCGAGATCGCCCTGAAGGCCGACCAATCCGCAAGCGGATCGACGAACCGTGCGAAATCAAAAGGATGGAAATCGATTCCCGCCTGCAGAAACGGATTGGACGCGGCGCTTCCCGCCGCGCTTACTCGAAATCCCTTCCTTCGGAGCGCAAGCAGAAATGGGATTCGAAAAGAATGGTCTTCTCCTCCAATGCAGAGCAGGTGCGGTTTCACGTGGATGCCCTCACCTGTCGTCCATCCGAGCCGATCGACAGCGGAATCGCAGCTGCTACGGTGTTGACCCTGCTCGCTGCCGGCGCCTCTAGCCCTGCACTCCAGCCGTCGACTAGATCGCAGAGCGGCATCCACTCGTGCGCGCCAACGAGCGAGGCGAACCGTTGCTCGCATTTTTCGAGGTTGACGCGATGACGAAACGCGTGAGTGGCCTTGATTCCGGTGACTCGGGGCTGACCCGGGTCAATCTCCCAAGGATGGATATAGAAGATGTAAGGCGTTCCCGACTGCAGAATTCTGCGCACACCCCAGAGCCACAGCAAATAGGGGGCGAGCCGGAAATAGCCACCGCCCCCCCAGGGGATTCCATGCCTGCCGAGCCGGATGCAGGAGATGCAGACTTCATAGAAGCCCTCGCGCAGCAGCACGACCGGTCTGCCCGCATCCATCCCCTTCAATCGA
Organism: Bradyrhizobium sp. CCBAU 53338; assembly: GCF_015291665.1. Classification (NCBI taxonomy): domain Bacteria; kingdom Pseudomonadati; phylum Pseudomonadota; class Alphaproteobacteria; order Hyphomicrobiales; family Nitrobacteraceae; genus Bradyrhizobium; species Bradyrhizobium sp. CCBAU 53338. The sequence continues at coordinate 5,669,739 of NZ_CP030048.1, forward strand.
CCATAGCGATGGTGCGCAATGGTCGGCACAACCGAGGAATCGTAGTCAAAGCCCGCATCCTGCAGGATCGGCACTGCCCATTCGGTGATCGAGAAACTGGGCGCGCGGTAACCACGAACTCGCCTGCCGGTCAGATCTTCAAGATACTTCTTCGAACGGATCACGTCTGTCCGGAAGTCGGCCGGATTGAGCGAGTAGACCAGTTCGTGATTGTAGCCGTGAGATGCAACTTCATGCCCCGCCGCGGCTATCGCACGCACCAACTGCGGACACTTCTCGGCCACCCAGCCCAGAACGAAGAAAGTTGCGCGGACATTGCATCCACCAAGAATTTCTACCAATCGCATCGTGTTGCGCTCGACGCGCAACTCGCATCGGTCCCACGCCTCCCGCGCGATATTCAGATTTGCGGCATGAAACCAGTCCTCGACGTCGATGGACAGCGCAGCTTCGCCGAAAGACCGACGCTCGGTAGTCGAACCCGCTGGCACCTGTTCTTCGGCAGCAACATCCGTGCCGCACGATAAGTCCGTCCGGCTCTTGCAGTTATCGAACGGCTTGGTCCGTGGGATCGTCGGTTCGGCTCGCATTGCGCCGTCCATTCCATAACTCGAAATGAGCATTCGCATAAACAATTCTGTCCTAAACCGAGAATCAGTAACACGGCGATCCGGCCGAACGGGCGTGTATGACGGGGTATCCTCCTATAGGGGTATCCGGCTTCGAGCGGTCGACCTCAGCGCGGCGGCGGCGCCACCGAACCACAAGCTTGCGCTGCGCCGGCTTCCGAAGAGCGCTCAGCAACGCGGGTACAAGCAGGCCATTTGCGAAGAAGACAGGCCCGGATTTGCCAATCCCGGACTTCGCCGGCGTCGAAGCAACTTCCCAACGGTCGCGGATCGTCCAAAGGTTTCCCTTTTGAGGTAGTCCGGCTTTGCCTTGCATGAACAAACACGGGCAAGCGTAAGCTTTATTCGCTCAATAGCGCCGGAACGACGAGACTTTCCTGCAACAACGCAGCAAGATTGGATCTCCCGGGCAGCCGCGAGCTTCGGGCAATCGCATGAGACACCTCGAGATCGTCGAAGTGGCCGATGCCGGCCAGGAAGAGTGGCAGGGCTACGTGGAGCGCGCCTCTCAGGCTTCGCTGTACCACGCGCTCGGTTGGCGGGACGTTCTCCAGCACAGCTTCGGCCACCGGAGTTGGTATTTGATGGCACGATACCGCGGCGAAACGCGTGGAGTCCTGCCATTGGTCGAGATGAAGAGCTCACTCTTCGGGCACTCCCTCGTATCGCTGCCATTTCTCGACTACGGCGGCGTGCTGGCTGACGGCCCCGAATACGAGGCTGCGCTCACGACCGCGGCCGTCGATCTAGCCACGAAAAGAAGCGCGCAACATGTCGAATTGCGGCAGTCGACCGCGGCTACGAGACCATCGGAAGATGGATGGATGCTCCGCCAGCACAAGGCAGCGCTCGTCATTCCCCTTGATGCCGATGCCGACATGCACTGGTCCCGCTTGAATTCGCGGCTCCGTGGCAAGATCCGGAAAGCCGAGAAATCGGACGCCACATTTTCCATTGGGACACTCGAGGTGCTCAGCGATTTCTATCGCGTATTTTGCCTGAACATGCGGAACTTGGGTACGCCTGTTTACAGTCTGGCATTCTTCAAGAATGTCCTCCGGTTTGCGGAGGATGCCACCGTACTGATTGTGCATCGCGAGGGACGCCCGGCGGCTGCAGCGATCGCATTGCGTCGCAACGGACTGGTGGAGCTGCCATGGATCTGCTCGGACTACTCGCAATCCTCTTTTTATGTGAACGAATACTTGTACTGGAGCGCCCTCCAGTGGGCCTGTCAGTCGGGAGCTCATGAACTCAATTTGGGACGCTGCTCGGTCGACGGAGGCGTCTTTCGATTCAAGCAGCAATGGAATCCCGAAGTGCGGCCACTATTTTGGTATTACTGGGCGCCCCCCGGCGTCACGCCGCCGGAATTGAGCCCCAGCAACCCGCGATACGCCGTCGCGATCCACTGCTGGAAAAAGATGCCGCTGGCGCTCGCTAACCGTCTCGGACCGTGGATCGTGCGAAATATCCCATAGCGGCCCCAGCGACAGTCATCCACCCGACGCCGTCTGGGGCCAGGATGGCCGAGAGACATAATCTGCCACTGGTCCGCCGGGCTGGTCCCAGTTGCTCGACCAAACCACTTGCGATGCATCGGGCGACGGCGAAGCATGCGTCTCGCTGTAGTAGTCACGCTTTGCGTTGCGAGTCTGGGCGATGCGCCGCACCTGACCGCTCCCGTCGATTCGCACCGCAATGACTTCTCGATAGAATGGCGCGTAGCCCGGGCTGCCCGCCACCTTGGAGCGGGTCCCCTCGTAGCTTACGAAAGCCCAACCCGGTCGGCGGATGTTGCGGGTCGAAACGTGTGTCCCGTAGCCGGCCGGGATTAAATCAGTGACCTTTCCGTCCTGGAGCCGGCGCTTGATTACGTGCCACTTGTCGGGGTCCGCCTTGCTGACGCCGACATAGACGTCGCTCCCGTCAGCATCGATCGTCATATCGCCATGGCCGGGACGATGATGCTCGGGCCAGTACTGAATCTGCGTACCATCCAACGCAAAGATGTAGGTGACCTCCGTCTCGTCAGTCGTTCTGTGGAAACAGTAGACGTATCTTCCGGAAGGAGAAATACCGCAATACGCGTGCGCTCCCGGAAGGCTGCTGAGGTTGATATCCGGATACTTAATCTTCGTAGAAAGATCGTAGCCGAAGGCTACCAGCGCGCCCGCCCGGTTTGTCGCGACCACGACCAACCGATTGCCGTCGAACGACAGATTTCCCTTGTATGGTCCAAATTGGAGATTTGTATAGTCGGAAGGAGCATACACGATCGCCTTGACATCGTTCCGCGGCGCCCATCGATAGATCGCATAGCGGGATATGCAGATCATGAGTTCGGGATCGACAGGGTGCCACTTGCAATCGTCGCTCATCGGACGATGAAAAGCCGGTATGTAAGTCCTGCCGTCCAGGAAGCAGATCCCGTTGCAACCGTCGTTGATCGCCAACAGGCTCTGGTCGGCATTCCACGCTTGTGTGCTTGAGTACCGGTGCCGGCAATACTCAGGCTTGCAGAGACTACCGGGAGCGAGCAGCTGCCCGGGATCCGTCACACGCGTAAAGCTTGTCCCGAACTCCGGGTCCGTCGTCGCTTGAAGATAGCCGGGTCGCTCCATCGGAGGCGCGACGAGAATAGGAATGCTCGCCAGTTGGCTGTACGCGACAACGCCGAAGCCCGATGCCGCGAACAGCACTGCGCAAAGCGTCATCGCCGTCCTGAACACCGGCGCCTCCCGCCACTGAATGATTGCGACCGGCTCGAAGCCTCGGAGCGGAGCTTCCGCCATATCGCGCAGGCCCGGCACGGCTACACGGCTGAACCAATGTTCGCGCGCAAGCTGCCCCAGTCTGGTACCATGCCTTGAATGCCGTGGTCGGCACATTTTATCGGTACGTCGTCCGGTGCATGCCGCCCGCAGGCAACGCGCACCTACATCGTGCGGATCGAAGCACAATCAGACTCGCTAACTCTTCGGGTCGAGCAATGCCTACCCCTCTTGGCTATCGCACCCCGTAGGAACTACCCACTCCAGCACATGCACTCTGGAAAGCGACCGGCTTGACGATTGCAGATGATAACACGTTCTAGCCGAGCTGGCGGAACGGAGAGGACGATAGATTGAGCGTTCTCGCGTCTGGATCAGAAATCGTCACGAGAGAGTATCCAGTGTATCCACGGATCTTGCGTTGGTGGACAGCAGGATCCTTTCCCTCGGGAGAATGGAGTGCCAAATGTCCATGCAAACGCCGACCCCATTGATCATGAGGCCGACCTCGTTTGACCAGCTTACCCCGATCCGCAACTTCTCCGAGGTACGAGCAACGCCGGCTACCATTCTACGCATCGCCGTTGACATAGCCGTGATCTGGTTGGCATTTCTGCTGAGCTGGCTCGCCGAAGGCAACCACCTGAACACACTCATCCCGAATGGCTCGGGAATTATCCAGCTTGTGGGGCTTTCGTCGCTCCTCGCGTGCATCGCTTATATGAGCGCCGGCCTCTACAACCACCACAGCAAATACAATGCGTGGACCAAGATTGGCCGGATCGCCCTGATCAACCTCGGCATCCTCCTCATCGCAACTGTCATCAGGGCCACGACCGGCCTCTCCGGGCCACTCGAACCTCACCTGATCTTTACGACGGTCATCGGTGCCACCGCGCTGCTCTCGATGGCACGCATTGGCTCGCTTGTGCTTCGTTCGGAAGACTGGCCCGGCAGCCGTCTGGTAACTACCGAGCAGCCAGACGAGACCAAGGTCCTCGTCATCGGCGGTGGTGGATACATCGGATCGGCGCTGGTCAAAGAACTGCTGGACGGGGGCCTACGAGTCTCGGTTCTCGACGCAATGCACTTCGGCGAAGAGCCGCTCGCACGCGTTGCCGGACATCCAAATCTCACTCTGATACGCGAAGATTTCCGTCATATCGAAGCACTCACCAGAGCCGTAAGCGGCGTCGGTACGGTCATACACCTGGGAGGCTTGGTGGGAGACCCTGCTTGCGCATTCGATTCAGACCTTACCGTCGATGTGAATGTTACCGCCACCAAGGTGATCGGCGAGATCGCGAAGGCGCGCGGGGTCCGACGGTTCATATTCGCCAGCTCCTGCTCGGTCTACGGCGCCTGCGACGACACCGTGAACGAGGATTCCCACTTCAATCCGCAGTCGCTCTATGCCCGCAGCAAAGTCGCTTCCGAAGCCGTGCTCGATGCGCTGAACAGCCCGGACTTCTCTGTGACGTGTCTTCGCTTCGCCACGATCTACGGCATCTCGGGACGGACTCGGTTCGACCTTGTGGTCAACCTGCTTTGCGCGAAAGCCGTACGTGACAATGAGATTACGGTCTACGGCGCCGATCAGTGGCGCCCCTTCGTTCACGTGGAGGACGTGGCGCGAGCCATCGTGACAACGCTGCGGGCACCTCGCCACCTGGTTTCGGGAGAAGCATTCAACGTCGGCAGCGATGCCCAGAACTACACGCTCGGCGATGTCGCCGAGCTCATCCAAAAACAGGTGCCGGACGCGGCGATCATTTCCGACGATACTTTCGTCGACAAACGCAACTATCGCGTCTCTTTTGAAAAGATACGGAGCCGTCTCGGGTTCACCCCTGCATGGACCATCGAGAGCGGGATTGCGCAGGTCGTATCCGTGGTTCGCTCCAACCAGGTCGGCGACTATTCGCTGCCGACGTACAGCAACGTCCTCTACCTGAAGGAGCATGGAACAAAGAGCTTCTGCAACTTCAAGATCACCGGCTGGGAGCAGGAATTCATGAGCCTCGATCACATCGATCACATCGCACCTCAAGACACTATCGATCGACCGGCGGCATAGGAATCAGATCATGCAAGACATTCCCTCCCGCCGAACGTTCGTGTCGCCAAATGTGCACCACCGACGCATATCGACGCCGGCCTTGCCCGGTACACATGCGACGCCGGCCAAGATTCCCTGCTTTCGGCCCTCAATCGGTGAGGATGAAATCGAGGCGGTTGTCGACGTCTTGCGATCAGGCTGGCTGACCACTGGTCCCAGAGCCCGGGAGTTTGAGGAGAAGTTCGCGGCCTACATGGGCGAAGGCGTCCAAGCCGTCGCAGTGAATTCGGCGACTGCGGGACTGCATCTGGCTGCTGAAGCTTGCGGCATTGGACCCGGCGATGAAGTTCTCGTGCCGACCCTCACTTTTACAGCCTCGGCCTCGGTCATTCGCTATCTCGGCGCAGAAGTGGTGCTGGTCGACGTCGACGAAAATACCCACTGCATCGACCTGGAGCAGGCGGAGCGCCTCCTGACGCCGCGTTGCAAGGCAATCATACCGGTACATTTTGCCGGCTTCCCCTGTGACATGACCCAGGTGCTCGCCTTTGCGCGCCTGCACGGCCTCAAGGTCATTGAAGACGCAGCACATGCGATGCCGGCGCGGCGCGATGGCCGACTGGTCGGCTCGTGGGAATCGGACGCCTGCGTGTTCAGCTTCTACGCTTGCAAACCTATCACGACCGGCGAAGGCGGCATGATCGTGACCCGCAATGGTGACATCGCCGAGCGCGCGCGTGTCATGCGTACCCATGGGCTCAATCGGGACGCCTTCGACCGCTTCTCCAAGATCGGCGCTTCCTGGGCTTATGACGTCGTGGCACCGGGTTTCAAATACAATCTAACGGACGTCGCCGCAGCCATCGGGGTGGTTCAGCTCTCGCGTGCGAACGTATTGCAGGCATCGCGACAGGCAGCTGCCGAGCGGTACCTGAAAAGGCTCACTGGCCTGCCACTGGACTGTCCGGCTCGCCCACCTGCCGGCAGCCTTCATGCCTGGCACATGTTCCCGATACGCATCCATCAGAATGCGCGCGCCAACCGAGACGACCTGATCGCCGGCCTTACCGCGAAAGGCATCGGCACGTCGGTCCACTATCGGCCATTGCACGAGATGACTTATTGGAGGGAGCGCTATCGCTGCGAGCGGAGCGACTTTCCGGTCGCCAGCCGCTATTTCGAGGGGGCGGTGACGTTGCCATTGTTCCCCGGCATGACGAACGCGGAAGTCAATCGTGTCGTTGACGCTATCTGCTCCATTTTAGGATGACACAACATGCGATCCGCCCCCGATCGCAGCGGCCCCACCTCGCCGCCGTTCCTGACGTTGACGGCTAAGCGCGCACTCGACGTTGTGGGATCAGCCGTCGGCCTTATGGCGCTATGGCCCGTGTTTGCGGTCATCGCGATAGCCATCAAGGCAGACAGCCGTGGCCCCGTCTTCTTCCGCCAGGAGCGGGTCGGGCGAGGCGGACGCAGGTTCCGCATGCTCAAATTTCGTTCGATGGTCGTGGAGGCGGAGCGAATCGGCACCGCACTCACCGTGCGCGCCGACCCGAGAATCACGCGCGTGGGAGCCCTCCTCAGGAGAACGAAGGTCGACGAGCTTCCTCAGCTCTTCAACGTCCTCGTCGGCGACATGTCGCTGGTTGGACCTCGCCCCGAAGTGCCGCAATTCATGGAGTTCTATACACCGGATCAGCGGGCGGTTCTTCTCGCGATGCGGCCAGGCATCACCGACTACGCGGCCATCCTGTTTCGTGACGAAAGCTCTCTGCTCGAGGGAGAACGCGATCCGATCGACGTCTACAGGCGAGAGATAATGCCCGCCAAGTTCAGCTACTACGAACGCTACAGTTGCGAGATCGGTCTGCTGAACGACTTACGGATCATCGTGGCGACCGTATTGCTGCTCTGCGCTGGCCGGGTGCCGCGCTGGCTCGGTCTCGAATCCGGGGCAGCGTCGCCAGGGAACGAAGCGAGAGTTAATCCATGAGCCCGGCCAAACACCTGTGACAGAGGCCCCGACCATGTTCTGCATTTTCGAGAACTGAGCCTGTCTCGAAGATCGGCTGGTTGAACGAGGGGAGCGTTGACATGAGCTATTCTTCAGAGATCGAGACCCTGTTCTCCGGCCCTTCGGTCGCAGGCACCTATCCGCCGCACAACGGGCTTGCGGTAGGACCGAACTATATCGTCATGGTGGAGGGCTCCCGCATCGAGTGGACCGACCTCTCCGGCGGATCGCCGACGGTCCAATCGACCTATAACTTCTTCTCGTCCCTGTCGCCGACAGGCGGCCTGTATGACCAGCGCTGCGTATACGACCCGATCAATCAACGCTACATCGTGATCATGGAGTACAGCGCGTCGGGCTCCACCATCAGCGACATCGACATTGCGGTATCCAAGGACTCCAACCCGAACGATGGCTGGTATTTCTCACAGCTCAACACGTCGCTCACGATCAACGGCCAATTGACTTCGTCGGACCGCCCGATGCTATCGATCGACGGCTCCAACATCTACATCACCGCATCGCAATTCAATGTCGGCGTCTCAGGCTATGCCGGAACGGAAGCGTGGGTCATCGGCGATACGGCCGGCGCCGGTGGCGGCATCTACAATGGCGGGACACTGACCGTCACCGCCAGCGAGCTCACCCCGACGAGCCAGGGCATATTCGGGGTCTCCGCAGGCGGCAACGGCAAGACCTACTACGCGAGCACTTACCCCAGCGGCAGTCAACTGATCCTGGCGTTGCAGGCCTACGACGTGGCGAGCAACAGTTTCGGGTCCATCAGCACCATCAATCTCGGTGCGATTGACCAGGGCGGCTCCTCCTACACCGCCCAGCAATTGGGAACGAGCCTCCTGCTGGACGCCGGCGACAAGCGGATCGCCAAGCATGGTGTACGCCAACGGCTTTCTGTACGCCGTGGGTGAGGTCGAGCCGACCGGCTCGACTGTTCCCGTGGTTCACTGGCTCAAGGTAGACGTCAGCAATCCCGATGCACCGACCCTCGTCGCGCAAGGCAACATATCGGGTGATGCAATTGGCATCAACGTAGCGACTTTCAACCCTTCCCTTGCGGTCGACGCTGCGGGCGACGTCCTCATCAATTTCACCGCCAGCGGCCCGAACATGTATCCGGCCGATTATTACGTCTTCCAAGGGGCCCAGGATCCGGTCGGTTCTTTCAGCGCACCCATCCTGTATCAGGCCAGCACCGGATTCTTCAATTCGGGCGCCAGCGGCGTGCAACGTTGGGGCGTCAACTCCACGGCGGTCGTCGACCCCAACAATCCAAACTCATTCTGGATATCGAACGAATATATCGCCAATGGCTGGTGGCAGACGTCGGTCGCCCAGATCGCGATCCAGAACCTCTCCGCCGTGACGGTTTCCTCGATCACGCCGTCCGGCACGGGGATTACCAATGGTGCCGGCGACCTCAACGCCGGCGACGTCGTCACGCTGACCATCAACTTCAGCGCGGCCTTGACGGCGGACACGTCCGGCGGCACACCGACACTGACGCTCAATGACGGCGGTATCGCGACCTATGCCGGCGGTTCGGGTTCGACCGCCCTCACCTTCAGCTACACGGTCGCGGCCGGGCAGAACACATCCGATCTCACGGTCTCCTCGTTCAATCTCAACGGCGCAGCCGTGACGGACGGGGCAGGCAACGCTGCCGACGTTTCGGGTGCGGCCAACAACAACCCAAGCGGCATACTTCAGATCGACACCTCGGCGCCGGTACCCGCATTCAGCCAGTATCCTGCATCGAGCACCAACAGCACCACCGCGACCTTCGCCGTTACGACGTCCAACACCGAAACGGGCGGCGTGAGCTACGCGTACGAACTCGACGGCGCGAATATCTGGACCCCCGTCAGCGGAAACAATCTTACGCTGTTCGGTCTCGCGCTCGGGTCACACGCCATTCAGGTGCAAGCGACGGATGGAGCGGGGAACTTCTCTACCTCGCCCACAAGCTACGGCTGGACCATCACGCCCCCCGCGGCGCAGGTTGAGACGCAATTCTCCGGACCGTCCGTCACGGGCACCTCCCCGCCGAACAACGCTCTCGCCGTGGGGCCGAACAACGTGGTGATGATGGAGGCGTCCCGTATCGAATGGACGAACCTCACCGGCGGATCGCCGACGCTTCAATCGGTCTACAGCTTCTTCTCTCCTCTCGGAGCAGCGGCGACCAACTCGCTGAATCACCCGCGTTGCGTCTACGACAGCGTCAATCAGCGCTACGTCGTGATCATGGACAACAGCGCGTCCGGCCACACGGTGAGCAATATCGATATTGCCGTGTCCAAGGACTCGAATCCGAACGACGGCTGGTATTTTGCTTCGCTGAATACATCAATCACAATCAACGGTCAGTTGACCTCGGCCGATAGCCCGACACTGACCGTCGACGGCACGAATGTCTACATCACCGCAACAGCCTACAACGTAAATGTCTCGGGCACGGCCGGCACCGAATGCTGGGTCATCAGCGACACGGCCGGCGCGGGCGGCGGCCTCTATAGTGGCGGAACGCTTACAGTTGTCGGCAGCGAGGTCTTACCTGCAACGCAGAATGTCTTCACGGCAGTGGCCGGCAACAATGGTAAAACCTACTACGCAAGCGACTACTCGAACGGAAGTCAGATCGTCGTAACGCTTCAGGCCTACGACACGGCCACGAATACGTTTGGCACTAGCAGCACGATCAGTCTCGGCAACATTGATCAGGGTGGCTCTTACACTGCCCAACAACTGGGAACCAGCCTCCTGCTCGATGCTGGCGACAAGCGAGCCCGGAGCCTGGTCTATTCGAATGGCTTCCTTTACGGCGTTGCCGAAGTGAAGCCTGTCGGCTCGAATGTACCCGAGGTCCATTGGTACAAGATCGACGTCAGCAATCCCAATGCTCCATTTCTCGTTGCGCAAGGCGACATCTCCGGCGCAACGATCGGGACCAATGTGGCGACCTTCAACCCGTCCATCGCGGTGGACGCGGCGGGAGATGCCATCATCAATTTCACTGCCAGCGGCCCGAACATGTACCCGGCCGACTATTATGCCTATCAGAGGGCCAGTGATCCGCCCGGCTCGTTCAGCGCGCCGATCCTGTATCAAGCCAGCACCGGCTTCTTCAACTCCGGCAACGGCTCCAGCGTGCAACCTTGGGGCAACTATTCCACGGCGACCGTTGATCCCAACAACGCGAATTCGTTCTGGATCTCGAACGAATACGTTGCCGGTGGCTGGTGGCAGACGTCGGTCGCCCAGGTTGCGATCCAGAGCCCTACAGCTGCTCCGACCGTGTCCTCAATCGCGACATCCGGCACCGGAATTGCCGGCGGCACCGGCAACCTCAACACCGGCCAGACAGCCACGTTGACGGTAAACTTCAGCGCGGCCGTCACGGTGGACACCACGGCAGGCGCGCCAACGCTTACGCTCAACGACGGCGGCATCGCAACCTATGTCGGCGGGTCGGGCTCGACAGCCCTGACCTTCGGCTACACCGTTGCGGCTGGGCAGAATACACCCGATCTCGTCGTTTCGGCGTTCAACCTAAACGGCGCAGTCGTCAGCGACGGTACCGGCAATGCCGCCGACCTGTCCAAAGCGACCAACTACAATCCCGCCGGCACTCTGGAGGTGAACACGAGCGGCGTACCACACTACGGACACATCGTGGTCGTGGTCGAAGAGAACAAGAACTATGGCGAGATCGCCGGCAATATCGCGCAAGCGCCATACATCAACAGCCTGATGGCCGGCGGCGCCTCGTTCACCAACTTCACGGCGGAGACTCATCCGAGTGAACCGAACTACTACGCACTCTATGCTGGTTCGACGTTCGGCATCACCGACGACGGCGCTCACAACCTTGCGGATCCAACTCTATACACGCTGCTGCAGAACGCAGGCCTGACATTCACGGGCTACGTGGATGATTCCGGAACGGGCAATACTTCCAGCCACGAACCTTGGGTGTCATTCCCCGAGGGCCGCTCGGTTCAAACGGATTTCACCAGTTTCCCGGGGCTTTTTCCGACCGGGGATTATTCGAACCTACCGAACATTTCATTCGTCATTCCCAACCCGACCGACGACATGCACGACGGAACGGTCGCGCAGGGTGACGCGTGGCTTCAGCAGAACTTGAGCGCATATGCCCAGTGGGCGCTTGCCAACAATTCGCTCCTCGTCGTGACCTGGGATGAAAGCGATACCTCGCCCACGAACCAGATTCCGACCGTCATGTATGGCGCCGACGTCGCCTCGGGAAGCTACGGCGCGGCTTACAACCACTACAACCTCCTCAGCACGATACTTGCCTCATATGGCTTGACCGGACCGAACAACGCCGCGACGGCCGCGCCCATCCAGGTCTTCGGGAGTATTCCCACGGTATCTTCGATCACGACGAGCGGACCGGCCATCACAGGTGGCAGCGGCGACCTCAACGCCGGCCAGGTGGTCACGCTGACGGTGACTTTCAACGAGCCGGTGACCATCAATACCTCCGGCGGCACGCCGACGCTGGTCCTCAACGATGGCGGCGCTGCAACCTATACCGGTGGCACAGGCTCAACGGCGCTGACCTTCAGCTATACCGTTGCTGCCGGGCAGAACTCGGCCGATCTCGCCGTATCCTCGTTCAGCCTCAACGGCGCAACCGCGACGGATGGCGCCGGCAACGACGCCGACCTGTCGGGCGCGACCAACTTCAATCCGACCGGGATACTTCAGATCGACACCGTTGCGCCGACGATCTCTTCGATCGCGGCCTCCGGGCCGGGCATTACTAACGGCAATGGCGATCTGGATGCCGGCCAGGCAGTCACGCTCACGGTCAATTTCAACGAACCAGTCACTGTCAATACCGCCAGCGGCTCGCCGACCCTCACCCTCAACGATGGGGGCATCGCAACCTACACCGGTGGCACGGGCTCGACGGCTTTGACCTTCAGTTACACCGTTGCGGCCGGGCAAAACACGCCCGATCTCACCGTGACTTCGCTCGATCTCAACGGGGCGACCATGACGGACGGCGCAGGCAACGCTGCCGATCTGTCGGGCGCAACCAACTTCAATCCGGCCGGGACGCTGCAGATCGATACATTCGCGCCGTCGATTTCTTCGATCGCGTTCTCTGGGCCAGGTATCACCAATGGCAACGGCAATCTGGGCGCGGGCCAGGTGGTCACGCTCACGGTCAACTTCAGCGCAGCCGTCACGGTAGACACAACGGCAGGCTCGCCGACGTTCATCCTGAACGATGGCGGCATCGCGACCTATACTAGCGGAACCGGCTCGACGGCCCTCACCTTCAGCTACACCGTCGCGGCTGGGCAAAACACGTCCGACCTCACCGTGTCTTCGCTCAATCTCAACGGGGCGACCATGACGGACGGCGCTGGCAACGCCGCCGACCTTTCGGGCGCAACCAACTACAACCCAGGCGGAACGCTGCAGATCGACACCCTGGCGCCAACCGTCTCCTCGATCACGACCTCCGGCACCGGCATCACGAACGGCGCCAGCGATCTCAACGCCGGCCAAGTGGTCACGCTCACGGTGAGTTTCAGCGCGGTCGTCACGGTGAATAGTGCGGGCGGCTCGCCGACGCTCACGCTCAACGACGGCGGCACGGCAACATACACAGGTGGCACGGGCTCGACGGCCCTGACCTTCAGCTACACCGTCGCGGCCGGGCAAAACACGTCCGATCTCACCGTGTCTTCGCTCAATCTGAGCGGTGCAATCATCGCCGACGGTGCCGGCAACGCCGCCGACCTTTCGGGAGCCAGCAACTACAATCCGGCGGGAACACTGCAGATCGACACCTTGGCGCCAATCGTCTCCTCGATCACGACCTCCGGCACCGGCATCACGAACGGCGCCGGCGATCTCAATGCCGGCGATGTGGTCACGATCACCGTCAATTTCAGTGAGGCGGTGGCGGTCAATACCGCCGGCGGCTCGCCGACGCTGATCCTCAACGACGGTGGCAACGCGACCTATACCGGCGGCACGGGCTCGACGGCCCTCACCTTCAGCTACACCGTTGCGGCCGGACAGAACACGCCCGATCTCACCGTGTCTTCCCTCAATCTTAACGGCGCCACCATCACCGACGGCGCCGGAAACGCGGCCAACCTGTCGGGCGCCACCAACGCCAACCCGTCCGGCGCGTTGCAGATCGACACCATCGCGCCGACCATTTCCTCGATTGCGGTCTCCGGCACCGGGATCACGAACGGCACGGGCATCCTCAAAGCCGGCCAGGTGGTTACGTTCACCGTCAATTGCAGTGAAGCCGTGGCCGTCAATACCGCGGGCGGTACGCCATCGCTCGGGCTCAACGACGGCGGCACCGCGACCTACACCGGCGGCTCGGGATCGGCGGCCCTCACCTTCAGCTATACCGTCGCTGCCGGACAGAACACGCCCGATCTCACCGTATCTTCGCTCAATCTCAACGGCGCCACCATGACGGACGGCGCCGGCAACCTCGCCGACCTGTCGGGAGCGGCCAACTATAACCCGGCCGGGACGCTGCAGATCGACACCACGGCGCCGTCGGCGCCGACCGGTCTTTCACTCGATGCCGCGACCGACAGCGGCGCACTGGGCGACGGGATCACTAATCTTACCCAGATCAAGATCGACGGCACGGCCGCGCCGGGCAGCACGATTACGCTCTACGATTCGAACGGAACGACCGTAATCGGAACTGGAACCGCTAACGCCATCACGGGTGCGTTCGGCATTACCACGTCGGTTCTGGCCAACGGCACGCACAACATCACGGCCAAGGCGACCGACGCAGCCGGCAACGTCAGTCCAGCCTCGAGCCCCTGTGCCGTAACGGTCGATACCACCGCGCCGACGGTCACCTCGATCGCAACTTCCGGTGCGGGAATCGCCGGCGGCAGTGGTGACCTCAACGCTGGCAAGGTCGTCACGTTGACGCTCAACTTCAGTCAGGCAGTCACCGTGAACACGAGCGGCGGCTCACCGACCCTGACACTTAACGACGGCGGCACCGCAACCTATGCGGGGGGATCCGGAACGAGCGCACTTGTCTTCAGCTATACCGTTGCAGCAGGCCAGAACACGTCCGACCTGATTGTGTCCCGCTTCAATCTCAACGGCGCAACTGTCCGGGATCTGGCGGCAAACAATGCCAACCTGGCAGGCGCGACCAACTACAATCCGGCCGGCACGCTGCAGATCGATACGTCGGCGCCAACCATCAGCATCAACACCATCGCCGGCAACAACATCGTCAGCGGCACGGAAGCTTCGGCCGGGTTCGCGATCACCGGCAAAACTACTGCCGTCGAGAATGGGCAGATCGTCACCGTCAACATCCTCAACAGCGCGAATACCATCGTCGACAGCTATACGACAGCGGACAGCAGCAATGCCTGGTCGGTCACCGTTACGAGCGCACAGGCGCTCGCCTTGGCCGATGGCCAGTATACCGTAGCTGCCAGCGTTTTGGACAAAGCCGGAAATCCGGCGCCGACCGGCACGCGTGCGCTGACGGTCGATGAGGACAAGGGGCCCGAAGCGCCGACGCTGAGTATCAGCAACACGTCGCCGACGGTACCCGCCGGCGGATCGATACCGCTGGGAATTACAGCGACGCCCGTCGACGCCGACGACAGATTGTCGGTAACGATCAGCGGCGTCCCGAGCTACGAGGTGATCACCGCTCCCTCTGGCTACAGTGTATCGAGCAAGAAGCAGTCAAACGGGACTTATACCTGGACCATCACGCAAGGAACCGCGGGCACACCGCTTACCGGCTTGACCCTCACCTCACACTACACGGGGACGGGTCATCCCGTTGCAACATTCACGGTGACGGCGAGCAATACGACCTCCGGGGAAGCTGCGACATCCGCGGCACAAACCATGCTGGTGACCGATCCGCCGGTCGGCACGTCAGGCGGTCTATTGGCCAACTGGCCTCAGGGCCTCTCCGTCGCATCGGCCCAGGACTCCGGGAACGTGGATCGCCTTCTGGCCCTCATGGATCAGTTCACCGCCGCCGGCTTCGAGTCGAACCGACCGGGTACAGGCACGATCACCCCCACGCTCGATCCGAACGGCGGTCGCGATCATCCATCGCTGGCCATACCGAACCAGCCGCAATCGTGGATGCATTCGTAATCCGGTGAACGGCTGCTCCATTGCCGGCTCGCCGGCGAACAGGAACTTGGAAGTCTGCCTATGGCCCAAGACAATGACCCCGGACTGTTCGCCCTCGTCATGATGCTGCGGGCCCACGGTATCGCGGCTGAGCAGCCACAGCTGCGCCATGGGCTGGGATCGACGACGGTCGGCGTCGTGGAGATGCTTCGTTGCGCGAAGGGGTTCGGGCTGAAGGCCCGAGCGGTCCGGACGACGTGGGCACGGCTTGCCCACACGCCGCTACCGGCAATCGCAGTCTTGAACGACGGTGGCTTCCTGCTTCTCGGCAAGGCAGGCGACGACAAGGTGCTCGTTCAACGCGCTTCGGCGCCCCGCCCGGAAATGCTGTCTCGAGCCGAGTTCGAAGCGGTGTGGAGCGGCCAGCTGGTTCTGATGGCGAGACGTGCATCGCTTTCCGCCCTGTCGCGACATTTTGACATCACCTGGTTTCTTGGTGCCATGCGCAAGTATCGTCACCTCCTGGTCGAGGTGCTGGTCGCCTCGCTCTTCCTGCAGATATTTGCACTGGTGACTCCCCTATTCTTCCAGGTTGTGATCGACAAGGTGCTCGTGCATCGCGGCCTGACCACGCTCGAAGTACTGATGGTCGGCCTGGTAACCATCAGCGTTTTCGAAGCCGTTCTCGCGGCACTACGCACACATCTGTTCGCCCACACCACAAGCCGCATCGATGTCGAGCTGGGGGCCCGCCTGTTCCGTCACCTGCTTTCGTTGCCGCTCGGTTACTTTCAAGCCCGTCGCGCCGGAGACTCGATCGTACGAGTGCGCGAGCTCGAGACCATCCGTAATTTCCTGACCAGTTCGGCTTTGACACTAGTCATCGACCTGCTGTTTACAGTCATTTTCCTGGGCGTGATGGTCGCTTATTCGCCCTGGCTCACCTTGATCGTTCTCAGCGCCTTTCCCTTCTACATCGGTATCTCGGCAGGTGCATCGCCGCTTTTCCAACATCGACTCGATGAAAAGTTTCAGCGTGGTGCCGAGAACCAGGCCTTTCTGGTCGAAAGCGTTACCGGCGTCGAGACCTTGAAGGCCATGGCGGTCGAGCCGCAGATGCAGCGCCGCTGGGAAGAGCAGCTTGCAGCCTATGTCGGCGCAAGCTTTCGCGTCCTTAGCCTGGGCAACGCGGCAAGCCAGGCCATTCAGCTGGTAAGCAAGCTCGCCACCGCCGCCATCCTGTTCTTCGGGGCCAAGCTCGTGATCGAGGGAAACCTGACCGTCGGCGAGCTCGTCGCATTCAACATGCTTGCCGGCCGCGTCAGCATGCCGGTGCTGAGACTGGCCCAGATATGGCAGGATTTTCATCAGGCGCGCCTCTCGATCCAGCGGCTCGGCGATATCCTCAATACCCGTGCCGAGACGACGATCGGCACGGCTCGCACGGCCCTGCCTCCGGTTCGAGGCGAGGTCGAATTCGAGCATGTTCATTTTCGCTACCGCATCGACGGGGCGGAAATCCTGAACGACGTGAGCTTCCGCGTATCTGCGGGCCAGATCATCGGGATCGTCGGCCCGTCCGGCTCCGGCAAGAGCACGCTTGCCAAACTCGTGCAGCGGCTCTTCGTACCCGAGACGGGGCGCGTCCTGGTCGATGGCGTCGACCTCGCCATGGTCGACACCACCTGGTTGCGACGGCAGCTCGGCGTCGTGCTCCAGGAGGACATCCTGTTCAACCTCTCCGTCCGCGACAATATCGCGCTCGCCGATCCAGCCATGACCATGGAGAAAGTCGTCGCCGCAGCGTCCCTCGCGGGGGCGCACGATTTCATTCTCGAGCTCCCGGAGGGTTACGACACTCTGGTCGGAGAGCGGGGCAGCAACCTGTCCGGCGGGCAACGTCAACGCATTGCGATCGCGCGAGCGCTCGCGACTGACCCACGCATCCTGATCTTCGACGAAGCGACGAGCGCACTGGACTATGAGAGCGAACGAATCATCCAGGAGAACATGCGGCGGATATGCGAGCAGCGCACCGTTTTCGTGATTGCGCACCGGCTGTCGACGGTGCGCGGCGCCGATCGGATCCTGACGATCGAGCACGGGCGCCTCGTCGAAGACGGGACACACGACGAGCTGATGCGTCTGAAAGGCTCCTACGCCAAGCTGCAGCATCTGCAAGCGGGGGTTCAATGACCGCGGACAAAGTGATCGAATTTCCGCAGCGGCAGACCCGCCGTCGCAGCCATGAGACGGCGTTTCTGCCTGCCACGCTCGAAATAATCGAGACCCCACCCTCGCCGACGGGCCGCGCGATCGGTGCTACGATCATCGCAGTGTTCTGCTCGGCCCTGATCTGGGCGTCGATCGGGAAAGTCGACGTGGTGGCCACGGCTGCGGGCAAGGTTGTGCCAAGCGGCCGGACCAAAACCATCCAGCCCTACGAAGCCGGTGTCGTGCGGGCGATCCATGTTCGCGACGGAACCTCCGTCAAAAAAGGCGACGTGATGATCGAGCTGGATCCGACGATCAGCGCCGCCGAAGTCGAACATGCCAGAAGCGACCTCGTCGGCGCCGAGCTCGATGTCGCGCGGCTCCGTTCAGCGCTTCGTGGCGAGGCCGAATTCATTGCGCCGGCGGGAGCGCCCGATGATCTCGTCGAGACCCATCGCCGGTTGTTGTCTGTCCAGGCCGCCGAACACCAGGCCAGAATTGCCGAGGTTGACGGGCAGATCGCGCAGAAAGTTGCTGAACGCGATACGATCGCAGCCATGATCGCGAAGACCGAAGCAATCATCCCGCCGCTTCAAGAGAGGGTCAATATCCGCCAGTACCTCTATGAACGGCAAGTCGGCTCGCAGCTCACCTATCTCAGCGAGTTTCAAGATCTCCTCGGGCAGCAGCATGATCTGCTGGTCCAACAGAGCCGTCGGCGCGAGGCAGACGCATCGATAAAGGCACAGACCGAAGCGCGGACCAGGGCCGAGGCGGAGTATCGCCGCAACCTGTTCGATGACCTGGCCAAGGCGGAACAGAAGGCCGCGGGTCTCGCCCAAGACTTCATCAAGGCCGAACGCAAAGCCAAGCTTCAGATTCTGAGCGCGCCGATCGACGGCGTCGTCCAGCAACTTGCAGTGCACACCATCGGCGGAGTGGTTACACCCGCACAAGCGCTTGCCGTCGTCGTGCCGCGCGACAGCGAACTTGAGATTGAAGCAATGCTATCCAATCGAGATATCGGATTCGTCGTCGCGGGACAGAGCGCCGAGATCAAGGTGGATACCTTCAATTTCACCCGCTATGGCTTGCTCCATGGGAAGGTGACGAGCGTCTCGCCCGACGCCATCCCCCGCACACGGCCGGAAGAACCGTCCCGAGCATTATTGAACGGCGCACCAAACACAACGAGTGAGGTTAACGGCCAGGAACTGGTCTATGCCGCCCGTGTCGCACTCGACCAGACACACATGGAAATCGAGGGCTCTTCCGTCCGGCTCCTGCCGGGCATGGCAGTAACGGTCGAGATCAAGACCGCCTCACGTCGTATCATCAACTATCTGCTCTCCCCGCTCGCGCGGTATCGACAGGAAGCTATGAGAGAGCGATAAGCGCGCACCTGCGTCAGCCAAGCGGCTTCGTTGAATTCAACGGCAAGCCGGTTGCTTCCGTGAAAAATGGCTCAAGACCGAGGTAGGGCTCGCCGGCCGACCGGGAAAGGTGACGCCCCACACCGCGCGCCATTCCGCTGCGACAAGGCTCATGGCGTGCAGATCTATGGGGCGGCCGGGTTCCTGGGCATGTCTCCCGAGCTCCAGCGGGACACCTGCGGGCACCACCACCCAGACAATCTCCAGGGGGCGGCCACGGCTATCGGCCCAAAAGGCCGGCACGTTCCGGTGGTTGAAACGATGGTTGACTCGGGAAAGACCAGCGATCAGAAGGAAAAACCTAATGATTTCTGGTCGGAGTGGCAGGATTCGAACCTGCGACCCCTGCGTCCCGAACGCAGTGCTCTACCGGGCTGAGCCACACTCCGACAAGAGGCCGGCTTATAGCGTCGGGTTTGGCGCACCGCAAGCGGCCGATATGAGGAATTTTGTCCCTGTGAAAACGGGTCTTGAAACGTCGATTTTACCGGCAGGCCGGGCCGCCGCCGAGGCCGCCGCCCGAACGCTGGCCGCCGGCGGGCTCGTTGCGTTTCCGACCGAGACGGTCTACGGGCTCGGGGCGGACGCCGCCAATGCCACGGCGGTCGCCCACATCTACAGTGCCAAGGGCCGGCCGGCCTTCAATCCGCTGATCGCTCACGTCCCCGACCTCGCGGCTGCGCGGCGGATTGGCCGGTTCGACGCGCGTGCGCTCAAGCTGGCCGAGGCGTTCTGGCCGGGGCCGCTGACGCTGGTGGTGCCGAAGACCGCTGATTGCCCGGTGGCCGATCTTGCCACGGCCGGCCTCGACACCGTCGCGATCCGCATTCCCGCGCACCCCGTGGCAGAGGCCATTCTGCGTGCCTTTGGCGGGGCGGTGGTGGCGCCGTCCGCGAACATCTCCGGCCACGTCTCGCCGACGCTGGCGGCTCACGTCGAGACCGATCTTGCGGGGCGGATCGACCTGATCGTCGACGGTGGGCCTGTCGCGGTCGGCGTCGAATCGACCATCGTCGGCTGCTTCAACGCGCCGATGCTGCTCCGGCCTGGTGGGCTGTCGCGCGAACGGATCGAGGCCGTGCTGGGCATGCCCTTGGCGCGACCGCCAGTGGAGGCCGAGAGCGATGACAGCCAGCCGCTGGCGCCCGGCATGCTGGCCTCGCACTACGCGCCCCGCGCGACCGTGCGGCTGCGCGCACAGGACGTTGCGCCTGATGAAGCGTTGCTGGCGTTCGGCCCGGATCGCCTGCCGGGCCAGGAGGCCGCCGCCGTTGTCATGAATTTGTCGCCCGCAGCTGATCTCGATGAAGCCGCGGCCAATCTCTTCGGCTATCTTCGCAGCCTCGATGCGAAGGCACCAAAGGCGATCGCCGTCATGACAATCCCCGAAGAAGGCTTGGGCGAAGCGATCAACGACCGGCTGCGGCGCGCGGCCGTTGCGCGATAAGAGTGGAAGAAGAGACGATGAACATCAATCAATCCGCCACCCCGCCGCTTGCACCCGAGTTGATCGACCAGTTCCGCAAGATCGTCGGCGATCGTCACGCCATCACCGACGCGACCGACATCGAGGCTTACGTCACCGAGGAGCGCAATCTGTTCCACGGCCGCTCGCCCCTGGTGCTCCGTCCCGGCTCGACGGCGGAAGTCTCCGCAATCTGCAGGCTCGCCTCCGAGCACAAAATCGCGCTGGTGCCGCAGGGCGGCAACACCGGGCTCGTCGGCGGGCAGACGCCACACAATGGCGAAGTGGTAGTGTCGCTGCGGCGCCTGGACAAGATCCGTGAGGTCGACACCGCCTCCAACACCATGACGGTCGAAGCCGGCATGGTGCTGCAAATCGCGCAGCAGAAGGCCTCCGACGTAGACCGGTTGTTTCCTCTGTCGCTGGGTGCGGAGGGCAGCTGTACCATCGGCGGGAACCTCTCGACCAATGCCGGCGGCACCGCCGCCCTCGCCTATGGCGTTGCGCGCGAGATGGCGCTGGGGCTGGAAGTCGTGCTCGCCGACGGCCGCGTGCTCAACGTGCTGTCGAAGCTGAAGAAGGACAACACCGGCTACAACCTGCACAATCTCTTCATTGGCGCGGAAGGCACGCTCGGCATCATCACGGCGGCGACGCTCAAACTGTTTCCGAAGCCGCGGGCGGTCGAGACCGCCTATGTCGGGCTTAAATCGCCGGCCGCAGCACTCAAGCTGCTGACCATCGCGCAGAGCGAGGCCGCGAACGCGCTGACGAGCTTTGAGCTGCTCTCGGAGATGGCGGTGGATTTCTCCGTCCGTCACGGCATCGACGTGCGCGATCCGCTTGCAGAAAAGCATCCGTGGTACGTCCTGATGGAATTGTCCTCCCCCGGCGACGACGCCCGCACGCCGCTCGAGACGATCCTCGCCCGCGCCATGGAGGAAGAGATCGTCGACGACGCCGTGATCGCAGCCAACCTCACCCAGCGCAGCAATTTCTGGAAGCTGCGCGAAGAGATGTCGGCCGCGCAGAAGCCCGAGGGCGGCTCGATCAAGCACGATATCTCGGTGCCGATCGCCGCGGTGCCCGTCTTCATCGAGGAAGCCAATGCCGCCGTGGTGAAGCTGATCCCTGGCGCGCGGCCAGTGCCGTTTGGCCATCTCGGCGACGGCAATCTGCACTACAATGTCAGCCAGCCCGTTGGCGCCGACACCGCGGATTATCTCGCGCGCTGGCACGAGATGAATGCCGTCGTGTTCGAGATCGTGCTGCGCATGGGCGGCTCGATCTCGGCCGAGCACGGCATCGGCGTGTTAAAGCGTGACGAGCTGCCCGACGTGAAAGACAAGACCGCGATCGAGCTGATGCGCGCGATCAAGGCGATGCTCGACCCGCACGGCATCATGAATCCGGGGAAGGTGCTGTGACCGCTCTGGCAATCGACCCGATCAAGGACACCGATGTGGAGAACGTCGTGGCGCTGTGGCAGCGGTGCGGCCTGACCCGGCCGTGGAACGATCCGCATGCCGACATTGCTCTGGCGCGGCGTCGCGAGAACTCGACCGTGCTGATCGGCCGCGATGCCGGCACGATCGTGGCGACCATCATGGTCGGCCATGACGGTCATCGCGGCTGGGTTTATTACGTCGCCGTCGATCCGGATGGGCGCAAGCGCGGCCATGGCCGGGCGATCATGGCCGCCGCCGAAGACTGGCTGCGCGCGGCCGGGATCGCCAAGCTTCAGCTTCTGGTGCGGCGCGAAAATGCGCAGGCCAATGCGTTCTACGACTCGCTGGGCTTCGAACTCTCCACCTCGGTGATGTTCCAGAAGTGGCTCGACGGCCGCGCTCCCACCTAATTCCGGAAGACAGCAATGCCCCTCTCCGACCGCATCCGCATCAAGGACGTCCGCGTGCTCTCGAATGGCTGGACCACGCTGAAGAGCACCACGTTCGACTACCGCCGCGCCAATGGCGAATGGCAGACGCAGAAGCGCGAAACCTATGAACGCGACAACGCCGCGGCCGTGCTGCCGTACAATCGCGCGCAACGCAGCGTGGTCCTGGTGCGCCAGTTCCGCCTGCCCGCCTTCATCCGCGGCTATGGCGACCTGCTGATCGAAGCGGCCGCCGGCGTGCTGGACGCTGCGGAGCCCGAGGTGCGTATCCGCGCCGAAGCCGAGGAGGAAACCGGCTACCGCCTGCACGACGTCCACAAGGTATTCGAGGCCTTCATGAGCCCCGGTGCCATCACCGAGAAGCTGCATTTCTTTGTCGCGGAGTACGAGCCCTCAATGCGCGTCAGCGCCGGCGGCGGCCTCGAACACGAGGGCGAGGACATCGAGGTGCTGGAGCTCGGCATCGACGAGGCGCTCGCAATGATCGCCGACGGCCGCATCATCGACGCCAAGGCGATCATGCTGCTGCAATACGCGGCGCTGCATATTTTCAGGTAGCCCCGCCGGGACGGCAATTCTGGCCTGCGCGGGCATAGCGCCTGTTGAGCAAACCGCAGACTATCTCTAGTCTGTCTGTCAACGAGAACCAGGAGACGCGCCCATGTCCGCCCCGCGCGACGACGAATTCGGCTTTGCGCCCGACTATGATTCCCCCGTCCCCTACATGCAGCGCACGCGGGATTATTACACCGCGATCGGATACACCACGCCGTATCGCTGGGCGCACTACACCGAGGCGCCATTCCAGAAGCCGAAGAAGCCGCTGGCGAAATCACGCGTTACCATCGTCACCACGGCTGCGCCCTACGATCCGGCCAAGGGCGACCAGGGTCCAGGCGCGGCGTACAATGGCAGCGCAAAGTTCTACCAGGTCTATGACGGCGACACGTCGAAGCTGCACGATTTACGCATCTCCCATATCGGCTACGACCGCAAGCACACCACGGCGACCGACAACGGCACCTGGTTTCCACTGCCGCAACTGCTGAAGGCGAGCGCGGCCGGTCGGATCGGCGAAGTCGCCCCGCGCTTCTTCGGCGCGCCGACCAATCGCAGCCATCGCGTCACGCTGGAGACCGATGCGCCTGAGATCCTGGCGCGTTGCATTGCCGACCAGGTCGATGTTGCGGTACTCGTGCCGAACTGCCCGGTCTGTCATCAGACCACAGCGCTGGTGGCGCGGCATCTCGAAGCCAACGGCATCCCGACCGTGATCATGGGCTGCGCCAAGGACATCATCGAGCACGCCGCCGTGCCGCGCTTCCTGTTCTCGGATTTCCCGCTCGGCAATTCCGCCGGCAAACCGCAGGACGTCGCCTCGCAGGCGCAGACGCTCGAGCTGGCCTTGAGGGTGCTGGAGACCGCGAGTGGGCCGCAGACCACGATGCAGTCGCCGCTGCGCTGGAGCGAGGACGCATCCTGGAAGCTCGACTACAACAATGTCGCAAAGCTCTCGCCAGAAGAGCTCGCCCGCCGACGCGCCGAATTCGACAAGCAGAAGGAGATCGCGCGCGGCAACCGCGCCGCCTGACGTCCTCCGACAACGAAAACAAAATGGGGAGAGACACGTGACGCGACCGTTCGAGGGCGTGAAGATCCTGGATTTCACGCAAGTGCTGGCTGGCCCTTATGCGAGCTACCAGCTCGCGCTTCTCGGCGCCGACGTCATCAAGGTCGAGCGGCGCGAGGGCGAGGACATGCGCCGCACGCCGCTCTCGCGCGAATGGGCCGAGCGCGGGCTGGCGCCGGCGTTCCAGGCCATCAACGGCAACAAGCGCAGCCTGACGCTCGATCTGCAAAAGCCTGACGCCATCGCAATCGTGAAGAAGCTTGCCGCGACAGTCGATGTCGTCATGGAGAACTTCCGCCCCGGCGTGATGGACAAGCTCGGCATCGGCTACGAGGCGTTGGCCGCGATCAATCCGAAGCTGATCTATTGCGCGGTGTCGGGTTTTGGCCAGACCGGCCCGGATCGCCTGCGGCCCGGCTATGACGGCAAGATGCAGGCGCTGTCAGGCATCATGGCGATCACAGGCCACCCCGAGACGGGGCCCACGCGCGCGGGCTTTGCGGTGTGCGACGTGCTCTCGGGCGCGACCGCCGCATTCGCGGTATCGAGCGCACTTTACCAGCGCGACCGCACCGGCAAGGGCCAGTTCGTCGACGTCTCCATGCTGGAGGCGACGATGGCGTTTCTGTCGGGGCAGATCGCGGACTGGTCTGTCGCCGGCCACCGGCAGCAACTGTCGGGCAACCAGGCGGTCAGCCGGAGAACCACGGCAAACCTGTTCAAATGCGGCGACGGCCACATCCTGCTCGCAGTCAACAACGAGAAGCAGTATCGCGCGCTGATGAGCGCGCTCGGCCGCGAGGACACGCTGAACGATCCGCGCTTCTCTGACTGGTTTTCTCGCAACGAGAACGAGCCGGCGCTGCGCGCCATCATCGAGGAGGCGCTCGCCGCCAAGCCGGCGAGGGAGTGGGAGAAAATCCTGGAAGACGCCGGCGCGCCTTGCGCCAGCATCTGGAAGGTCGAGGAGGTCATCGACCATCCTCAGATCAAGGCGCGCGGCGCGATCCAGGAGCTGGACACGCAATACGGCCGCCTGCGCTTTGCGGGCAGCGGCTTCAAGCTTGCCCATGGTGGCGGCCGGCTGGACCGGATGGCGCCGGAATTGGGCGCGGATACGGATGCGGTGCTGGCCGAGTTGGGCTTTGATGCCGCGGAGATTGCCGACCTGCGAAAGCAGGGGATTGTATGAACGCTATATCGCCTTCGCCGCGACCTTGGCGGCGGCCAGGATCTCGCGCCTGATTGCGTCGTCCTTCACCGCGCGCGCCATGTCGGCCGCGCCCGCCAGGATCGCCAGCAGCGCCAGCGCCCGCTGGCGTGCGTGTGTGCCACGAAAGCCCTGCGCAACGAGGTCCGCGAGGCGCTCCAGCTCGCTCTGGTAGACTGCACGCGTTGCCGCATCCGAGCGCGCGACATCGGAGGAAAAGCTCGGAAGCGCGCAGGCCTCATCGAGGCCGACCTCCATCCGCTCACCCAGATAGAAATCGATGAACGGTTCGCGCCAGCCGCTGCCGTGTTGCGCCTGAAACTGGGCTATGCCGCCGCGCAGGAACGCCAGCCCATCCGCCACGGCAAGCCGGAACGCATCGGCCTTGGATTCGAAATGGGCATAGAACGCGCCCGAGGTGAGGCCAGCGCCCTTGGCGAGCGCATCCACGCCGGCGCCGCCGAACCCGCCGGTGCGGAAGCCGCGCCCGACCGCGTCCGCCAGCCGCGCGCGCGCATCTCCGTCGCTCTTCTTCGGTCTGGCCATCGCCGGTCACCTCTCGATAGCGATCGTTACATTACGCTTGACGAAATAACGATCGTTATGTTTTATATAACGACCGTTATCTTACGGTTCAAAGGGAGACCACCTATGCCCATCCAGATCATCGTTCCCGAAGGCGCGCTGACGCCGGCCGCAGAAGCCGAGGCGTTCGGCAGGCTGACCGAGTTGCTGCTGCGTCTGCACGGCCTCACGGGCAACCGCTTCATGACGCCGAACGTCATCGGCGAGGTGACCGTGGTGCCGAAGCGGCGCACCTATTCCGGCGGCAAGCCCGCCGACATCGCCGTGTTCGAGCTCAAGGTGCCGTCATTCGTGCTGCCGACACAGGAGCTCAAGGACGCCTGGATCTCAGAAGGCACTGCCATCATCGAGAAGGCCGCCGAGGGACGCATCAAGCGCGAGCACATTTTTGCAAATGTCAGCTACGCCGTGGACGGCGGCTGGGGCATTGGCGGCGAGGCGTACAGCAACGCGGCGCTTGGGTCGGCCGTCGCCGCGGCTTGAATCGAATCATTGAACAGACGGTGGGCACGGCGCGTTGCGCTATTGCCCACCGGCATCGCTGATCAGAACAACGACCCCTGCCCGTCATCCGTCGATGCGCCCGCGGCCTTTCGCGCGACCTTCTTCGGCTTCGGTGCCTCGGCCTCCATCTCCTCCGCGCTGATCGGCAAGACCAGTTGCTCGTCGTCATTGGCGACGCGATTGACGCGGGTGGAGACCGGATGCCAGGCAAATTCGCCGACGCGGGGCGCCGTCATCAGCGGCATGATCGCATCGATCTCGTCGCCGCGGCAATCCAGCCAGCGCTCGAAGTCGCGCGGGCTGATCGTGACGGGCACGCGGTCATGCAGCGCAGCCAAATCCTCGCTTGCGGCCGCCGTGACAATCGCGACCGTGTCGAGCTCCTCGCCGTTCGGTCCGATCCAGGTCTCGAACACCGCGGCAAAGCCGAGCGGAGCACCGTCTACGTGGTGGATGAAGAACGGCTGCTTGCGGCCGCTCTCGGACTTCCATTCATAATAACCGTCAGCCGGGATCAGCCCGCGCCGCCGGCGGATCGCTTTCTTGAAGGCAGGCTTCTCCAACGCCGTCTCGGAGCGGGCGTTGATCAGAAGGGTAAAGCCCTTGGGGTCCTTGACCCAGCTTGGCAGCAGGCCCCAGCGCATCAGGCGGAAATGGCGCGCGCCATTCTCGACCAGCACGACCGGAATCGGTTGTGTCGGGGCGACATTGTACCGGGGCGGGAAATTCGGCTGCTCGATATAGCCAAACAGTTGCCGCAAGGCCGCGGGGGCCGAAGTTATGACGAAGCGTCCACACATCCTTGCGCCAATATAGGGTCCGTTCAGGTCCTTTTAACCCCGAACGTTAACACTGCGGCCGATGAGCTCAATGGCCTCGCAACCCGCGCGGACGCACGTACAGACGGGCCCCGAGGCGCAAGCCTGGGCCGAACGGCTGCGCGTGGCCAATATCAACCCGCGGACCGGGCTTGCCACTGACTATCTCAACCATTTCAATGAAGCCGTGATGCTGTTGGAAATGGTCCCCGACATGCCGGAATGCGCCGAAGATTTTCTGACCTGGTCGCCACTGTCCTATGCTGAGCATTTTACGGCGTCGAACTTCAAGGCGCGGGATCTGGCCATCGAGGCTTATGAGAAGGCCGAGCCATCCGTGCGCGCTCAGTTCGACCACATCACCGACACCATGACCTCGATCCTGACGGCGGTCGGCTCGGCGATGCGCGAGGTCGAGAAGGACACGACCCGCGTTCGGCTGGCCGAGCAGGCGACGGCTTGGGTCAAGCCGCTGATCGCGGCCTGCGGCGGCATCATCAATGGCGGTGCGGAAGCCGACGTCGACACCATCATGGCGAATTGAGCCAGGTCCTTGAAGAAAATGGCCACGGTCGTCCAGCCCACCCATCCCCAGATCGCGGTCAGCGCGGCCATCTTTCGCGACGGCAAGGTGCTGCTTACCCGTCGTGCCCGCTCCCCCGCCAAGGGATTCTATTCGCTGCCGGGCGGCCGGGTCGAATTCGGCGAATCGCTGCACCAGGCGCTCAAGCGCGAGGTCCGCGAAGAAACCGGGCTTGAGATCGAGATCGTCGGCCTGGCCGGCTGGCGCGAGGTGCTGCCGGCCACGCCCGGTGCCGGCCACTACCTGATCATGTCCTTCGCCACCCGCTGGGTGGCCCGGGAACCGTCCCTGAACGACGAGCTCGACGATTTCAGGTGGATCGCCCCGGACGGGCTGGCGAGCCTGGCCGACATCAAGATGACCGGGGGCCTGGAGGAGATCATCCAGTTCGCCCACCGGCTGACCAGCCCCTGACCGAGCCGCCTTGCTTCATCAGCCCCGAGGGGGCATACAGCCCGCCGATGTCGACGCGATTTCTGGTCATTTTTACCCTGATGCTCGCCTGCGCTTCCGTGCCCGCCCGGGCCCAGGACGTGGCGGCGCCGTTCGACCCCGATTTGCAGCGACTGGCCGAGATCCTCGGCGGCCTGCACTATCTGCGCGGCATCTGCGGCTCCAACGAGGGCAACAAATGGCGCAACGAGATGCAGGCGCTGATCGACGCCGAGACGCCCTCCGGCGAGCGCCGCACCCGCATGATCGCGGCCTTCAATCGCGGTTATAACGGCTTCCAGCAGACCTACCGCAGCTGCACTCCGGCAGCGACGGTGGCGATCCGCCGTTACATCGAGGAAGGCTCGAAGATCTCGCGCGATCTCACGGCGCGTTACGCGAACTGAGCTCGCGGGAACCTCTCGTCGACTTTGTTCACAGCCGTTAACCGTTCTTAAAGATGTGGCCTAGCGGGCGTTAATACGCGTGCTACACCTCACCTGCAGCGCATCGCCGTGGATCGCGCCCCAGCCCTGATCGAGTTTCATGAGCCAGCCGATTTCCTACGCCCCCGCCCGCGCGCCGCTGCCCGACCACGAGCAGAAACAAGCCGCCCTGAGCTATCTGAACGAGGCCTGGGCCGAAGCGCGCCATGACGGCGTCGACGGCGACTGCCTGGCGCAGGCAAGCCTGTTTGCGGCGCTCGCCGAGCTTGTCGGCACCTATGGCGAGGACGCGGTGGCGAAATTCGTCGAGGGCTTTCCCGCCCGAATCCGCAACGGCGAGTTCTCGGTCTGCCTCGCAAGGCAGTAAGCGCGCCAGATTTGATGCGCCTCAATCCGTCTCGATCGGCAGCGACGCGTCCCTCGCCCACTCCCCCATCGAGGCGTCGTAAAGCGTCAGCTTGTCGTAGCCGAGTTGCGTCAGCATCAGCAGGTCGATCGTCGCCGAGATGCCGCCGCCGCAATACAGAATCACGTTCTTGTCGCGCGTGACGCCTGCCGCGGTGAATTTGGCTTCGGCATCGGCGAGCCTCGTCAGCGTCTTGTCGGCGTTGACTAGCGTGGCAGCCGAGACGTTGACGCTGCCGGGCACGCGGCCCGGCCGGCCGTAACGGCTCGGCTCAAGGCCTTTATGAAATTGCGGTCCGAGCGCGTTGACCGTGACGGTCGAGGGATCGCCGATGCGCGACTTCACAAATGTCTTGTCCACGAAGAAGCCGGCGCGGGGTGTGGCCTCGAAGGTCGTGGCCGGATAGCCCTTGGGGGCACCGGTCTCGATCGTCCGCCCCTCTTCCTTCCATTTGTCGAAACCGCCATCGAGCACGCGCGCATCGACGCCGAGCGAACGCAGCATCCACCAGAACCGCGTCGACCACATCATGGTGCCGATGCTGTAGAGCACCACGACGGTCCTGGTCGCATCGAGACCGTGGCGGCCGAAAGCAGCTTCGAGCCGGGCCACCTCGGGCATCATGAAGAACTGTTGCGCGGAAGTGTCGGAGAACTCGCCCTGCAGGTCGAGAAAATCGGCGCCCGGGATGTGGCCGGCGGCGAAGGTCTTGTCGCCGGGGACGGCGCGATACGGCACGTCGCTGCCTGGCGGGACCGGCTCGTTATAGGTCGTGCAGTCGTAGAGGCGGAGGTTGGGGTCGCCGAGAAGCGTGGCGAGTTGCCGGGTAGATATGACCGCTGATGGCTGCGACATCGGACTGCGCTCCCGTTGGCGAGGAAGTGTAGACCTCTCCCTCGTCCTTGTGGGTAGGCACCGTGCCTCCCCACCAGCAATGCCCCCTACTGCTTCAGCGTCTCGAGAAACCGTACCGGCTCGCCCTGCGATGGCATCACCAGTTCGCCCTGCCACATCACGCGGCGGCCGCGGATGAAGGTGCCGACGGGCCAGCCCGTGACGCGGACGCCGTCATAGGGCGTCCAGCCGGCTTTCGAGGCAACCCATTTGTTGGTGATGGTCTCGCTGCGCTTGAGATCGACGATCGTGAAATCGGCATCGTAACCGGCGGCGATGCGGCCCTTGCACGCCATGTTGTAGAGGCGCGCGGGGCCGGCGCTCGTGAGATCGACGAAGCGCGCGAGCGAGAGCCGGCCGGCGTTGACGTGATCGAGCATCAGCGGCACCAGCGTCTGCACGCCGGTCATGCCGGAGGGCGACGCGGGATAGGTCTTCTGCTTCTCCTCCAGAGTATGCGGGGCGTGATCGGAGCCGAGCACGTCGATGATGCCCTGCTCGATGCCGCGCCAGATGCCGGCGCGGTGATCGGCACCACGCACCGGCGGGTTCATCTGCGCGAGCGTGCCGAGCCGCTCGTAGCATTCGGGCGCGACCAGCGTGAGATGATGCGGCGTCGCCTCGCAGGAAGCCACATCCTTGTGATCACGCAAAAATTCGATTTCTTCCTTCGTCGAGATGTGCAGCACGTGGATACGCTTGCCCGTCTCGTGCGCGAGCTTGACCAGGCGCTGCGTCGCCATCAGCGCCGCGGTCTCGTCGCGCCAGACCGGATGCGAGCGCGGATCGCCCTCGATGCGGAGAGACTTGCGGTCGTTGAGGCGGTACTCGTCCTCGGCATGGAACGCTGCGCGCCGGCGGATCACCTGGAAGATGCGCCGCAGGCTCTCGTCGTCCTCCACCAGCAGTGCGCCGGTCGACGAGCCGATGAACACTTTCACGCCCGCGCAGCCCGGGGCGCGCTCCAGCACCGGCAGATCCTGCACGTTCTCGCGGGTGCCGCCGATGAAGAAGGCGAAATCGCAATGCATGCGGTGATGGGCACGCTTGATCTTGTCGGAGAAGGTCGCCTCGGTCACCGTGAGCGGAGAGGTGTTAGGCATCTCGAACACGGCGGTGACGCCGCCCATCACGGCGCTGCGCGAACCGGTCTCGAGGTCTTCCTTCTGCTCCAGCCCGGGCTCGCGGAAATGCACCTGCGTGTCCATCACGCCGGGGAGGATGTGCAGGCCCTTGCACTCGATCACCTCGGCAGCAGAGGCCTGCGACAGCGGGCCGAGCTCGGCGATGCGACCGTTGGTGATGCCGATATCGCGAACACCCTCGCCGTCCTGGTTGACGACGGTGCCGCCCTTGAGGATCACATCGAAGCGCTGGGTCATGGCTGAAGGCCTCTCTCGTCCCCAAGCGCAGGGCTCGAGGTCTTGTCGTTTATGCCTTGCGGGCTTACGTTCCGCAGCACCATGTCGCAAGAGATTTTCGCATGAAATCAGCGTTTCTTCCGGACCGGGGCGTGATCAAGGTCGCGGGCGAGGATGCGCGCAACTTCCTCAACGGCCTCATCACGACCGATGTCGACAGGCTCAAGCCGGGCCTGGGCCGATTCGGCGCACTGTTGACGCCGCAGGGCAAGATCATCGTCGATTTCCTGATCACGGAAGCGCCCGCCGGCCACGGCGGCGGGTTCCTGGTCGACTGCCCGAGGGCGCTGGCGGAAGGCCTCGCCACCAAGCTGAAATTCTACAAGCTGCGCGCCAAGGTGACGGTGGACAACCTCTCCGACGATCTCGGCGTGCTCGCGGCTTGGGACGGCCAGTTGGCTGCGCAGCCGGACCTCGCTTTCGCCGATCCACGCAATCCCGAGCTCGGCACGCGCATCCTGATTCCCGAGGATCTCAAGCAAAAACTCTCCGATTTGATCGGTGCCGAACTGGTCGATCCCGCCGACTATGAGGCCCACCGGATCGCGCTCGGCGTACCGCGCGGTGGGCTCGATTTCATGTACAGCGATGCGTTCCCGCACGAGGCCAACATGGACCGCCTCGCCGGTGTCGATTTCGACAAGGGCTGCTATGTCGGCCAGGAGGTCGTCTCGCGCATGCAGCATCGCGGCACTGCGCGCACCCGCAGCGTAAAGGTGCTGCTCGAGGACTCAGCGCCCGAGGTCGGCGTCAGCGTCATGGCCGGAGACAAGTCCGTCGGCACCATGGGCGCGTCGGCGAAGGGCAAGGGCATCGCTTTGGTGCGCATCGACCG